>DASTCZ010000361.1:0-3779 GCA_035710585.1 Candidatus Acidiferrales bacterium | reverse complement strand
TTCCCACGAAATACGTCGCCAGCTTCAATTCCAAGAGACCTTGAGCAAAACTCCAGCTGCTTTCGATGGTTGATATATATTGATACGGTATGATCGCCCAAGCTATCGTCGCTGGATTCTAGAAGCAACCGATCGACTGATGCCCGACGACTCAGAAATTCGAGATATTCGACTCGAGGAATCCCGTCGAGGAAGAAGACCGCGTGACATCGCTGGGCTTCGGCACAACCAATCTATTCTTCGTCAGTTCAGGGAGGCTTTGGAACAAAATGATATCGAAAAATTCAAGCAGACGCTTATCGTCGAGATCGGCTGGAGACCCGGGACTCCGCAGTACGAGAATGCTTTGAAGGTTTGGGACGACGTGCACGGCGCTTCTTGAAATCGATACGAAGGAACGCAGCGAGTCGCGCGTCCTGCTCGTCTTTCGGAAGCGTCGCAAGATATTCCTCAAACATCTCGGTGAGCTTTCTCGCGCCCTCATCCACGGTCAGACGCGGTTTTCTTCCGGACGGACCGCCAGCGGCGGACTTAATCGCAGCTTTCATGCTTCTAGAATAACAGCCGGCGCGGTTCCACTGCAATCAGACGATTTGGTTCATCTCGCCGACGCTGAAATATGCGCAGTCGGGGTGATGGAAGACTAGAGCGCTCACACTCGCCTCCGGGTCCATCATCATGCCTTCGGTAAGATGGACGCCAATTTCTTCCGGCCGCAGCAATTTCCAGATTCCTGCCTGATCGTCGAGATTGGGGCAAGCCGGATAGCCGAAGCTGTAGCGCTTCCCGCGATACCGGGAAGTGAAGCGCTGCGCCATGGTCATCTCCGGCGGATCGGGGAAGCCCCAATCTTCGCGGATGCGGCGGTGCAGCCATTCCGCGCAGGCCTCGGCGGATTCAATCGCTAGAGCCTGCAGCGCGTGCGAAAAGAAATAGTGCCCGGAATTCTTTGCTTCTTCCGAGCGTTCGCGAATTCCCGCGCCCGCGGTGACGACGAAGAGCGCGAGATGATCGCGCCGCCCAGACGCAGCGGGCAGAACGTAGTCGCTCAGGCAGAGCCCGCCGGGCGCGCGCTGCCGCTCGAAGGTGAAAATGTGCTGCGGCGAAGATCCTTTCGGCTCGAAAAGCGCGATGGAATTTCCCGCACGCTCGGCTTCGAAAAACTGCCAGACAACGCGGACCTTCATGAACTTCGCCGCAGCCGCTTTTACTTCTTCGACGTTTTCGTAAAGCTCCACGGCCTTTTGTTCGCGATCCGCAAGCGCCTTATCGAAGTTTCCGCGATAACCCAGGTGCCGGCAATAGAGCATCAGCGGATTGATGTAGCCCCAGACTTCCGCGAGGTCGGGCACATCGCGCAGCTTGCGATCCAGATAGGCCACGCCAGGGACCGGCAGATCGATCCGAATTTTCGGCGAGCGCGCCTCGCCCGCATCAGTCGGAGCCACACTCCTCACCACGGCGCCGCCATCGCCGTCCGCGAAAGTGTGATCGCGGATCACGGATTCGCGCGTGGCCGGATCGGAAAGATTGTTCATCAGGCCGAGGCCGGACATAGCGTCTTTCGCGTAGCAAACTGCCATTGTGTAACTCGGCGCGATTTTTTGCCGCGTGAATTTGTCGGAAAGCGCCGCGCCTCCCACCAGCAGCGGCACACGAATCCCCGCATCGCGAAGATCCGAAGCGGTAATCACCATTTGCTGCGCACTTTTCACGAGCAAACCGCTCAACCCGATCGCGTCAGGCTGATGTTTTTTGTATGCGGTAATCAAATCCTCCGGCGGCACCTTGATGCCCAGATTGATCACGTCGTAGCCATTGTTTTTGAAAATGATCTCGACGAGATTTTTGCCGATGTCGTGCACATCGCCCTTCACGGTGGCGAGCACGACCTTGCCGCGCTTCGCGGTATCGCTTTTTTCCATGAATTGCTCGAGGTGGCTGACGGCCGCTTTCATGGCCTCCGCGGATTGCAACACCTCGGCAACGATAAGCTCGTTGGCATTGAAAAGCCGGCCCACTTCCGACATGCCGGCCATCAGCGGGCCATTGATAATGTCGAGCGGCTTCGCGGGCTCGGCGCGTTTTAGCTCGAGGTCTTCGATCAGGCCGTCGCGAGTGCCCTCGATGATGTAATTCGCGAGCCGCTGGTCGAGAGGCAACTCCTGCTTCGATTTTTTCTCGCGCTTCGCTCCGCGGAAATGCTCCGTAATCGCCGCAATGTGGAATTGATTGACAGCGATTTTCTGCTCGCGCGTTTGTTGCCGCCAATCCTCGGGCGCGGAGCGGAGAAGCGCGGCCTGCGGATGATCCTCCGCGACATTTTTCGGCGGATGATTGAAAAGGAGATCTTCCGCCAGCCGCCGCTCGTGCTCGGGGATCGAGGGAAAGCGCTCGATTTTTTCCGCGTTGACGATTGCAAGATCGAGTCCAGCTTTCGTGCAGTAGTAAAGGAACACGGAATTGACCACTTCGCGCGCGCCGGCGGGCAATCCGAAGCTCACGTTGCTGATGCCCAGCACCGTGCGCACAAACGGAATTGTTTCCTTGATCAGGCGGATGCCTTCCATCGTTTCGACTGCGCCGCCGATGTAATTCTCATCGCCCGTGGCGCAGGGAAAGACGAGCGGATCGAAAATGATGTTCTCGGGCGGGATTCCGTATTTTTTTGTGAGCAGATCGTAGGAGCGCTCCGCAATCGCCAGCTTGCGCTCTCGCGTGAACGCCTGCGCCTGGACCGGGTCTTCATCGATGCAGCCGACGATGAGCGCGGCGCCGTAGCTGTGCGCCAGCGGGCAGACGCACTCGAACTTTTCCTCGCCATCTTCGAGATTGATCGAATTGATGATGCTTTTGCCCTGGCAGTATTGCAGCGAAAGCTCCACGGCTCGCGCGTCAGTCGTATCGATCATGACGGGCGCCTTAATTTTGCGAATCAGCCTGTCGTAGAAGGGCGGAATGTCCCGCAGTTCTTCGCGCTCGGTGGATTGCAGGCACACATCCACGATGTGCGCGCCGCTGCGCACCTGGCGGCGCGCGATTTCGCTGGCCTCTTCCCATTTTTCTTCCGCGACGAGATTTTTGAAGAGCCGCGAACCGATCACATTGGTGCGCTCGCCGACGATGAGCGGCCGCGTAGAATCTTCGGCTTCGACAACCTCGATTCCCGAATAGACGGCCCGGTGCGCAGCGGCCGGCGCGTGGCGCGGCTTTTTGCCCTCTGCTGCCTGTGCGATTGCGCGGATGTGCTCGGGCGTGGTTCCGCAGCATCCTCCGACGATGTTGATCCAGCCATTGGCGATGAAACGCTCGAGTTGCGTCGCAAGCGAGGTTGGCGTCTCACGATAGGTATTGGTCTCGACGTCTGGCATTCCCGCATTTGGGTAGCAGGAGACGTTGTGCGGCGTCAGCTGCGCGAGCGTGCGGATGCGGTCAGTCATGAATTCCGGCCCCGTCGCGCAATTCAAACCGATCGAAAGCAGATCGAGATGATCGAGCGACGCCCACATCGCCTCGACGTTTTGTCCGGCGAGCATCGTGCCCATGGCTTCGATCGTCGCGGAGATCATCAGCGGAATTTTTCGGCCGATCTCGCAGCCAAGGCGTTCGATCGCAAGCACGCCTGCTTTTATGTTTCGCGTGTCGTTGCAGGTTTCGAGCAACAGTATGTCCGCGCCGCCATCGATCAGTCCGCGCGCTTGCTCGTAGTACGAATCGCGCAACGCATCGAATGTCGTGCCGCCAGTCAGCGTGAGCGACTTCGTCGTGGGGCCCATGCT
>DASTCZ010000360.1:0-7942 GCA_035710585.1 Candidatus Acidiferrales bacterium | reverse complement strand
CGGCAAGACGGAAGTTTACTTGTGCGCCGTTGAGGAAGCGCTCGCTCGAGGCAAGTCCGCGATCATTCTCGTGCCGGAAATCGCGCTTACGCTTTGGATGGGGCGTCACTGCCGCGCTCGCTTCGGCGACCGCGTCGCGGTGCTCCATAGCGCGCTTTCCGACGCAGAGCGTTCGCGCGAGTGGTGGCGCGTTCGCCGGGGCGAGGCCCGCGTCGTCGTCGGCACGCGCTCGGCCGTATTCGCGCCGGCCGAGAATCTCGGGCTCGTCATCGTGGATGAGGAGCACGAACCGAGTTACAAGCAGGAAGAGTCGCCGCGCTATCACGGCCGCGACACCGCGATCCTCCGCGGAAAGCTGGAAAACGCCCTTGTGGTCCTCGGCTCCGCCACCCCATCGCTCGAAAGCTACGAAAATGCACGCGCGGGAAAGTATGAGTTGCTCAAACTTGGCTCGCGAGCCGGCAATCGCGGCCTGGCGCAGGTGACGATCGTCGACATGCGCGAGGATTTTCGCCGCACGCACCTTCCTGAGCCTTTGTCATCGCAGCTGCGCGACGCAATCGCCGCACGGCTGCAATCGCACACGCAAACGCTGATCCTCATCAATCGGCGCGGATACTCATGGTTCGCGCTCTGCAGAAGCTGCGGCGCCGTAGCTTATTGCGAAAATTGCAGCATCGCTCTCACCTACCACAAGCGCACGCAGCGGCTTACGTGCCACTACTGCGGATTTTCGCGCCCGCCTCTGAAAACATGTCCAAAGTGCGGCTCGGAGTACATGCACTTCGTCGGAGAGGGCGCGGAGCACCTCGAGGAAACGCTGCGCGAGATTTTTCCCGATGCGCGCGTCGGGCGGCTCGATCGCGACACAGTTCGCAGCAAGCGCGACTATCAAAAAGTCCTCGGCAACTTTGCCGCGGGAAAACTCGACATCCTCGTCGGCACGCAAATGATCGCCAAGGGCCACGACTTTCAGCGCGTGACGCTCGTGGGAGTCGTCGCTGCGGATTTGCGCCTCTCGATGCCGGACTTTCGCGCCGCCGAGCGCACCTTTCAGCTCACTACGCAGGTCGCGGGCCGCGCCGGCCGTGGAGCGCTTCCCGGCGAAGTGCTCGTCGAGACGTATTATCCGGAGCACTACGCAATTCAGAGCGCAGCCAAGCAGGACTTCGAGGGGTTTTTCGAGCGCGAAGTGCAATTCCGCCGCATGTTGCACTATCCACCATTTGCAGCGTTGGCGAACGTGATCGTGCGATCCCGGAAGATTGAAGACGCGATCAAATGGTCGCGCGAGCTGGCCGCATATTTCGAGCCGCTCGAATCGCGCGGCTTGCGCGTGCTTGGGCCGGCAGCAGCGCTCCTGGCGCGCCTCAAACGCGAATACAGGTTCCAGTTTCTCCTGAAATCGCCGACCCGCGCCTCGCTCAATCACGCGCTTGCGGGTTGCTACGAATTTGTCGCCAAGAAGAATATTCCTGACGGCGCCGTAATCGTCGATGTGGACCCGCTGAGCCTTTCGTGAATCGGGACAAGGATCGCGACGCGATCAACCGTTCACCACGATGGGCACGGGCATGAAGCAGAGCACGAACATCGCGAGACCAATGGCCGCGTAGAAGCGCCGCGCGGAATCGAGCGGCTCCCATCGGTCCATCAGCGGCGGGTGGCGAAAACCAATCGCGAGAAGAAGCACGGACCACAGAATCCAGCCGAGCCAGAAAAACGCGAGCGGAATCAGCGCGAGCGCGACTCCGATGGTCACACGCCGGTGCGATTCACTCGCAAATGAATAAAGGATATGGCCGCCGTCAAGCTGTCCGCCCGGAAGCAGGTTCAACGACGTCGCAAAGAGCCCGACCCACGCCGCGCGCGCAATCGGATGCAAGAGCAGGTCTGTAGGGCTGACGCCCGGTCTCAGCATGGCCGTCAGAATTCGCTGCAGCAACGGCACCCCGAAAAACACAGGTGCGCTGCTGGCGTTCACGCCCGGCACGATCTTGGAGTGCAGAATCGCAAGCGCCATCGCAGGTACAGCAAGAATGAATCCGGCAATCGGCCCGGAAATTCCGACGTCGAAGAGCGCTTTGCGGTTGACGATCGGTGATCGAATGCGAATAAACGCCCCAAACGTCCCGATCAAAGTTGGCGCCGGAATGAAATAAGGGTACGTCGCCAAAATGTGGTAGCGGCGGCACATGAAATAGTGGCTCAGCTCATGCGCGAGCAATATGCCCATCAGCGTTGCCGCAAACGGTATCCCGGCTACCAGCGCTCTAGGCTCGCGCAGGAATCTCACGTAAGAGCTGAAGAAATCGTCGAGCGATGGAACTTTTCCAGCCGCATAAGTTTGCGCGAACTGCGCGCCAACCGCGAGAGTGGAAACGAGCGTCACTCCGAACAGAGCAATCGCGATCGCCAGCGAGCGCACCGAACTATAAGACCGAGGGGTTTTTAGCCGAGCGACATACCCTCGCAGCGGAGCAACCTCTTCGGGCGGGGATTGGACGACAGGAGCGCCGTGGCCGTTACCTGAACTCATGAGTGACGGAATAATTGTAGCAAGACGCCGGAACGCGCGCCTCGAAGCCGCACTTCAGATATTTTTTCGGAATTACTTTGCTTCCAGGGCTTGCAGTTCTTTGCCGGGCTTGAAGCGGACCGCTTTTCCAGGAGGGATGGCCACTTCTTCGCCGGTGCGCGGGTTCCGGCCGATGCCGGTCTTGCGTGGTCGGACGTTGAATACGCCGAACCGCCGAAGCTCGATGCGGTTCCCGCGGCCCATGGCGTTTTTCAGCGACTCGAAGACGGTCTCGACGGCCTGCTCCGCCTTCGATCGGCTCACTCCCGCCACCTGATTGACCACGGCGTTGACGATGTCGAGCTTAATCACGCAATCCTCCGCACAAGCAGGCGTAATGCTAGACAGCGGTGTATGGGTTGTCAAGCGAGCGCGCGCAAGCTACACTGCGATTCCTTCAAAAAGTTTCGCGCTGCGAAAATAAAATTTCTCGAGGAGAGTGCATGTCCGTCCGACCGGATCGCTGGATTCGCCGCATGGCGATGGAACACAAAATGATCGAGCCGTACGAAGATCGCCAGGTGCGCGAAGGCGTGATCAGCTACGGCGTCTCGTCCTATGGCTACGACATCCGCGTCGCGGATGAATTCCGCATCTTTACGAACGTTAATTCCACTACGGTCGATCCGAAGCATTTTGACGCGCGGTCATTCGTGGAATTCAAGGGGCCCATCTGCATCATCCCGCCGAACTCCTTCGCGCTGGCGCGTTCGGTGGAATATTTTCGAATTCCGCGCAACGTGCTTACCATCTGTGTCGGCAAGTCCACTTATGCGCGCTGCGGGATCATCGTGAACGTCACGCCATTCGAGCCCGAATGGGAAGGCTTCGTCACGCTCGAGATCAGCAATACAACTCCACTCCCCGCGAAAATTTACGCAAACGAGGGATTGTGCCAGGTGGTCTTTTTCGAGAGCGACGAGGACTGCGAGGTTTCCTACCGCGATAAGAAAGGCAAATACCAATCGCAGCAGGGGATCGTTTTACCCAGATTATAAGCCATTCCGGCGGCTATCGCGAAGAAGTAGCTTTCTGTTCTGAATTTGCAGTGGCGCTTTGCACGTCGCCCGAATCGTGCCGCGCGGTTGGAAATCCCATTTCGCGCCACGCCTCAAGGCCGCCTGCCAGCGGCCGGATTCTCTGGATTCCCTTTCTTCTCAGAAGCAGCGCCACACGGGCGCTGGTCGCCTCGTTCGGTCAAGTACAATACAAGACGACTTCCGGCGCTTTCGCCAACTCGTCCTTCACCTCTTCGAGTTCATGCGACTCCAGGTGCACCGCTCCGGGGATCATCTCAGGCTCCGCTTCGAAATCGAGCGAGCCGCGCAAATCCACGATCACGACCTCTTCGCCCGTGTCGATCTTCCGCTTCAATTCTTCCGGCGTCATGCGATCCACGCGGAGCTTCGCAATAAACCGATGCCGCCGGTAGAGCTTCCACAGAATCCATCCCGCCAGCGCGCCGACCAGCAAAACCAGCAATCCCACGCCCAGCCGCAGCGCATACGCAGCCACATCTTCCAGCTGATTGCTGAAAATGAAGCCAAGCGTGAAATATGCGCCCACCCAAAGAACGATTCCCGCCAAATCCAGCGCGAGAAACCGCCGCAACTTCATGTGAAACACGCCCGCGAGCGGCGGCGCCGCCGTGCTCAAGCCTGGAACGAATTTTGCGATCACCAGCGATCGCGCGCCGCGCCTGGCGAAAGCATTCTCCGTATTGCGAACGCACGAATCCGGCTCGATCGAAACCCGGCAAAGAAAGTGCAGCACGCGGCTGCCTTTGCGCCGCCCCAGCTGATACCACACGCTGTCCGCGATCGTGGAAGCGAGCATCGGCAGCAGCAACGCAGGCAGGGGATGAAAGCGTCCGAGCGCCACGAGCGCTCCGCTGGCGAGCAGGATCGGTATCGACGGCACCGGCACACCCAGCTGTTCGGCAAACACCCAGCCGAAGAGCAGCGCATAGCCGTGACGCAACAAAAATTGGACGTCGTGATTCACGAAGGTGTTCTGCGGCAATTCTTTTCAGAAAGGCGCCTTATGAATGATGCCACAGCTCGCCGAAAGTTTCTTTTTGCGCCCTCCCATCACCTCGAAGTCCGTTTCAAGGTTTCTGCGTCGGCCGCATCGAAATCTCGCTGATGAAGCTCTGCGGCGCCTGCGTGACCAGCATGGCGACCGCGTGCGCGACATCCGCAGGCTGCAGCATCTTTGACGCGTCCTTGCCGGTGTGCGGCGAAAAATCCGTTTCCACCGAGCCCGGACAGACAGCGCTTGCACGGATTCCATTTGCACGCAGATCTTCCGCCATGCACTGCGTCAGCCCCAGCAGGCCCCACTTTGAAGCGCAATAAATCGTGCCTCCGGCAAACGCATTTTTTCCCGCGAGCGAAGCGATGTTGATGATGTGTCCCGTCCGGCGGCGGATCATCTCCGGCGCCACCGCCCGCGAAAGCAGAAAGACGCTCTTCAGATTGGTGTCCAAAGTTGTGTCCCACTCCAATTCACTCTGTTCGAAGAATGGGCCAAACTCGCCCACACCGGCGTTGTTCACCAGGATGTCCACCGGCCCCAGCGTGCGCTGCACTTCACGAATTAGGCGCTCGATCTCCGCCGCCTGAGTTACATCCACCGGCATCAGGAAGACTTCGCCGCCATGTTTTCGCAACCTGGCCGCTGCTTCGTGCAATGCGGACTCATTTCGCGCGCAAATCGCAAGATTAGCCCCCATCGCGGCCAGCTTTTCTGCGATGGCAAAGCCGATTCCGCGGCTGGCTCCCGTCACAAGAGCGTTCTGCCCGGCGAGTGGTTTCGTTTCAGCCATCGGTTTGTCCTTTAATTAAATAACCGCTCCTCACCGACGGGAACAAATCTCCTGCACGCGGTGTCTCAGGATGTGGTCGGGCGACCATTTTCGCCACGTGGTCATCTTAACAAAGTAGAGGATTGGTGCGATTCGTCGGAATCTTCCTGCGAACTCGCTTGCGTGCCTAGGATTCAGACCCTATAATCCACCAGTTTTGGGTCGGGGCGCGGCAAGGCGTCTGGGGAAATTTCCAATCCATCCGGTGCGTAGTGCAGCTGCGCGCCCAGGAGGCGTCATAGAGATGCGTGGGATCGGTAGAGTTGTATTCGCCGGAATGCTTGGTGCGGCGCTCGCCGCCGCCGCCGGCATTTCATGGACAACAGCACGCGCACAGGCGCAAACGACGCCGACTCCGTACACCACGGAGGAGTACAACGCCTTCAATAAGGCGCACACCGAGACTGACACTCAGCAAAAGGTGAAGCTGCTCGACGATTTCGCGGCCAAGTACCCCAATTCGGCCCTGAATCCCTACGTGTACAACGACTATGTTACAGCCTACACGGCGCTCAAGGATTTTCCGAACGAGATCAAGTACATCGATAAGCTTCTGGCGCTGCCGAACCTTGACGCGAATTCCATGTTCCAGGCCCGCGCCGCTCGCGCGCAGGCGTTCTTGCAATGCGTCTCTCTGCCGCAGTGTTCCAGTCCCGAGGCATTGAAAGCGGAGACGGATTCCGCGCAACAGGCTCTGAACGATCTCCCCAAAGTCCAGAAGCCCGCCAATATGTCGGACGACGATTTCGGAAAGATCAAGAAACAGTTCACCGGCATTTTGAGTTCTGCGATCGCGACGGCGGCTTATCAGGCGAAGGATTGGGCGGCGTCCGCGACTGCGTACAAGAATCTGATCGCGCTTGATGCGAGTGACGGCTCCAATTGGGTCCGCTACGGCACTTCGCTTCTGCAGCAGAATCCGCCTCAAACACTTGACGGCATGTGGGCGCTCGCGCACGCGATTTCGCTGTTGAAGCCGCCCGCGGACGCGACGGTGAAAACCTATCTGAAGAATCGCATCGCGCAGTATCAGCAGCTTGGTTGCGACAGTCTCGTGGACGATGAACTCACTCAGATGGTGACGATGGCCGCCACTACGCCCGATCGTCCCACAACCTTTGCGTTGCCTACTTCCGATGATCTCGGCAAAGCGCGGAACGACATGACGAATTTCATTCCGGCGTTGCGCGCCGGCGGCGATCAAGGCAAGACCATGTGGCTGGCCACCTGCGGCCTCGAATTTCCGGAAGTCGTCGCCAAGGTGATCTCCGTCGATGCGCCGGCGGACAACGCCATCGTGCTCCATCTCTGCATGGGCGCGACCGCCGACGAAACCGAGAATTGCAAGGCTGCGGATATGGACGTAAAGATCGCCGACCAGCCGGATGCGAAGCGAGTGCAACCGGATGACGGGCTGCGATTTGACGCAACGCTCGTCGGCTACGACCAGAATCCTTTTATGCTGCACTGGGAGAAGGGCAAAGTGAACCCTGAAGACATCCCGGCGCCCAACGAAAAGGGAAAGAAGCGCCCGGTGAAGCACGGCCCGCAACGCTAGCGCGACACCGGCAACCGCAAAAAATCAAAGGCCCCGGTCGAAAGATCGGGGCCTTTTTATTTTCGTCGAAGCGAGGGCGCGCCCGCCGCATAGGCGTTCACGGTTGCGATTTCAGAAATCTGTAAGCGCCGCTGGCTTGTGGTTCTGCTCGATCCTTAACGAGTGCGGCGACGCGCTCGATGGTCGAGTTTGTAAAAATCGATCTTTCTGCTCAGCGTATTGCGATGAATTCCCAGTGCATGCGCGGCGCGCGACTGATTGCCATTCACGCGATCGAGCACGCGCTTGATATATTTCTTCTCGAATTCATTCACGGCTTCAGGAAACAAAATTCCGCTCTCGACCATTCGGCCGACCAGCGCTTCCAGTTGATCTTTCACGGCTCACGCTCCGCAGGAATATGAGGGAACGCCCGGATCGATTTCACGGGAGTTCGTGGCCCGTCAGTTTTGCGTATGCTTCGCGATACTTGGCCCGGGTGCGCGCCACCACATCATCCGGAAGATTTGGACCGGGGGGCTGCTTGTTCCACCCGATGCTTTCCAGGTAATCGCGCACATATTGTTTGTCAAACGAAGGCTGCGCCTTCCCCGCTTCGTAGCCCGCCGCCGGCCAGAACCGCGAGGAATCGGGCGTTAACGCTTCGTCGATCCAGATCAGCTCGTCGCCGAGCAAGCCGAACTCGAATTTCGTGTCCGCCAGGATGATGCCGCGGGGCTCCGCATACGCCACGCCGCGGCGGTAAATCTCGAGGCTCACGTCGCGCAGCCGCTCCGCCAGCGGGCGTCCCACGCGCGACACCGTCTCATCAAAGCTGATATTTTCGTCGTGGCCGGTCGTCGCCTTAGTCGAAGGCGTAAAGATCGGCTCCGGAAGCCGCGCCGACTCTTTCAATCCCGCCGGCAGCTGGATTCCGCACACCGCGCCGGTTTTCTGATAA
>DASTCZ010000359.1:0-5786 GCA_035710585.1 Candidatus Acidiferrales bacterium | reverse complement strand
AGAGAAAAAATAAGCGGCACGGCGGAAGAAGGCTATGTGTACTGTGGACCTTCGGGATCGGGCCATTTCGTGAAGATGATTCACAATGGCATCGAATACGGATTGATGCAGGCATATGCGGAGGGGTTCGATATTTTGAAGAACGCGGATTCGAAATCGCTGCCGCCGGAGATCCAATACACGTTGAAGCTCGAAGATATCGCCGAGGTTTGGCGGCGCGGCAGCGTGGTGAGTTCGTGGCTGCTGGATTTGACGGCGATGGCGCTGGCGGAGAGTGCGACGCTGGCGAATTACACCGGCAACGTGGCGGATTCGGGCGAGGGGCGCTGGACGGTGGAAGCGGCAGTGGCGGAAGCGGTGCCGGCGGAAGTGATCACGTCAGCGCTTTTCACGCGGTTCCGATCGCGGCAGCAGCATACGTTCGCGGAGAAGCTGCTTTCCGCGATGCGGCAGAAATTTGGCGGACACATCGAGCAAGCGGTGGCGAAATAAGTGGCCTCGCAGGCCGACGCGAGAATTCAATTCAAGTAGATTGCGGCAATGGAGAGTTCCTCACATGGCGGATGAACCGAACAACCATTCGAAGCCCAGACCCGGCGAACCGAGCGGGCCGTGCATCATGGTTGTGTTTGGCGCGGGCGGAGATTTGACGCAGCGGAAGTTGCTGCCGGCGCTCTACAACCTTGCATTGCAGAAATTGCTGCCTGAAAAATTCGCGATGGTGGGATTTGGGCGCTCGGAGTGGGGCCACGAGGACTACCGCACGAAAATGACGGAGTCCTTGCAGGAATTCGAGCCGGGCGGAGTGGATGCGAACGTAAGGTCGTGGCTGCTCGAGCGGACATATTTCTTCAAAGGAGATTTCAACGACCCGAACGCGTTCAAACAGCTGAAGGAGCTGCTCGAAAAGACCGACCAGGAGCGCGGGACGGAAGGGAATTATCTGCACTATCTTGCGATCGCTCCGGAATTTTTCGGGACAGTAGTGAAACGTCTGAGCGAAGTGGGCCTAGTGGACGAGTCCGGCGGGAAGTGGCGGCGCGTGGTGGTGGAAAAGCCCTTTGGACACGATTTGCCATCGGCGAAGGCGTTGAATTGCGAACTTCAGAACGAGCTGCACGAGGGCCAGATTTTCCGCATCGATCATTACCTTGGCAAGGAAACGGTACAGAACATACTGGCGATGCGTTTTGCGAACGCCGTGTACGAACCGATATGGAACCGGCGCTACATCGATCACGTGCAGATCACAGTAGCGGAATCGGTGGGCGTGGAGATGCGCGGCGGGTATTACGACCAGGCCGGCGCGCTGCGCGACATGGTGCCGAATCACATTTTTCAGCTGATTACGCTGACGGCGATGGAGCCGCCAAGTTCGTTCGATGCGAACGTGGTGCGCGACGAACAGACGAAAGTGTTGCGCGCGATTCCTCCTTTGACGGAGCAGGAAGTGTTGACGCGAGCGGTGCGCGGACAGTACGGCGAAGGGAACGAGGAAGGGAAGAAGGTTGGCTCGTACCGCAGCGAGCCGCGCGTGAATGCGAAATCGGCGACGGAGACGTTCGTCGCGATGAAGCTGGCGATCGAAAACTGGCGCTGGGCGGACGTGCCGTTTTACGTGCGGACGGGAAAGCGGCTGAAGGAGCGCATCACGGAAGTGGTGATCCAGTTCCGGCGAGTGCCGTTGATGCTATTCCAGCAAACAGCCGTGGAGCACCTCTCGCGCAACCGGCTGGTGCTGCACATTCAGCCCAAAGAAGGCATTTCGATGGAATTCGAAGCAAAGGTGCCGGGGCCGATCGTGAAGCTCGAGCCGGTGAATATGGATTTCAAGTACGCGGACTATTTCAAAGAGAGTCCGAGCACGGGCTACGAGCGGCTGCTTTATGAAGCGATGATCGGAGACGCGACGCTTTTCCAGCGCGCGGATACGGTGGAGGTCGCATGGGGCGTGGTGCAGCCGGTGCTGGACGTGTGGGCGGCGCTTACGCCGAGGAATTTTGCGAATTATGGCGCGGGAACGTGGGGCCCGAAGGAATCAGACGAACTGATTGAGCGAGACGGCCGCCACTGGCGGAACGTGTGACGCTGGAATGATCCTCGCAGGCGACGTCGGGGGAACACACACTCGGCTGGCGCTTTTCGAAGTTCGCGACGGGAAATTTGCGTCGAGCGTCGAAGAAATCTACCCCAGCGCGAAATACAAAAGCCTCGAAGATATCATCGACATTTTTCTGAAGGCGCACCCGGCAAAGCTGGAATCCGCCGCGGTCGGCATCGCGGGCCCGATCCGCGACGGGCGCTGCGTGGCGACGAATCTTCCGTGGATCATCGACACAAAGGTGATCATCGGGCGGATCGGGATACAGAACGTTGCGCTGCTGAATGATCTGGAGGCCAATGCGTATGGAATCGCGACGCTCGGGCCGGAGGATTTCGCGGTCATATATCCGGGGGCGGCGGGGGCGGCGGGGGCGAAGGGGAATGTAGCGATCGTTTCGCCGGGGACGGGACTGGGCAAAGCGGGGATGTATTTCGATGGGGCGGACCATCATCCGTTTGCGACGGAGGGCGGGCATACGAGTTTTGCGCCGGAGAATGAATTGCAGGCCGAGCTTTATGCATTCCTGGCGAAGCGCTACGGACATGTGAGCTGCGAGCGAATTCTTTCCGGGCCGGGACTGGTGAATCTTTTCGAGTTCTTCCGCGATGCGAAGGGCGTGGAAGTGCCGGAGGAATTGGCCCAGGCGATGAAGGCGGGTGATGCCGCCGCGGCAATTTCGAAATCGGCGATGAGCGGAACAGCGGGAATTGCGTCGAGCGCGCTTGATCTTTTCGTGCAGTGCTTTGGCGCGGAATGCGGCAATTTTGCGTTGAACATCCTGGCGGCTGGAGGTGTTTACCTTGGTGGCGGTATTCCACCCCGGATATTGCCGAAGCTGCGCGACGGAGCTTTCGTTGATGCGTTTCTGGCGAAGGGGAGAATGCGGCCGCTACTGGAGGCGGCGCCGGTGCGGGTGATCCTCAACGACAGCGCAGCGTTGCGGGGGGCGGCGCGCGGCGCCTGGCTGCGATTCGGGAAATCTGCACACGTTTGAAAAGCACGGTTGACACAGCGGCGGCTATCGAATAAACAGTAAGCGGACGCTTACATGGCTCAGCATGCAAAGCGCGTTCCCGCCGCGGAGCGCCGCAAACAAATCCTGAAAATCGCGCAGAAGCTTTTTTCGCGGTGGGGCTTTCGCGGCACCACGACGCGGCAGATCGCGGACCGAGCCGGAGTAAACGAGGCGATCCTTTTCCGCTATTTTAAAAGCAAAGAGGACCTGTACTGGTCAGTGATCGACGACATGTGCCGTGCGTCTCCCGGGCGGCACGAGCTGGAATCAATTGCTGCGGCGCGCGCGGATGGAGCGCCGTCCTCCGCGGACGAGGAGCGGATTTTTGCGTCGATTGCGGAGGGGATTTTGCGGCGCTCGAAGAAGGACCACGGGCTCGGACGGCTGCTCTTTTATAGCGCGCTCGAGCGGCACAGCTTGAGCAGCCGTTTTTTCAAGACGTATGTTGCGTCATATTGCGAAGTGCTGGCGGCATATATCCGTTCGCGCATCGCGGCGGGCGCTTTCCGGCAACTCGATGCACTGCTCGCGGCGCGCGCATTTGTGAGCATGGTCTACTACCACCACATCATGCAGGAACTTTTCGGCGCGGCGAAATATCAGAAGTTCGATGACGCCGCGGCTGCAGCGGAACTCGCGCGAATCTGGCTGCGAGGAATTGTTTCCGCTTGAAACACAAGGCGAAGCCTCTGCACCGCCTGTATCTCATTACAATTACAAGCGTTAGGGCTAGTCAATTGAGAGTTTTAGTACTATTGACCCAGCGCAAATTGGTCTTCTATAGTCTGCGATCAGCGGAGTAGTGTATTTCCGCGTGGACGTGAGCGTGAATCTTTCCCGGGAAGTTGCGGTCGATGCAAAACTCCAACGCAAGCGGCGCGGCGTGCGCGTGAATTCGCGCGTGCCGATGTCGGTGTTATGGGACGCGGCTGGAAATCCGCGGAAGATGGAAGCATTTACGCGCGTCGTGGGACCCTATGGGTGCCTGGCGGTGATCCCGCAGGAATTTTCCGTGCAGCAGCAACTGGAAATCCAGAATCATGCGAATGAACGAGCCAATCCCGCCGTGGTCGTGTGGAAGGGGAATCAACGGGTGGAGGGGTGGGAATACGGGCTTGAGTTGATCGAGCCGGAGATGGATTTCTGGGGGCTGGAACTTTGAACCCGCTGAAGACGAGTTCAGCGCAGGGAGGCGCACTTGAGACTCCCGAAATCCGCCGGAGAAGCCAGCGAGTGATGCTGCGCGTAGGCGTAAACCTGCACCTGACCGATAAAGGGAAGAAAATTTCGATTGAGGCGCACACGCTGGTGGTGAACGCTCACGGCGCGATGATCTGCTCGCCGCAAAACGTGGCGGTGGGTACGCTGCTGGAGATCGAGCACCGCGCCACGCATGAGCTCCGGGCTGCGCGCGTGACGCGGCCGCCGCAATCCTCGCCGGAAGGGTTTCTGGTGCCGGTGGAGTTCGACACCTCCGAAGGGGATTTCTGGCACATTTCCTTTCCCCCCACCAATTGGAAACCGCTCGAAAGCTAGCCAGCAACTTTTCCTGTACGCGGGGTTAGTATCGGTGCGGACGTGTGGCCGCTCGAATTCCATCTGTTTCCATCCGGAAAACTCGCGCGCGGCGGCAGCGCAGAGCTTCATCGAAGCGGGAATATCAACCTGAGCAACCTGCGTGATTACGGACGCATCTTTGTAGCGGGGCAGAGTAGCGGGCAAGAGTGGAACGATAAAACAAGTTTGTGCGGCCGAGCATCCTGCGAATCCGGCTGCGGCGCCCAGCCAAGCCGCGCCACGCACAACGGGAAACGATTGCCGGATCGCGGAATACATTTAGACAACTTAAAGTTTATCTCGTTGGGGTGCTGAATGACGCCACGGGCGACGGGTACTTCTGTTCGGAATCATAGAAACATCGCAGCGCGCATCGCGAAGGCGGGGAATTCGTTGCCGCTTCGGATCGCGCGCGCCGCAATTCTGCCGGTGATTTTTTTGAGTTGCGCTTCGATGGCGCACGCACAAGACGCGAGCATTCGCCAGCGCATCACGCAGAAAATCGATGAACGCCAGATGACGACGCTGCGCGGGAACGTGCACCCGATGGCGAAAGCGGAGTTCGATCACGGCGCGGCGCCCGCGGATTTGGAGCTGAACCGCATGATGCTGCTGCTGAAGCGCAGCCCGGAGCAGGAAAAGGCGCTGCAGCAATTGATGGAGCAGCAGCAGACGAAAGGCTCGCCGAATTATCAGAAGTGGCTGACGCCTGCGCAATTTGGGGCGCAATTCGGGCCTTCGGACGCGGACATTCAGACGGTGACGAGCTGGCTGGGCTCGCACGGCTTCCAGGTGACGAAGGTGACGGCCGGGAAGACGATGATCGAATTCTCCGGCAACGCGAGCCAAGTGAAAGGCGCGTTTCACACCGAGATCCACAGATTCGTAGTGAATGGCGAAGAGCACTGGGCGAACGCGTCTGATCCGCAAATTCCCGCGGCACTGACGCCGGTCGTGGCGGGGGTGCATTCGCTGCACAATTTTTTCCGGAAGCCGCTGATTCAGAAAGTCGGCTATTTCCAGAAATCGAAGAAGGACGGCAGCGTTACGCCGCTTTTTACGTTTAATCCCAACGGCGGACAGACTCTGAACGCGCTGGGGCCGACCGAC
>DASTCZ010000358.1:0-4511 GCA_035710585.1 Candidatus Acidiferrales bacterium | reverse complement strand
AATTCAGAAGCGAAGCCCGGGCCGAAGCTCAGCGCCGCGGGACTACGCATCGGCGTGGTGGTCAGCCGATTTAATGCGAGGATCACCGACCGGCTGCGCAAGGGCGCACTTGAAGCGTTGAAGACCGCGGGCGCGACGGACGCGCAGATGGATATCGTGGACGTGCCGGGAGCATTTGAGATTCCGCTGACAGCGAAGCGGCTGGCCGAGGCGAAGAAGGTAGACGCTGTGATCGCGATTGGCTGCGTGCTGCGCGGAGAAACGGACCACTACAACTATGTCTGCTCGGAGGTTGCGCGCGGAGTGCAGCTGGCGCAGCTCGACACGGGCGTGCCGATCATTTTTTGCGTGCTGACCTGTGAGTCGGACGACCAGGCACTGGAGCGCTCCGGCGGAAAACTTGGAAACAAGGGATATGACGCCGGATTGGCGGCGATCGAGATGGCGACTTTCATGCGGCGCAATCCTCGCAAGGTGATCGCCGCATCAGCCGCGCCGAAGAAGGACCGTGCGAAATCGAAAGCGCGCGGCCGGAAATAATTCATGCCCGTCCGCCAACGATCACGGGAATACGCCGCGCAAATGCTCTTTCAGTGGGAAATGCGCCACGAATCGGCGGCGAAAATCGAGTCGAGCTTCTGGAAACATACCAGCGCCTCGCAAATCGTGCAGAAATTCGCGAACCAACTATTTGAAGGCGCGGTGGGACAGAGCGAAAGCATCGATGCACTGCTGGCGAAGCATTCCGACGACTGGGAATTGGGACGGATTCCGGCGATTGACCGGGCGATTCTGAGACTAGCGGTGTGGGAACTGAGGGGCGAAGGGACGCCGCCGAAGGTGGCAATCACGCAGGCGGTGGATCTGGCGAAAATCTATTCGGCGGAAACTTCGTTTGGATTCATCAACGCGGTGCTGGATTCGATCGCGAAGGAACAGCAAGCCGCGGCGGCAAAAAAGGGTTAGGCGCGGGCCGCGCGGCGATTTCAGGCGTCGATGGAACCTTCGAAAACGAGGACGGCCGCTCCGCTGACGCGCGGAACAAATTTGCCGCGGCGCTCTTCGACGATGACGTCGATTTCGCTGGGGCGATCCATTTCAACTCCCTGAAGAACGCGGAGCGGGCGGCCGGCTTCGTGCCTGCCGTAACGCACCAGGTAAGCGCCGAGCGAACCGGCGGCTGAGCCCGTCGCAGGATCTTCGTATAAATCCCATGTGAGCATGCCGCGCGAGAAGGCTTCGCCGCGTTTTCCCATCGCGAAGCAGTAGGCGACGGTGTCCGCGCCGTGCAGCGCTTCGCGGAGAGCGCGCGGATCGGCGGAGATGCGCGCGAGCGTGGCGCGCTTGGCGATGGGCACCATCAAGTTGAAAATTCCGGTGGAGACGGATTCGAGCGCGAGATCGTGGAGGATATCGCCTGGGTCGAGGCCGAGAGCGCGAGCGAGATTGAGCCGAGAGATCTTGTCTCTGCGAAATTGCGCGGGAATTTGCTGCATGGTGACGCGCTCGGGGCGGCCATCGCGAAAATTTATTTCGATGGGAAGAAGGCCGGCGCCCGTTTGCTGCGTGATGTGAACGGGGCCGCTCTGCGCGGGAACGACGCCGAGTTGCGCGAGCAAAAACCAGGTGCCGATCACGGGATGTCCGGCGAGGCGCAATTCGCTCTGCGTGGTGAAAATTCGCAGGCGGGCGAGAGCTTGGGCATTCGTGGGCTTCTGGACGAAGACGGTCTCGCTGAGATTCATTTCGCGAGCGATATCGAGCATGCGGGCGGAGGAAAGGCCGTCGCCATCGGTGACGACGGCGAGCGGATTGCCGGCGAAGGGCGTGCGCGTGAACACATCCACTTGGTAAAGACGTCGCTTCACGAAAAACTCCGATCTTCAGAAAACTGAGCGCGATCAGCGCAGCTTCGCCAGCCGCGCGCGGCGAAGCCTACAGATTTTGCACGAATGCGGCGGTTTCGTCGAGGATGCGGCGAGTGAGCTCGGGTTTTGGCGTTTCGGAATAGAGGCGGAGCATCGGTTCGGTGCCGGAAGCGCGAACGAGGAGCCAGCCGGCGCCTTCGAGATAAATTTTTGCGCCATCGATATTTTCGCGGCCCGTCACGCGGAAATCGAGATAGCGATCGAGGCCGGGAGCGGTGAAGCGTTCGATGGCGCGTTCCTTCTGGCCAGGCTTCAGCTCGAGATCGATGCGGCCATAATGGTGTTCGCCGAATTCGGAGTGAAGCTGCGCGACGAGTTCGCCGAGGCCTTTTTTGTGCCAGGCCATCAGCTCCACGAGAAAGAGAGCGGTGACGGTGGCGTCGCGCTCGGGAAGATAAAGTTTGGTGCCGATGCCGCCGGATTCTTCGCCGCCGAGGAGAATGTCGCGCTCGAGCATGAGTTCGCAAATGTATTTGAAGCCGATGGGAACTTCGTGCACCTTTCGGCCGAGTTTCGCGGCGAGCTTGTCGATCATTTTTGTGGAGGAGAAAGTTTTCGCGATGTCGCCGGAGAGCTTGCGAGTGCCGGCGAGATGCCACACCATCAGCGAAAAGACCTGGTGCGGCGTGACGAAGTTGCCTTCGCGATCGACCGCGCCGATGCGATCGCCATCGCCATCGGCGGCGAGACCCGCGTCGTAGCAGCCTTCGCGGACGGCGTTTTGCAGCGCGGCGATGTGCGGTTCGATGGGCTCGGGATTGACGCCGCCAAAGAGCGGATCGCGCGTGCCGCGAATCTCGTCGCAGGCGATGCCGTGGCGAACGAGAAGTTCGCGCAGCAAACCGCGGGCGGCGCCGTGCATGGGATCGACGATGAGGCGGAGCGGATGCGAGGCGATGCGGTCCCAATCGACGAGTTTTTCGATCGTCGCGAGGTAGGGCGTGCGGACGTCGAGCGTCTGAATCAGCTCGGGGCGCGGCGGGAGTGGCTTGGCGCCATCGCGAAGGACGATGTTCAACTCTTTTTCGATTTGCGAAACGATCGAGGGCAGAGCGGAGCTGCCGTAGCTGGCTTTGAATTTGATTCCGTTCCAGCGCGCGGGATTGTGGCTCGCGGTGATGACCATGCCGCCGGCGGCGCCGCGTTGGCGAACGAGGAGCGAGATCGCCGGAGTGGGGCAGGGCTCGTTCGCGAGCCAGACTGGAGTGCCGGACGAGGCAATCGTTTCCGCGGCGATGCGGGCGAAATTCTCGGAGCCGAAACGATTGTCGTAGCCGATGATGACGCCCTTGCGGGCGTCTTCGGCGCGGACGATGTATCGAGCGATGGCGGTGGAAACGATGCGGACGTTTGCGTAGGTAAAGTCTTCGGCGATTACGCCGCGCCAGCCATCGGTGCCAAATTTGATTTCGGTCATTCGTCCAGACCTGCAAAGAGTATACGCAACGAATAAATCTCTTCAAAAATCAGGGAGCTGGGCGTATCGGATGGCCGAGCGCCGGAAACTTGCCTGCCAGCGCAGCAATTTCTGTGAGGCGGTCTTCAGAGTAGATCGCGGCGCTTGCGCTCCTCGAGCCATTTGACGACCTGGCCGACTTCCTGGGCGCGCTCGCGAGCGCAGACGAGGAGCGCGTCGGCGGTTTCAATGATCGCGAGATTATTCACGCCGACGGCGGCGACAAAGTTTTTGGGGGCCCAGATGAAGTTTCCTTCGGCGCCGATGGTGACGTGGTCAGTTGTAGAGACATTTTCGCCGGGGGCTTTTGCGAGGAGCTGATAAACGGCGTCCCAGGAGCCGATGTCGCTCCACCCGATCGTGGCGGGAATCACGGAAACGGAGCGTGGGCCAGACTGTTTTGTCGCAGGCTCGAGGATTGCGTAATCGACTGATATGTTTTGGAGCGAGGCGTAGATTCGCTTGAGGGTCGCGGGGTACCGCCGTGTGCCGATTGTTTTTTCGAGAGCGGCGAGCGCTTCATAAGTCTTAGGAAGGAATCGCTGCAAGTTATCGAGAAACGTGGAGACGCGCCAGAAAAACATTCCGGCATTCCAAAAATATTTTCCCGAGGAGACGTACTCGCGTGCGGTCTCAAGCGGCGGTTTCTCGGTGAAGCGCTCAACGTCGAAGACATCGGCGGCGGAAGTCTTCGGCGCAGCATGAGTCGCGGCGCCGCGCTCGATGTAGCCGAAGCCAGTTTCAGGAAATGCGGGCGGAATGCCGAGCACGACCATTTGCCCCAGGGCCGACGCAACTTCGAGAGCTGCGGAGACGATTCTTCGGTAGGCGGCGGAATCGGCGATGAAGTGATCGGCGGGCAAGACAGCCATCAGGGCGTCGCCTGCGGATTTTTTCGTCGCATGGCGAATGTTAAATGCAGCCAGCGCGATGGCCGCGGCGGTGTTCCGTCCCATGGGCTCGGAAAGGATTTGCGAGCGCGGAATTTTTGAGAGCTGCGATTTTACCTGGGCGACTTGCTCGGCGTTCGTGACGATCCAGAGTTGCTTATCGCGGAAGAGCGGCTTCAGCCGCGCGGCGGTTTGCTGCAGCATCGTGTCGCGGCCCACGATATTGAGAAGTTGTTT
>DASTCZ010000357.1:0-5484 GCA_035710585.1 Candidatus Acidiferrales bacterium | reverse complement strand
CAGCTCCGGGCGATTCTGGAGCAAACTGGCGCCGGGTATAAATCGATTCACGATGAGGAGTCCTCGAAGGCTGACGCCGTGCGCCAAAAGGGCCGCGAGCAGATCCGCGCGATCTTGACGCCGGATCAATTGCCGAAATTCGAAGAGCAGCTGCGCAAGTGGGACGAGGACCGCAAGAAGCGGACGCAGAGTCAAAATCAGTAGGGAGTTCCCGCAGAATTCATTTGTGCAGAGAGTTGGCCTGGGATAATTTGGCCAACTCACCGCAGCGGACTGCAAGCGATCGAGCGGGGTGAGCATGGCGGAGCGAGCGCAAGCGACGATGGAAAATCCGGCCGAAATAGCAAAGCCCGGACAGGCGGTGATCCGTCTCGACGGCGTGCACAAGACCTACGACTTAGGAGAAGTTCAGGTGCACGCGTTGCGCGGCGTGTCGCTCGAGATTTTCGTTGGCGAATTTGTCGCCATCATGGGCGCGTCCGGCTCGGGTAAATCGACTCTGATGAACATTCTCGGCTGCCTCGATCGTCCCACGCGCGGACATTTTTATCTGGATGGCGTGGACGTTTCCGGAATGTCCAAAACAGAGCTGGCGCGCACGCGGAATCGAAAACTCGGGTTCGTCTTTCAGCAGTTCAACCTGCTTGCACGTACATCCGCCCTTGAAAACGTGGAGCTGCCCACAATCTATGCGGGGATTCCGCCGGAAGAGCGCGAGCGCCGCGCCAACGACGCTCTCGAGCGCGTCGGCCTTTCCGAACGCGCCCACCATCACCCCGCGCAACTCTCTGGAGGACAGCAGCAGCGCGTCGCCATCGCGCGTGCGCTGGTGAATCGGCCGGCCATTCTTCTGGCAGACGAGCCCACCGGAAACCTCGACAGCCGTACATCCGTGGAAATCATGGACATCATGCAGCGGCTCAATGGCGAGCAGGGAATCACCGTCATCCTCGTGACGCACGAGCCGGATATTGCGCGGTACGCAAAGCGCATCATCGAATTCCGCGACGGCAAGGTGAAGAAAGACGTACCCGTCACCGATCGATTGGTTGCAGCGGAAGTTTTGCCCACCCTACCGGAAGTCGGTTCGGATGATGATGAGCCGCCGGCACCTGCACCGGAAACGCCAGCCAGCGCATAATCCTCACAGCGTCTCGCGGTTTCGAAACTCAGAAAAATCAATCTAGAAGGGAATATCTTCGTCCGAGATTTCCGGGCCGCTCGGCGCCGAATCATCCTGGCTGCCCGCGAAATCGGTGTCGGGAGAGGTGTGGCCGCCAGGCGCGCCCATCGAACCGCCCCCCCCTCCGCTGGCGTCGCCGCGCGACCCGAGCATTTTCATGCTGTTCGCGACGATTTCCGTGCTCGTTTTCTTCGTGCCTGTATTTTTGTCGTCCCACTGCCGCGTCTGAATGCGGCCTTCGATGTAGACGAGCGTCCCTTTTTTCAGATATTGCTGCGCGATTTCAGCGAGTTTTCCCCACAGCACGATGCGGTGCCATTCGGTGCGCTTCTGGCGCTCGCCGCTGCGATCCTTATACGTTTCATCCGTGGCCATGGTGAAGTTGCAGACCGCCTGGCCGCCGCCGGTGTAGCGCGTTTCGGGGTCGCGGCCAAGCCGGCCGACGAGAATCGCTTTGTTGACAGACATGATTCTCTCCGAGTTACTGCTTGCGATGTGTTAACTGCCGCAAGATAGCATGCAGAGGAGGGAAGCGCAAAGCGGCACAATTTCCGCGCTTGCTGCGGTCAGTCGCGCGGGGAAGGATTAGTGTTTCGCGGCAGGTGTCACTGCGACGTTGAGTTCTTTCAGTTTGTTGCGTGCCAGATTGTCCTCAGGGCTGCGCGGAAATTTGCGGATCACGGATTGAAAATCGGCCACTGCCGGAGCCTTCCGTCCAACGGCTAAATAGGTTGTGCCTCGATAGTAGAGAGCCTGAGGCAGCTTGAAACTGTCAGGATATTTCTGGATCACGGTCGAGTAGTTGTCGATCGCCTCGTCATAGCGCTGCTGCACGCGTGCGATGTCACCGAGATAAAAATACGCGTTCGAGACGTACGGACCGTTCGGGTAGTACTTCAAATAGTCGCGGCATTCCTGCTGCGCCAGATCGTATTTTGCCGTGCGAATGTCGTTGATCGCGTTTCCGTAGAGCATTTCGCCGGACGGAATCGTTGAATTGGCGCTGCCGCCGCCGGGAAGAGGCGCGGTCGGCGCAGAACCCGAATTGTTCGAATCCGCGTTGCCCGCAGGGGGATTCGTCGATCCCGGACCATTGGTCCCGGGATTCGGCGCCGCGGACTGCAGCCCCGCGACCTTGGAATCGAGATTCTGCAGCGAGTTCTGGATTTCGGTCACCTGCTGGCTCAACTTGGAGAGCCGCCCCTGCAACTCGGTCATATTGTCGGACACGCCCTGCACGCTCGTGTTCACGTTGTTGAGTGTCGATCCGCTATTTGCCTCCATGTCCTGAACGCTCTTTTGCATCGCGCTGATGCTAGAGTTCAGTTTGGCGGTGCTGTCCGATTGCTGCTGAATCAGCGTGCGAATTTCGGCGCTGTGCGTATCGATCGAACTCTGCATGTCGCGCTGGCCTTGCTGCAGGGAAGTAACCCCCGACAGCAATTCCATGATCTCTTTCGCCACCGCTCCCAATGGCTGCGGCGAGATCAGCGCGCCGCCGATGGCGCCCGCCACAACGGCCGCTCCGAAGTTAAGCATCCACTGTTTCCGCACGGTTAGACCTCCTGGCGCCACACCGAACTCCGTTCAGGTGCGCTTTCACTATTCGATGCGTAAACCGGCGGCGCCGTCCGCCTGATGGAAGCGCCGTCGATTCATCGCAAAAACGAACGCTCCGAGCTATTGAGCGGGCGAGAAATGAGCGCGGCGATTCCGCTGCCAGCATTCCTCGGTGTGCTCGTTGCAAACCGGCTTTTCCTTCCCGTAGCTGACGGTCTGGAACCGGTCGCCGGAAATTCCCAGCCCGGAGAGGAACTGCTTCACCGCGTCCGCGCGGCGCTGCCCGAGCCCGAGGTTGTATTCGGTGGAACCGCGCTCATCGCAATCGCCCTCGATCACCACTTTCACGCTCGGATAGGTGCGAAGGTATTGAGCAGCTTTCGCCAGCGTATCCTTCGAGTCGGCGCGAATATCCGAGTGATCGAGGTCGAAATAGACGTCCTGCATCTCACGATTAAACAATTCCGAGGCAGACACGGCTGCAGGCTGCTCCGTCGGAGGTGGTGCTGCCGCTCCCACAGTCACGCGCACGGTTTGCTCGGTGTCGCCGCCGGGCCCGGTAGCGGTAATCGTGTAGGTCGTCGATTCCGCCGGGGAAACTTGCGTCGAGCCTTCCGGCGCGATGCTGCCGACTCCCGGCGCGAGCGTCAAAGACGTCGCATTCGTGGACGACCAGGTCAGCGTCGAGCTTTGACCCTTCTCAATCGTTGTAGGGTTGGCCTGCAGCGTGACCGTGGGGCGCGCCGCGGGCTGCGGTTGCGGCTGCGGTGTGGGCGGCGGCGCCGTGTTCGTCTTGTGATGACATCCACCAGCAATAAACGCCATCGCCAGCAGGCAGAGTTGGGCGGACCTGCCGAACGAGCGGTTTTGCATTTCAATTCCTCCTGTTTGTATTCACTTCCTTAAATGCGGACTGCGAAAATGAGGAACCCGACACAATAAAAAGACCCGGGTATCGTATCACCGCAAAAACCAGCACGAAACCCGCTGCACCGCGCGAAATTCACCGCGTGTCTATTTGTTAACGCGGGTTCGACCAGTTGGGCGACTCGTTCGTGCCCTGGCGCGTGAGCTGACGTGGCTGCGAACCGTCCGCCAGAATCGTCCAAATCTCTCGCGAGCCGGTGCGCGTGCTTTCAAACACAAGATGCCGCCCGTCAGGCGCCCATGATGGCCGTTCGTTGCGTCCCGCGTCGCGCGTCAGTTGCGCCAGCTCATGCGTACCGACGTCATATAAGTAGATGTCGTAATTTCCATCCGGGCGCCGCCAACTGAATGCCAGCAGTTGTCCATTGGGCGACCACGCCGGATCGATCACGTAGCCTTTGTCGCCGAGATCGATCCGCGAAACGTCTCCGCCGGCGGCGTCCATCATGTAAAGCTGCGGAGTGCCGGCCCGGTCGCTGACGAAAACAACCTGCTGTCCCGTCTTGGGATTCCAGGCGGGCGAAGTATTCACACCGACGGAAGTCGTCAGGCGCTTCGGACGATTGCCGTTGGCGTCGGATACATACAGCTCGGGGTTTCCCTGCATGCTGGACATGAACATCACCTGGCTGCCGTCCGGCGACCACGAAGGGGAACTGTTCGTGCCACTCCAACGCGGCCAGGAAAGCGAGCGGTTTGCGAGCAGCGAGTACATGCAAATCTGCGCGCTCACCACGTTGTTGCGTCCGGGAACGTAGCACGTGAACGCGATGCGTGAATTATCCGGCGCCCATCGCGGCGTCAGCGAAATCGTCTTCATAAAAGTAAGTTGGTGCTGATTGCCGCCATCGTAATCCATCAGCCAGATTTCCTTATTTCCGCTGCGGTTGCTGACGAACGCGATTTGAGTGGTCGATATGCCCGGCACGCCGCCGCTCAATTGCCGAATGATTTCGTCGGCAAACTGGTGAGCGTAGAGCCGGACTTGTGAATCGTTCATTTGCCCGCGGTAAATTTTGGAAATAACCGCGGGTGTGTTCGACGAGCGAACGTCGTAAAACCACGCCGACACGTTCAAATCCGCGGCTGTGGCGTTGAGGTTTCCAAACGCAACGTACTGAGCATTCGCCGGATTTCCGCTCCACGTCTGGTAATTCAGTTGAGAGGGCTGCGAGACCGGCTCGGTCGGCAGGAAACTCGGGCTCACCGAATCGACAATTCCGCTGTATTCCAGGTCGCCGCGTACAATATCGCTGAATTCCTGCGCGGCCGGTTGCGGCGAAGAAGCTTGCGGCACGAATGGCGCCACCGCGACGCGCACCTTCTGCACCCCGAGTCCCGTGCCCGTCTTGATCCAATCCTGCGCGCCGGCAATCTGCGGAAGCGCGAAGAGACATGCCGCAACCAAAACTGCGTAGATACTCTTCCTGATCAGTGTTTGCAAATTTTCCCCCGACATCCACACAACGAAGACTTATCGCTTGAAATCGAACCAAAACTCGACGTTGATCGATTGCCCCGAATAATCGCCGGGCAACGCCTGGAACGGGCTTGAAGCCTGCAGCGCCCGCAGCGCGGAATTATCGACTGCTGTGTAGCCGCTGCGCTGCGTAAATAGGATGTTCGTAATCGAGCCGTTGCGCAGGATCGTGAACGTGACGACCACCCGCGGAGCGTAGCGAATCGAGGGATCGATCAAACTTTGCAGCCAATTGCTGCTGATGCGGTTGCGCACCGCATCCACATACCACGCGTACCGCGAACCAAAATCGCCGGTCCCGCCTGCGCCTGGCACCGAAAGCGAACCGGTTGAA
>DASTCZ010000356.1:0-5575 GCA_035710585.1 Candidatus Acidiferrales bacterium | reverse complement strand
GGATGGATCGCGTATGGGAATTCGGACGGCAATTTTACGGCGCTGATGCCTATTCAGCCCAAGATCACTCCGAATGCGGCAAACCAAGGGCAAGTGAGCAACACGATCCAGGCGCTTGCGGACGATGGAGTCGCCTACACGGTGGTTTACGTCCGCAATGCGGAGGCTCAGCCGGTCGACGAACAGACGTTTCAGTTATACAGGGATATGTTCCTGAAAAGTGTTCCCACTTGCAGCGTGCTGGCGGAATTTGCTGCTTCGCCCGACGTGCAGGGACTCGTGGGGCATGCCTACCGGCTGAACTGCGTGATCAACAACGTGAACATGACCATGACGGGCGATCTTTACTGGGGGCGACATTACGCATATGCCGTGTTTGCGATGTTTGGTCCCATGGTCTCTGATCCGGCCGAAGCTCGGAAGTTCGTCGATTCGTTTAAGGTGATCGATCCGTCGAAGTAGCGTTCGTCCCGTTCGGCCGTTTACACCGGAGAGACAAAATGCCGCTTGAGAACGGCGCGCTCGTGTACATAATTCGCGAACATGTTCCGAATCCTGCTGGCGAATTTCATCGTTGAATATGTGCCGCTCGCGCTGGCCGTGTGCGGCATATTGCTTTTGGCGCGCAAATCGTCGAGGGCGGTGGCTTGGAAGCGATACGTCGGAATCGCCTGCATTTCGTTGCCTGTTGGTGTGCTCGTTTACATCATCGCGAGCATGATCGCAGCCCCGCTCGAAGGTGGAGGGCATTTTTATAGCGTTCCGTTCGGCGGCTATGACCCCGGTGCGAACGCCGCCATACTTACGAGCGCCGTGCTGTGGATCGCTCTAGTCTTCGGCGTTCTGGCTTTTGCGTTTCGCGCGCGAAAGTAGCCATCGCAGATCGGTCGAGCAGGCGATTTGTGGGTCCATGTGCCGCTTCGGCTAGCTGCCGCTCTCATCCCACAGCTTTTTGAACATCTCTACCGTGCCGGGCGCGAATCCGGCGTAGTGATTGTTCACGTACACGTAAGTTTTCGTGCCGCGCTGGACGATCTGACGGCAGGTCTTGACCCAATCTGCCACCTGCGGCGCGCGATCCACGATCAGTTTGTTCCACACCTTTGTTTGCTGCTCGATCCCTTTTCTATCGCCAAGCAGACGCACGTATGCGAAGTCTGAAGTGATGGAATCGAATTTGGCGAACCAGTCTGCTGGCTTCGCCAGCATCCACGACTGATCAATCAGGGCCAGCGCGATGCCGCGCTTCCGCAAGGCGTCAACAAATTTCGGCACGAGCCAATATTTATTTCTGATCTCGACGACATACCTGTAATCGCGCGGCAGCTTGTCCAGAAAGGGAAGGAGAACGCCCAGAAACTCATCTACACCTTTGAACGCCGTTTTATTGAAGTAGCCGAACTGAAAGAGCAGTGGGCCGAGTTTTTCCTTCAAATTATCCATCGCCGCGAAGAATTGTTTGCAGTCTACATCGCAATCACGCAGGACTTTCTTGTGCGTGATCTCCTGCGGCACCTTGGCCGCAAAGATGAAATTCGCGGGCGTGCGTTCGTACCATCCCTTCACCACGGTGGCCGCGGGCGCGCGATAAAACGTTGAATCCAGCTCGACGGTGTCGAATTTCGTTGTGTAATAGCCCAGGTAATCGCGTGGCTGCAGGCCGGCCGGGTAGAAAGCGCCTGGGCCATCCTCGGTCGCGTCCCAACCTGCTGCGGTGAATGCGCTTGTCCCAATCTTTAGTTCGGCTTCCACTATGCGGACCTTTTTGTGCGCGATTATATTCGAAGCGATCCCGTTGAGCGCGAAGCCGGGAACGAATCTGGCTGATCTCGTACCATTGACGTTTAGTACTCTATTAGTAATAGCTTATCCGAGGCAGAACCCGCAACCGCGAAAGTTCGGAGATATCGGCGCGTGTTTGCAGTCATGATCGGGCAGACCCTAACAGGCAAGCACCCGCAGCGAAGTTCAGCAAAGGCTCCCGGGGAAGGAAACAACTGCGGAGGGTTACCTCCAAGGGAATCGCCCAAAGGCGAGAATCGGCTGCACCGTGAGATCGAGCCGCAGACCCTATTTGCAGCACCAAGCGGCGCCGTGACTTTGCTCCAGAAGGCCGCCGCAGCGATCTTTTCGAACCCTTTGAGGCCGGTTTCCGGGGTGATTATGGCGCATCGGTCTTCGCGGCTGAAGAAAATGAAACGACGGAGAGCGCAGAAAAGCAGTTGGCTGAGTCAAAGGCGCCTCAAGCTGGAATTCCCGGAGATTCGATCATAGGAACAGAGGACGCCGCTGTGGACGAGTGACGTGAGCGCGCGCTACCAGCGTCGTTTGTCAACCCAGCGCGGAAAAAACTCGCAGCGCTGGCAACGCATAGCGTTAGAATACGCCGCCGTGAATGGCAGCTCCGATCAGCCTTGGAGGCACGCCATGAAATTCTCTTTTGCTCCTTTTTTGCGCCGCCGTACCTTGCTTGCTCTGCTTGCCCCGTTCATTCTTTCTTCCATCGTGCACGCCCAGACCGAAGACCCCGCGTACAAAGAGGCAATCGACGCGGGCCGCGAGCTGATAAATACGGCAAAGTACGACGAGGCGATCAAGGAATATAAGAAAGCCTTGAAGACAAATAACCCCAAACCCTATGCCGCGTATTGGGGACTCGCCTCCGCGTACAACGCACTGGGGGCGACGAAGAATGTCCTCGAGAGCTGCGATCAGGTGGTCGCCGTCGCGCCCAATGGGCGCATCAAGGCGCAAGCGTACAATCTTCGTGCCCCGGCGATCATGGAAGAGCACGTCGACGAGAAGCATCAGGGCGAGCAGTTCCAGAAGGCCGAAGCGGAATTTCGCAACGCGGTCGCTGCAGACGCGACGCTTCCCATCAGCCATTTCAATCTCGGAGTCGTTCTGATGCGCGAATCCAAAGAGGGTGATGGCGCCGCAGAATTGAAGAATTACCTGGCCATTGCACCCAACGGACCGGACGCGGAGAAGGCCCGCAAATATATCGATAATCCTCGCCGCGCTCGCTACAATTTCGCACCGGATTTTACGTTCACCTCGACATCCGGTGAGTATGTGTCGAGCGACGATCTCCGGGGGAGAGTGATCCTCGTTGACTTCTGGGCTTCGTGGTGCGGTCCATGCAAGGAGGCGTCGCCGGAACTCGCCCATCTTTACAAAAAACTGGACAAGGAAAAGTTCGTGCTCATCAGCATAAGCGTCGATCGCAGCGAGCCGCAGTGGCGCGACTTTCTCGATAAGCACAAGGAAGAGTGGACCCAAACGCGCGATGCGAATGGCCATCTCCAGCGTTTGTTTTTTTCCGAAGGACAGCTCGGCTTGCCGACTTACCTCGTGATTGATTCCGAGGGCATCATCCGCGACAAAAAAGTTGGCTGGAGCCCGAATCAGGACGAGTATCTTGAAAACGAAGTCCGGAAACTGCTGAAGAACTTGCCTGCGGCCAAAGCGGCCACGCCTTCAAATTGACGTGACTCAAACAACCGGAAGACTCAAGAAGCGAATTGCACTAATCCCCGGCGACGGCGTCGGCAGTGAAGTCATCGCCGAGGCCAGGCGCGCGCTCGAAGCGCTCCCTTCAAAATCTCAGCTGGAACTTGAAGAGTTCGATTGGGGCGCTGACCGCTTCCTTCGCGATGGCACCACGCTTCCCGAGGGTGCCGATAAAATGCTGGCGGAAAAGTTTGACGCCATTTTGCTTGGCGCAATGGGCGACCCGCGCGTGCCTTCCAACAAACATGCTGCGGACATCTTGCTCGGGTTGCGCTTCAAGCTAGACCTTTACATTAATGCGCGGCCGGTGGAACTGCTCGACGCCGGATTAACACCCCTGCGCGATCGATCCCCTCGAGACGTGAATTTCATGGTGTTCCGCGAGAACACGGAAGGGCTGTACGTCGGTGTAGGAGGAATCTTCAAGAAGGGGACTGCCGACGAAGTCGCGGTACAGGAAGACGTCAACACGCGCAAAGGCGTCGAACGCATCATCCGCCACGCCTTCGAGTATGCGCGTTCGCGCAAACTCAAGCGCGTGTGCATGAGCGACAAGTCGAACGCGCTTAATTTCGCCCACGATATCTGGCAGCGGGTTTTTAAAGAGGTCCGCGCGGAATATACGGAAATCGAGTCGCGCCATCTCTTCGTCGACGCGCTTGCCATGGAAGTCGTTCGCGACCCTTCGCAGTTCGATGTGATCGTGACCTGTAATCTCTTCGGGGACATCATCAGCGACCTGGGAGCGCAGCTCGCCGGTGGCATGGGGATGGCACCATCCGGCAACATTTACCCCGGCCGGACCTCGCTCTTTGAGCCGGTGCACGGCTCAGCGCCCAATATCGCTGGGAAAAATCAGGCCAATCCCATCGCCAGTGTACTGGCTGCGGCGATGATGCTTGATCATCTGGAATTGCCGGCGGAAGCCCGGGCACTTCGGGAAGCCGTTCGAACATCCGTAGCAGAGAAGAAAACCACTCGCGACATTGGCGGTCCGCTGGGTACCCGAGAAGCGGGCGAATGGATTGCCAACCACGTCGCAAAGCACGGCGTGCGAAGCTAGAAGCTGAATCGCGCTGATCCTAATACCCGGGCGACGACCATTGCGCGGCGGGCCGAGGCCTGACTGGCCTGTGCACGATAAATGCGACCAGCATTCCCATGAGGAATCCGCCGACGTGGGCCCATACAGCGACCCCTCCGGCCTGTTCGACCCCGAGCGAACCAATGCCGCTCAGAAACTGCAACACGAACCAATAGCCGAGAATCAGCAGAGCAGGTAGGCGCACGGTGAAGAAGAAAATGATCAGGGGCACCAGCGTCAAGACCTGCGCGCGCGGATAGAAGACGATATACGCGCCCATAACGCCTGCGATCGCTCCGCTCGCACCGATCGCAGGCATGCGCGAGCCCCAGTTGAAGAAGGTATGGACAATCCCGGCGAAAATTCCACAGCTCAAGTAAAAGATGAGATATCCGAAGTGACCAAAGGCGTCCTCGATGTTGTCGCCGAAGATCCATAGGAAGAGCATGTTGCCGATCAGGTGCAGCCAACCACCGTGGAGGAACATTGAGGTGAAATATGGCTCGAGCGCGGTGCCGATGGGGATCGAGGAATGTCCGCCTAACGCGACTTCGACCCGCGCGGGAACCATTCCGTAGAGCATCACAAGACGGTTTCCGGCGCGAGGCCCGAGAGACAACTGATAGAAAAACACGAGCGTGTTGACGACGATGAGCAGGACGGTAACGACGGGCACGGAATATCGCGGCGTATCGTCCTTAAGTGGGATCATCCAGTGCCCTCGCGCGCTTCGAGTTTCACTTGAAGTTCTGGCGCTCCTCGTCCCGCGGCCTTAGCGGTGAATTTGCGCGATCTAAAGAGTGAGGTATGGCGCTCACCTGCGGTGGCTAGGCGCTCGATCTCGGCGATGGGACGAATCCCTCCACGCGCGCCGAGTGCGGTGCAATTCAAAGCGGACGCGGCACAGCAGAAATCGAGCATCTTTGGAACCGGCCAGTTCTTCAAAAGGGAATAAACCATCGCTCCGTGAAAGATATC
>DASTCZ010000355.1:0-6645 GCA_035710585.1 Candidatus Acidiferrales bacterium | reverse complement strand
GTGCGCGTGCTTGACGCGCGGATGACCGCACGCTAGCCTCTAGCGCATATAGCGCTTTGCTGTTGCGAACGCGATTCGGAATTTGCGCATCAGGTCGGAGGCGCAAAGATCCGTCGGGTCCATCGGCTGCGAATGGCCTTTCTCAACTCCAACATCACGTCAGAAGAAGCCCCCCGCGAAATTTCGCCAATTTCACGATTTGTAATGGGGGAGCTGCTCGCGATCCAGAATTACGCGTCGCTCGCCGCGCGCAGCGTGGCGAATATCTTCACGCCTCCGCAGTATGTGAAAGACCTGCTCGAGCAGATGGATATCATCGGCGTCGGCTCGCTGCCGATCGTCGTGCTTACGGGATTTTTTATCGGCGCGGTGACAGTGGTGCAGACGGCGGCGCAATTTTCGCGATTTGGCGAGACGGCGCTCACGGGCGATGCGGTCTCGCTGGCGCTGGTGCGCGAATTGGGACCGGTGATCACCGGATTGCTCGCAACGGGAAGAAATTCTTCCGGAATCGCGAGCGAGCTGGGATCGATGGTGGTTTCCGAGCAAGTAGACGCGATGCGCGCGATGGGGACCGATCCGATACGGAAACTGGTGACGCCGCGCGTCATTGCCACGATTTTGATGCTGCCGTTGCTGACTGCCGTGTCGGATTTTGTAGGGTTGTGCGGCGGTTATTTGGTGGCGCACTTCACACTGCGGCTGGGCGCCGTGGAATTCTGGTCGCGCGCGGTGGATGCACTGGAGTTCTCCGATCTGATGCAGGGACTCGTCAAGCCGCTGGTGTTCGCGTTCATTTTGGCGACGATCGGCTGCTACAAAGGACTGACGGTGCGCGGCGGCACGCAAGGTGTGGGGCGCGCAACGACGCAGGCGGTGGTGAACGCTTCGGTTGTGATTCTCGTCTCCGATTTTTTCCTGGCGCGGCTGATGATCTATCTTTCGACGAAATAGCGCAGCGCACTTTCGACGGGAACTGCGCGCGGCGACGCGCGATGTTTTCGCGCCCGCTTTCCACTATAATTCGACGCAATGAGTTCAGAGCATTCCGCTGAGCCCGTTATTTCGTTTGAGGACGTGCATCTCGGCTTCGACGAAGGCGAGATCCTTCGCGGGCTTTCCTTCCAGGTAGCGCAGCAAGAAACCAAAGTCCTCGTCGGCGAGAGCGGCTCGGGAAAGACGCTGGCGATGAAGCTGGCGGCGGGGCTGCTGCGGCCCGATTCCGGCCGCGTGATGGTTCTGGGGCGCGACGTGACCGCGATGAGCGAGTATGAATTGCTCGAGTTTCGCCGCAATATCGGCTTCGTATTTCAGGAGGGGGCGCTCTTCGATTCCATGACCGTGGAAGATAATGTCGCCTTCCGCCTGCACGAGGAGAACCCGGAGGACGAGAGCATCGAGCCTCGCGTGCGGGAGGCCCTCCGATTCGTGGAAATGGAGGACGCGATAGACAAGCTGCCATCCGAGCTTTCTGGCGGAATGCGACGCCGCGTTTCCATCGCGCGCGCACTGGTCAGCAAACCGCAGGTCGTGTTTTACGATTCGCCAACGGCGGGCCTCGATCCGGTGACTTCGCAAACGATCATTACGCTGGTGCTGCGGCTGCGCGATTTGCAGGGCGTGACCGCGATGTTGGCCACTCACCGATTGCAGGACGCTTTTTCGCTGGCGAATTTCCGTTTTGATGAGGAGAGTCAACGCGTGGTGCGCGCATCTGAGAATGGGAAGCCTCGCACGTTGGCCGGCGCGCCGGGCAACGGAGCGGCCGCGACGACGTTTGTATTATTGCGAGAGGGACGAGCTTATTTCGAAGGCGGCCCGGAAGAAGTGCTGAAATCAAACGATCAGTACCTGCAAAAGTTTCTGGCGGACGCCAGATCGTGACGTGAAACGGCACCAGATGCGACGGAACGTGAGCCTCATCGAATTTGAAACGGAGGGGAGAGGGCAATGGCACAACGGAAGCAACTGAGCTGGAGCGAACTGAGAGTCGGCATTTTCGTGGTGGTCGGAATTGCGATCGTGATGATCGCTATCATCTACGTGACGGGCACTGCGGGTGCGCTGGCTCATAAATACACGCTCGTGACCTATTTGCCGGAAGTCGAAGGGGTGACGAAAGGCGCGCCGGTGAGCCTCGACGGAATCGCGGTCGGAAACGTCGATGACGTGAGCGTGAATCCGCAGAGCGGCTCTGGCGATCCGAACCGCAGCATCAAACTCGTGCTTCGCGTGCAGACAAAATATCAAAACGACATCCGCACCTGCGGCGCGCTGAAGCCGCCGGCATGCACGGAATCGACGGCGAGCCTCGTGACCGAAGGATTGCTCGGCAACCGTTACGTGAACATCAGCCGCGGGTACAACGGCACTCCGCTGCAGGCCAACGCCGAAGTCCCCGGCGAAGAAGAAAAGGCGATGAAGCAGATCGTTGAGCGCGGCGCTGAGCTGGCGGAGAACCTAAACGCGCTGACGCAGCAGATATCGGACATCGTCGCGGATGTGAATCACGGCAAGGGCACGCTCGGGAAATTTTTGAACGACGACTCCATCTACAACCACTTCGACAGCGTTTCCGCCAAACTCGACACCATGATGAGCAATATCCAAGCGGGCCAGGGCACGCTCGGACAGCTCTACGTCTCGCGCGACATGTACGACAAATTTAACGGCGCGGTCGGGCGCGCCGACGACCTGCTCGCGGCGGTGCAGCAGCAGAAGGGCACATTCGGAAAGCTGATCTACGATCCGGCGCTGCACGATCAGGCGATGGGCTTCATACAACGCGGCGATTCTATTCTTGACGACGTGAAGTCCGGGAAGGGAACCGCCGGGAAACTCGTGACCGATGACACGTTGTTCGCCACATGGAAGCAAGCGGGGACGAATCTTTCCGACGCAACGGGCAAACTGAATAACGACAACGGCAGCCTCGGCAGATTCTTGAGCGATCCGAAGCTCTACGACAATCTGGCGGGCCTCACCGGGGACATGCGGCTGCTGATGAACGACTTCCGCAAGGATCCCAAGAAATTTTTGCGCGTGAGATTCTCTATTTTCTAGATAGACCTAACGACCAAAGCTTGACGCAGAGGGCGCAGAGACCCCCCTTCGCTACGGTTTCGGCCGGCAGGCACAGAGGGAGCAGAGAATAGATTTTGGCGGCGTTTCGTTTGAGCGAGGCGCCACCGTTTTTCATTGCGCGTTAGTGTGATTGGTGGCCGGGCATCGGCGGCGCGGCGTCTTCGTCCGCGACTGCATCCTTCGATTGCGGCGCTGGCGCTTTGCGGCCCGCATTCAGGTGATCGAAATTGAGCGCGGCGTTGAGCAGGAGCATGAAACTGCCGTGCGTTTCCTGCCGCCACATTGGGTTGCTGGCAAAAAAGACGACGTGGCCGCGGCCGACTGGAACATCGACGACAGCGGGAGTTTCGGCAAGCTCCTGCTGACCCGCGAGCATGCCGCTGATCCAGAGATTTTGCGCGTTGGCGTAGCGCACCACGACGCGCGGCCACATTTGCGCGGGAGGAACCGCGGAGCGCGGAAGTTCCGGGTTCACATACAGCTCGGATTCGGCACGCGAGCGTTGCGGCTCTGGATCCGGCGCGGTATAAGGACGCGCCTGCGGAATATCGGGATCGGTGGCTGAGCCACGTCCGCTGGGGCGGCCGCCTGCTCCTTCACCGGCGGCTGCGCCACCACCACCGCCACCTCCACCTCCACCACCACCAAACCCACCGCCCGCGAGCGAGACGCGAAAGACCGGCGCGCTGCTGAAATACATGCCGAGTGAATCATCGTAGCCATACGCGATGGGGCTGCGCTTATCTTCGACGTTTGCGCTCACCACCGATCCGCGCGCCTGGAGCTGGCGTGTTTGCGTGATGGAGATATAGGGTGTGATGCCCGTGTCGATCGTGAGCGCGGAAGTCGAAGTGATGGGAATGAAGAGGCCTCCATCCTCGATGAATTTTTTCAGGTGCGCGACGCCTTCGAGCTCGACGCCGCCGCGAATGTCATCGCTGGAATCCATGGTGCCGAGATTCGGCGTGAGGTCGGTCTTCTTCCAGGGAATCGGGCCGCCGATGTCGTTGCCGCTCGCGTCGATGCGTTTCGGGATGCCGTTGATGATCTGGGACAACCCGCCAGCGGGCGGGAAGATGATGACGTCAAACTTGTCGCGGAGATTGGCCGTGTCGCGAATCGTGTGCACGGAAATGTAAGTGTAGGGAACCTGCGTTTCTTCGAGAGCGAGCCGGAACCAGCCTTCCTGCTGCGTGCTCTGCCAAGTGTGAACGACCGCGATGCGCGGCATGGCGAGCGAGTGCTGCGCGACGCTGACTTCCGCGTCTGTGGCATCCACATGAACGCCGAGATCGGCGGCGGCTTTATCAAGACGCGATTTGAGGTCGGCGGGATTCTGCGCGGCGGGAATAATGAAGGTTCCTGCTGCGTATTTTTTGGTGTCCGCTTCAAAATTATCCTCCGCTGTACCGATCTTTACGTCCTTCAGGCGGAAGCGAAGCGTGGCCAGCGCGGGCTCGGCGTTGGCATTGACGAGAAAATATTTTGTGCCGCTGCCGCCGACCGCGCCATCGACGCGAACGGGGCCGTTGATGAGAGTCATCGGCGCCTTCAGGATTGCGAGATCGGTGACGCGAAGAGTTTTTACGTTGCGCAACGGGCCGAGCGTCCAGCCGGTGTCGTCGTAGGGCGGGGGATCGGCGACGTTGAAATATTGCGTGTCGAGAAGCATGTCCGCCATGCGGCTGTAAGGCTGATCCATGCGAATGATGTAGCTGCCGGCGGGGATTTTGACGGATTGCATGGCGGGAGTGCGTGAACCCTGCTGGGCGACAGAATTTTCTGCGGGCGGATTCCCGGACGCGTCACCACGCGTGTCCCCTTGCGCGGCGTTGTCCGCTCCTGCGTTTCCGCCTCGGCCGCCGCGTGCTCCGCGTCCACCTGCGGATGCGGGAACTTGTTGCTTAACCTCTGTCTCCGCGTCGAGGCGATGCACTTCGGCGCCTTGCTCCTGCATCAGGCGCGCGAGTTGCGCGGCGAGCGCGGGGCGGCGGCCGTCATTGAGAATGGCGTACGCGGCGGGGCCTTCGGTGGTGGCCTTGACGACGCTGCGCTTGCTCTTCAAATAAAAATTGTGGAGGAAATCGCTGGCGTTGGTCGCAGTGTAGTCCATCGCGAACAGCACGCCGCTTTCTTCGTAGTTCGTGTTGTCGCGCATGGACCATTTCACTTTCGCGAGCGGCGGATTCGGGCGGTACCACTCGCGCGTGGTCTGGTTCGCGGGCACGGTGCGGTCGCGGGTGTCGGCGCCGCCATTGCCAAAGGTTTCGTAGAAGCGGCCGATGGCGTTGTGGCCATTGGCGATGATGAGCATGTAGTTGGGGGCCCAGCCGTCGAAGAAGCCGTGCGTCCACACGCCGGGCACGCCGCGCGCGGTGAATTGCTCGATTTCGTGATAGGCCATTTTCTGCCATTCGCTGACGACGATGGGATCGAACCATGCGTTGTAGGGGCCCGTGCCGGTCATGGTGTAAAGAAAAGGTTCCGATTCGTGCAGGTCGTGAACGACGGTGGCGTGCCATTCCAGAAAATTTTTCATCTGCACTTTGGAGAGCTGGAGCGCCATATCGATGGCGTCGCGATTGTTATCGTGCTGGACGTAATTGCCCCAGTAGATGAGCGGCGGCGCTGGCTTGCCGGGATTGGCTTTGGTGTAGTTGTAGACGTCCACTTCGCGGTCGCGGCCGTCGACTTCTAGAACGGGAGTGATGAGGACGACGGAATTCTTGCGGATATTTTGAATCATCGGCGAATCTTCGACGGCGAGGCGGTAGGCGAGCTCCATCAACATTTCTGGAGCGCCGGTTTCCGGCGAATGGATGGAGCCAACGAGCCAATAGAAAGGCTTTGCCGTGGCGATGATTTTGTCGGCGTCGGAATCGGTCAGATGGCGCGGGTCCGCGAGTTTGGCCGTGGCGTCCTTCAGGCGGTCGAGATTTTTGATGTTGGCTTCATCGCTGACCGCGACGAGGAGAAAATCGCGGCCGCCTTCACTTTTGCCGACGCGAAAGACTTTTACGCGCGGCGACGCTGCAGCGAGTGCGTCGTAGTAACGATAGAGGTCCTTCGTGTAGGTGAGCTTGTCGGGCGCGCCGATCACATAGCCGAGCACTTTTTCGGGGGTGGGGACGGTCGGCGAGGCGGGGAGATGATCGACGAGCTCGGTGGTGAGATAGGGCGCGGTGGTGTACTCGCGGATTTTCGCGGTGTAGCCCTCGTCGAGCGGCTGCGGAGCAGGAGCCGCATTGTCCAAGCGCGGCGACGAGCTAGCGCTGGCAACCTTGGCGTCCACGCGCGATGCGGGCGCGGAGCTCTGCGGGCGGGCGGAAGGAGACAGGATCAACGCCGCTGCAAGAATCGCGGCGCTGCCGAGCCCTGTGCGGCGAATTGAGAAACGCAAATCGAGACTTCTTCTCATAGAACCCCCAGAAGAATTGCGGAATTATAGAAATTCGTTTCTCGCCGCTATAACGAAAGCCACAGCAGCGGCACGAGGCCAGCAAGTGCGAGTGCGAATAGCAGGGCCGCGCTCTGCAAGCCGGTGCGGCGGTCGCCGAAGCT
>DASTCZ010000354.1:0-24336 GCA_035710585.1 Candidatus Acidiferrales bacterium | reverse complement strand
TCGCGCTGCACGATCTGGCGCATCGAACTGTCGAGTCCGCCCGGCGTATCCAGTTCAATGACGATCGCGGCCGCATTCTGTTGCTCGGCTTGCGCGATACCGCGCTCGAAGTAATCCGCGGTGGCCGGTCCGATCGGGCCGGAATAGGGCAACACCAAGACCTGCCGTTGCGCGCGCACGGCTCCGCAAAGCGCGCTCGCGCACGCCAACGCGACAAAAGGCTTCACCCAGGATTTCATGAGTTCACTCGGACGAATCGCGGCGGATTATAGCAGACGGCCACCCACCGCTCGTTACCGCCCCGTTATATTGCTATCCCTTATTACGGCCCACCAGCCTAAAAAGATTCGCGTCGCGAATTCTTTGACTTCGCGCAGTTCGCGATGTAAGAAGCCACGAAAAGTGCAGGCCGGCATTCAGAAAGGCGGCTTTGATGCGCGTTCGCAGATCACTCGTGCCATTTGTTTCACTCGTTGCCGCGCTCTTCCTTACAACGCCTTGCGCGCAACTAAGTTTCGCGCAGAACCCGAAGTCCGAACCGCCGAAGGTGCCGCCTCCGAACGCGGCTGGGCCACCGTCAGCCTCGTCACCTGCTGCACAACTCACCTCTGCTGACGCGGACGGATTCTTCGGCGGTTTCTTGCCCGCGATGCTGGATCGCGAGGATGTAGCCGGGTCCGTGGTGATCGTCGTCAAGGACGGAAAAGTCCTCTTCTCGCACGGGTACGGCTATTCGGATGTGGAAAGGAAAACACCTGTCTCGGTGGACGACACGCTCTTCCGTCCGGGTTCGGTCTCCAAACTCTTTACCTGCACCGCCGTCATGCAACTTGTCGAGCAAGGCAAGCTCGATCTCGACCGCGACGTCAACACGTACATCGATTTCAGGATTCCGGCAACTTACTCCGATCCCGTCACGCTCCGACGGATCATGACGCACACCGCCGGATTCGAGGAATGGGACAAGGAACTATTCGTGGCGAAGGCGAGCGACCTCGAACCGCTCGACATGTTGCTGCCGAAGCATCTGCCCGCGCGCATCTTCGCTCCGGGCACGATGCCGGCATATTCCAATTACGCGATGACTCTCGCGGGATACATCGTGCAGCGCGTCTCCGGCGAAAAATTCGAGGATTACATCGCAAACCACATTTATAAGCCGCTCGGCATGGCGCACTCCACGTTTGAGCAGCCGCTGCCTGCGAATTTGCGGCCGCTGATGTCGCGGGGCTATGCACGCGCTTCCGGAAAGGCGAAAGACTTTGAGTTCGTGAATGGTCCTCCGGCGGGATCGATGTCTACGTCGGCGGCCGACATCGCGAAGTTCATGATCGCGCACCTGCAAAACGGCAAGGTTGGCAGCATCCAGATCCTGAAACCGGAAACCGCCGAGCTGATGCACACGCGCGCATTTGGCCCCGTGCCCGAACTAAACGGCATGGCACTTCCCTTCTTCCAGGAAAATCAAAATGGCCACCGCATCGTGGGTCACGGCGGCGACACGCAGTATTTCCACAGCCATCTTTCGCTGATCCTCGATGCGAACGTCGGCTTTTTCATTTCGCTGAACAGCGCGGGGCGCGGCGAGACGAACATCCGCGGCTTGCTGTGGAACAAATTCCTCGACCGCTACTTTCCAGGCGCTCCGGCGCTGCCGGCGGCAGACTCGACGGCCGCCGCACACAATAAGGAAGTCAGCGGGACATACATCACGAGCCGGCGGGGTGAGACCACGTTGACGAAATCGCTGGCCGTTCTCGGAGAGGTCACATTTTCTCCGCAAAGCGACGCGACGATTTCTTCTCCGCAATTGCTGGGCGTCAATGGACAACCGCGGCACTGGCGCGAGATTTCGCCTTACCTGTATCGCGATATCGATGGCCAGGGAAAGATTGCTTTCCGTCGAAATGCTGCGGGCAATCTTGAAATCTTTTCGGATTCCGCCGCAGCTGGATTACAACGCGTGTCATTTCTCGCATCCGGCAAATGGCGCAGCGACCTGCAATATTTCGCGATTGCAACGCTGGGCCTTGCGGTCGTCCTGTGGCCCATTTCCGCGCTCGTCCGGAAGCATTTCCAGCGCCCCTTGGCGCTCGGCCTTCGTGAACGCCGGCTTCGCGCCATCACGCGTGTGATCTGCCTATTCGATCTGGGAGTGCTTCTAGGTTGGACGGAGCTCTTTGCGTGGGTGGGCGCGGACATTTCGCGCGCAAACAGGCACAACGATTATTTGTTCCACGGACTACAGGTCTGCGGCTGGATCGCCTTAATCGCGACCATTATTCCGATCATTTACGCAATCGGCGCATGGACTAGCAAGTCCCGCTGGCGATGCAATCGCGTGCTGGATGCGCTGGTGGCGCTCGGTTGCGTAGCGCCGGTCTGGTCCCTGTGGATGCTGAATCTGTTTGTGCTCAGCGCGAAATATTGAACTTCGCGCACGAATACAGCGAAGCATCTGCACCTTAATGAAAGATCGCACGCTAGGAAGCGACGGTAAGCTTCAGCAATTCCGAAGCCTTCTGCACCAGTATGTCGGTGGGCTCGTGCTTTGAAATCATCGCCGCCACGCCCAGTTTGCGCGCTTCGCGCTCCGCGATCGTTTCCACAAATAAGGTGAAAAGCATGATCGGAGAATCTGGCACCACGCTGTGAAGAATGCTCGCCGCCTGGAGGCCGTTCATATCAGGCAGAGACATGTCGAGAACGATCAAATCCGGGTGCGCCAGCAGCGCCTCCAGAATTCCCTGCGATGCCGTGCGCGCGTCGTCGCACACCTCGAATCCGGCTGTCCGGAAAATGTGAGAGAGCGCCCTGCGGATTGCTTCGCTATCGTCCACTAACTGGATTTTCTTCGTCATGGCATACATTTGAGTTCGGCTCATATCGAACTGGCGTACTGGATTTCCCCCACGCCGTAGCGGCTTTCTGCTGCATGTGTAAGGGCATTTTGGTAGAGTGAGCGGCTCGCTGCGCGGACGCACGCCCGGTAAACGCCGAAACCTGAACGCGCTGCCCGCCGTCAGTGTCAGTTAACCGGGGCTGTCCTCCCGCAATTGCAAAACGAGGTGATTGCATGAAAGTCCGCTTCGCGTTTATCAGTGTCGCCGCACTCGCGCTGGCTTTGGCCGCCGCGCCCGCCTACTCGCCCGCATTTGCAGGCGCAACAGACAAATCGGACAAGACGACCGACAAAAAGTCGTCGGCCAAGACAAAGGCGGATCAGCCGCAAAAAACGGATGCGGAATACACCGCGTTGATCAAAAAGTATCTTCAGGACCCGCGCATATCGACTGAACTCGTCGATCACATGCCTGCATCGGACACGGTTCCGAGCCCGCTGAAATTCTTCGGACGCATCCCGGGCACTCCCGGCGAGCTGACCTACGCCAAAGACATCTACCGCTATTACGAGGCGCTGGCCAAAGCGTCGCCGCGCGCAAAATTCTGGAAGATCGGCACCACCGAAGAGGGCCGCGACATCGTCTGCCTTGCAATCGCCGACGAAGCCACCATCAAATCACTCGATAAATACAAAGACATGCTCGGCTCGCTGACCGACCCGCGCAAAACCACTGAGGAGCAAGCCAAAGCGCTTCTCCATACCGCGAAGCCCATCTATTACATCGTGAGCGGTATGCATTCACCCGAAACCGGCGGGCCCGAGATGCTCATTGAGCTCGCCTACCGCCTGATGGTCGAAGAAACGCCTTTCATTCAGGACATCCGCAACAACGTGATCACGCTCATCACGCCCGTGATCGAAGTCGATGGCCGCGAAAAACAAGTCGACACCTATTACTTCAACAAGACACGTCCGCAAGGCGATGCGCGCCTTCCGCTCATGTACTGGGGCAAATACGTGCAGCACGATAACAATCGCGACGGCATGGGCCAGCTTCTGAAACTAACTCAGGCCATCAACACCATGCAGCTCGAATGGCACCCGACGATTCTGCACGACCTCCACGAAGCGCAGACTTATCTTTACGCCTCCACCGGCACGGGCCCCTACAACGATTCGCTCGATCCGATCACCGTGGACGAATGGTGGCTGCTCGCCGAAAACGACGTGATGGAAATGGCTAAGCGCGGAGTTCCCGGAGTGTGGACCTACGGCTTCTACGATGGCTGGGTGCCGAACTACATGTTTTTCATCGCGCACAGCCACAATTCGCTCGGCCGCTTTTACGAAGTGCAGAGCTACGGCCCCGATCCGACCGTCGTGCGGCCCGGACCAACCGTCACCAGCAAGGAATGGTTCCGGCCGAATCCGCCGCTTCCTTCCATCAATTGGGGCCCGCGCAACAACACAAACATTCAGGAATCGGCGATTCTCTTTGCGCTGCACCGCGTGGCGCGCGACAAAGACATCTTTCTCGAAAACTACTGGCTGAAAAACAAGCGTGCCGTTCAGAAAGGCAAAGACGGCCCGACCTACGCATGGGTGATTCCCGCCGCACAACGCCGCAAGGCTGACACCGCCGACGCCATCAACGATCTACGACGGCAAGGGCTCGAAATCAGCGTAGCGACAACTTCATACAAAGTCGGCAGCCTCACGATTCAGCCGGGCGACTACGTTGTCCGGGGCGATCAGCCGTTCCGCACGCTCGCCGATATGTATTTTTCCGTGCAGAACTACGCGCCGCAAAATCCGCGTCCCTATGACGATACAGGCTGGACGTTTCAGCTGATGCGTGACGTTCGCATCGTTCCCGTCACCGACAAGGGCATCCTCGATCAGCAAATGGCGCTTGTCTCCAACGACGTGAAAGCGCCCGGCGGCATCACGGGTTCGGGCTCCGTGGTCGTCGTCGACGACACCGGCGACAACAATATTGCGTCGTTTCGCTTCAAGAATCCCGGCGTGAAAATGGCCGCGGCTGAAGACGATTTCGAAGCCGGCGGCCACAAATTCCGCGCTGGCTCGATCGTCATCACCGGTGGCGATCGCGGCTCGCTCGATTCGCAATTGAAAGACCTCGGCCTTTCCGCCTGGGCGATGGATGCTGCGCCGCAAGTGAAAACGCACGACCTGACCATCCCTCGTATCGGCTACGTACACAGCTGGACGCGCACGCAGGACGAAGGCTGGTGGCGCGCTGCGCTCGATGCCTACGGAATTCCCTACACCTATTTCGCGGACCAAAAGCTGAAGGACGGAAATTTGCACGCGAAATACGACGTGATCATTTTCCCGCACGTCGGCGGCACGTCAATCTCACAGGTTAACGGCATGCCGATGACCGGCAAGGATCCGCTGCCCTATAAAAAAACGGACAAGTTCACGAGTCTCGGCGCGCTCGATCAGAGCGACGACATCCGCGGCGGAATGGGTCTCGCCGGACTCAACGAGCTCGCCAAGTTCGTGCAGGAAGGCGGCACGCTCATCACTGACGGCTCGACGACCACGATCTTCCCGGACTTCGGCATCACCGGCGGCGTCACCGTTGAACACCCCACGCAGCTCTTTGTGCGCGGCTCGATTCTCCGTGCACGCTTCACCGATCGCCGCAGCCCGATCGCGTATGGCTACGATCAGGCTGATCTGCCCGTGTACTTCAATCAGGATCCGGTCCTGAATGCTACCGGCGGATTTGGCGGTGGAGGTGGTGGTGGACGCGGTGGCGCAGGTGGTGGAGGCGGACGCGGCGGTCGTGGCGGTGCAGGCGGAGCCGGCGGTGGTGCTGCGGGTGCAGGAGCGCCTGATATCGCCGCGCTCTTGGGCTTTGGCGGAGGCGCTGCAATCAACGGCGGTGAAGGGCAAAACGTCACGCCCAACGCAACTCCCGTTCATCTTTCTCCCTGGGAGGAAGACGAAGCCGTCGGCAATTCCAACGACATGCAGAGCGGACAGCAGCGCGGCGCCGCTCCCGCGGATAATAGCGATCAGCTTCGCCAGGCCGCGGCGCAATTCGGCATCGCGCTCGACGAATCGCGCCCGCGCGTCGTAATGCGCTTCCCGTCAAATCCGGAGGACATGCTTCTCTCCGGCACCATCGCCAACGGCCAATTCCTCGCGAATCGCGCCGCCATCGTGGATTGTCCGCTCGGCAAAGGGCATGTGGTGATGTTTGCCATTCGCCCCTTCTGGCGCTGGCAATCGCAGGGCACTTATTCGCTCGGCTTCAACGCGATCATGAACTGGAACGCGCTCGATGCTGGCGAGCAAGCTCCTACCGGAGGAGGACGCGGTACGCGCGCCAGCCAGAACGACAACGACAACCGCTAGCGCACATCCCCGGGAGATCGCGCCGACCGAAAATTAGATCCAAAACAAAAACGCCGGAAGGGATCGCTTCCCTTCCGGCCTTCACTTTCTGACGCAGTTCATCTGCAGATTTCTTGCCTCTTGCGTCTAGCTTCCAGCTTTTCTCTACCTCGCCTGCCACGCCTGTGCAAAATCCTTCGCATCGAAACCCATCGACGTTGTCTTCGTCGTAGCGTAGCGGTACAGCGCCGCCTGAAAAATCCCGTTCAACGCCGAATTCACGACCGACAGCACCAGCCAATAAACTACAGAAATCGCGACCGCAGGAATCATCCATTCAGGCCCGCTCTGCGCTGCGATGATGATCGGAATCACCCCGGGCAACATCAGGAAAAAGAAAATCAGTCCGAAGCTGAATCCGCCCGCAACGCGCTCGCCCCAATTGTCCTTGAATAGTTGCGCTGAACGCGCCAGCGCCTCTCCCGGCCCCAGGTTTTCCGCGGCAATCACGGGAATCACGAAGTAGGTCGCCAGCGACCACGCCACCCCGAGCAGTCTCGCACCATAAAATCCCATTCGCCCAAACCGGCGTTCGAGCGCCTTCAATACGATTCCGACCGTCGCCGCAAGCAGCGCCCACTGCAAAATCTTTCCCTTCCGCTGCCACGCGATTTGCAGTCCCGCGTTGAGCGTGCCTTTTCGCCCCGCCAGTTGCTCGGAAGCGGCGCTCACGAGCGCCACATTGAAGAAAATCACGACGAAATAATTCACCAAGTAGAAAGCGAAGATCACGAAGTACGCTGGTTGCGAAAGATGTCCATTCGGCGCGATTCCTGTGAGTTGAAGCGCTCCCGGCGGCAGTATCAAGAGCGCTCCTCCACCCAAAACCATCGCCGAAGCGAATAGGCAGAACATCGCCGACACCACCGGCAGCAACATCAGCTCTTTATCGGATTTCAGTACGGACCAGCTCTGCGCAAGGAGGTCCCAGCTTCGGCCAATGCTTCCCATCGCTGCACCTTCCGAAAACTCAGATTGGGGACTCGCGGATTCACCTATTTTATCATGGGCTCAAAACACGGATATTCCGGCGGATTGTCCGGCTGGGAACGCGTTAAACGTCATACCTGCAGGAAATAAGTAAATGCTGACAAGCGTAGTAACTTGAGAGGGCCGAATACATCTAAGTTCCTAAGCATCCAATCGGGATGAATCGTACGTCTGTCTTCACTAAAATAGGCAAACGGGGTCATCGGGGAGAAGCATGAGACGAGCTGTGGGGAGTGGGGTTGTTCTGGGAGCAATGATTTTGGGGGCCTTGGCGTCGGGTTGCGGACAAAAGCAGCCTACCCAAGCGGCGGGCCCAGCCGGGATGCCGGCGCCGCTAGTGTCGGTTTCCACCGCAGTCGCCGCGGATGTTCCAGTCTATCTCGACGAAATCGGCAAGACCTACGCCTACGAATCCGTGGTGATCACGCCGCAAGTCGGCGGTCGCATCACTGAACGCGAATTCCAGGACGGAGCGGACCTCAAGAAGGGCCAGCTCCTGTTTGCGATCGATCCGCGCCCGTTCCAGGCCGCGCTCGATTCCGCGCAAGCGCAACTCGCTCAAGCGAAAGCAGCGCTCCAGCTCGCGCAAACGCAGCTGAAAATGTACGACACGCTGAATGACACGCGCGCGGTCTCTCAACTCGACTACGAAACAAAGAAGAACGCCGTTGACGTCGATAAGGCGCAGATTCAGTCCGCCGAGGCCGCCGTCGAAACCGCGAAGCTCAATCTCGATTATTGCGCTATCCATTCGCCCATCGACGGCCGCGCCGGCGCGCGCCTCGTGGACGTAGGCAACGTGGTGCAGGCCAACTCCACGCAGCTCCTTTCGATTCAGCGTCTCGAGCCGATCTATTCCGATTTCACAATTACGGAACAAGACCTTACTCGCGTGCGGCAAGACATGGCTCGCGGCAATACGCGCGCTCTCGTCCGCTTGCCTTCCGAGACCGATGCGCAAGCGCGGCCCGGTGCACTCACCTTTCTCGATAATTCCGTGCAAAACGGCAGCGGTACCGTGTTCCTTCGCGCCACGATTCCGAACGCAGACCATCACTTCTGGCCCGGCCAGTTCGTCAACGTGCGTCTGGTCCTCACAACCATGAAAGACGCCGTATTGGTTCCCAATCAAGCCACCCAGATCAGCCAGCAAGGCCCATACGTGATGGTTCTGAAACCCGATGACACGGCCGACATGCGCAAAGTCGAACTCGGACAGCGCCAGGATGACAACGTCGTGATCATCTCCGGCGTAAAAGCGGGCGAGCGCGTCATCACCGCCGGACAAGCCAATGTTCTGCCCGGCGCAAAGGTTCGCATCGGCCCGGCAGGCCCTCCGGCCTCTCCCGGTGCCTCTTCGCCTAAAGGAAATTAGCCGTGAATCTCTCCGAACCATTTGTCCGCAGGCCGGTGATGACGGTTGTACTCACCATCTCCGCCATTTTGTTTGGCGTGCTCGCCTACGTGTTTCTGCCGGTCAACGACTTGCCCGCTGTGGACTATCCGGTCATTCAGGTCAGCGTGGGTTATCCGGGCGCGACTCCGGAGACAATGGCCAGCAACGTTGCCACTCCGCTTGAGCGCCAGTTCATGCAGATTCCCGGCCTCGAAGTCGTGACTTCGAATAACGGCCAGGGGCACTCGAGCTTCGTCCTGCAATTTGCGCTTTCGAAAAGCCTCGACGCAGCCGCAACCGACGTCCAAGCGGCGATTTCGCAGGCGACAGCCCAGCTGCCCGTCGATCTGCCCTCCCCGCCCACTTTTACAAAAACAAATCCCAACGATCAGCCGATCATGTACATCGGCCTCACCAGCGACACGATCACCGAAGGCGCGCTCTACGACTTTGCAAACACGCAAGTCGGCGAACGCATCAGCATTCTGCCCGGCGTAAGCCAGGTGGCCGTGTACGGGGCGCAATCGGCCGTGCGCATCAAAGCGGACCCTTCGGCGATGGCCTCGCGCAATCTCACCTTCGATGACCTCGTGAGCGCCGTGAAGAATGGCACGTCCTACACCGGAGCGGGCCAGTTTGACGGGAAGAGCCGCTCATTCCTGCTCGAACCGCAGGGCCAACTAAGCGACGCGAACCAATACGAAAAGCTGATCGTCGGCCAGCGCAATGGCTCGCCGATTTTCCTGAAAGACATCGCCACGGTCACGAACAGCGTGCAAGACGAACGCATCAGCATGCGCTTCTGGGTGCGCGGCCATGCGGTGCCGCCGGCGACCGTGGTCGTAGCTGTCTTCCGCCGCGCCGGTTCCAATGCCGTCGAAGTGGCCAAGGAAATTCGCGACGAAGCGCCCAGTATCCAGGCGGAATTGCCGCCGTCGGTCAACGTCGTCCCCATCTACGATCGCTCGCAATCCATCGTGAATAGCGTGCGCGATGTGAAGGAAACGCTCTACATCGCTTTCGCGCTCGTCGTATTCGTCATTTTCATCTTCCTGGGCCGCGCGCGAGACACGCTGATTCCCGCGATTGCTCTTCCGCTTTCGCTGTTGCTCACCTTCGTGGTGATGAACATTCTGGGCTACAGCCTCGATAACCTCTCGCTGATGGCCCTCACGCTCGCCATCGGGTTCCTCGTCGATGATGCCATCGTGTTTCTCGAAAACACGGTCCGCTTGATGGAAACCGGGATGGGCGCGCTGGCCGCTACTCTGCAATCTGCGCGTGAAATCAGCTTCACCATTTTGGCGATGACCATCTCGCTCGCGGCGGTGTTTATTCCCCTCGTGTTTATGAGCGGCCTGGTCGGCCGAATTTTCCGCGAATTCTCGATCACCATCATCGTCTCGATTTTCGCCAGCGGCATCGTCTCGCTAACCCTGACTCCGCTAATGTGCTCGCGCTTGCTAACTCAACGTGGCGAAGGCGCCAAGCGCACGCTGATGGAGCGCGTCAGCACGCGCATCGAGCGCAAAGTTCTCGATTGGTATGGCCGCTCGCTCTGGTTCTTCCTTCGCCAGCGGTGGATTTCGGCGATCGTCTGGGCGATTTGCCTCGTCGGCACGATTTATTTCTTCCAAATTATTCCGAAAGCATTCTTGCCGATCGGCGATAGCGGCCTGATTCTCGGCGTGTTTGTCGGTCCCGAAGGTTCGTCTCCCGACCAGATGCACAATTATCAAACGTCCGTCGATCAGGTACTGCACACCGACCCGAATGTCGACATGACGTTTACGATGAGCGGAAACACCGGCTTCTTGCCCGCCAATCAAGGCATCGCGTTTGCCGTCCTGAAGGATGCCGATAAGCGCCCGCCGATTTTTGCCGTCGATGGCGAGCTCATGGGCAAGCTCAGTTCCATGACGCCCGGATTGGTGGCGTTCATGCAGCCGCAGCCCGTGCTGCAAATCAGCACTGGCGCGACGGCCACCGCACAGGGCCAATTTTCCTACGCGATTTCAGGATTCGATCCCGACGAGCTCTATAGCGTCGCGCCGAAGTTCCTGCAGAAGCTTTTCCAATATCCCGGCTTCCTGTTCGTGAATTCGGACCTCTACAATCACACGCCGAATCTGCAGGTCGATATTCTTCGCGAGCAGGCGAAGATGTACGGCGTTTCCGAGACGCGCATTCTCAACTTGCTTCATCAGGCCTACTCGCAGAACTACAGCTACCTGATCAAGAAACCGAATAACCAGTATCAGGTGATCATCGAAGTTTCGGATCGGCAGCGCGCCGAACCCCAGGACCTGAAACTGCTCTACATCAAAAGCGATGACGGGCAGCGCATGGTGCCGCTCGGGGCCGTCACTGATTGGAAGGCATCGCTTGGACCGCAATCCGTCAATCACATCAATCAATTTCCGAGCGTCACTTTCTTCTTCAACATGAAACCGGGTTACGCCGTCGGCCAGGCCACTGATTACGTTGAGAAAACGGCCAAGGAAATTCTGCCGTCCGACATCCGCGGCGGCTTACAGGGCCAGGCGCAAGTTTTCAAGGAGACCGTCGCCAGCCTCACCACGCTGATGTTTCTCGCTGTGTTCGTGATGTATGTGATTCTCGCGATTCTCTATGAAAGCTATCTCCATCCGATTACGGTGCTCTCTTCCCTGCCGGTCGCGCTCGTCGGCGGATTGCTCACTCTCTGGCTTTTCGGCGCAGAGGCTTCTCTTTACGCGTTCATCGGCATGTTTATGCTGATGGGCATCGTAAAGAAAAACGGAATCATGATCGTGGACTTCGCTCAGGCGCGCGTTGCGCAGGGCCTCCGCGATGACGAAGCCATTCACGAAGCGAGTCTCGAGCGATTCCGGCCGATCATGATGACCACTCTCGCTGCGCTGATGGGCGCGCTGCCGATCGCGCTGGGCATCGGCGCTGACGGCGCATCGCGGCGGCCGCTCGGCCTCGTCGTGGTTGGCGGATTGATCGTCTCGCAGTTCATCACGCTCTACGTCACGCCGGCGATTTATCTCTATCTCGAAGAATTCCAGGAGCGCGTGCTCAATCGCACCAGTTTCTTCCGCGATACGCGCGTCAAAGATCGCGATCACGGTCCCGACGATCTCGCACCGGTTCCGACGTCACACGACTAAGCGCTATGAAAAAACTGTCTCTCATCGCTTCTCTCACGATTCTCGCAGCTCTCAGTGGATGCGATCTCGCGCCGAAGTATCAGAAAGCTGCGGTTCCCACGCCTGCTGCGTACAAAGAAATCGACGGCTGGAAGGTCGCGCAGCCGCAGGATTCTGCCTCACACGGAAATTGGTGGGAAATCTTCAGCGATCAGCAGCTCAACGCGCTGGAAGATCAGGTCAACACCAATAATCAAACGATCGCGATCGCAGCCGCGAATTTTCTTGCGGCTCGCGCGGTGGTGAAGCAGGCGCGCGCACAATTCTACCCAACGATCAGCAGCTCTCCGGTCATCAACTATTCGCGCCAGCCATTTTTCGGAGCTGGCGGCTCTGGTGTGACTACTGGCGGCGGCACCGGTTCCGGCGGCACTGGCGGCAACACAACTGTGTTTGCGTCCGGCACATTTGCGATATACGAATTGCCATTTGACGCATCGTGGCAGCCGGATTTTTGGGGCAAGGTGCGCAACAACATTCGGGCCAACGTATATGCGGCGCAGGCGTCCGCTGCCGATCTGGAGAATGTGCGGCTAACCGCGCAGGCGGAGCTCGCCGTGGATTATTTCCAGCTGCGGGTGCAAGACGCGCAGAAGAAGCTGCTCGACGACACGGTGAAAGCGTTCCAGGATTCCTACGACATCGCCAAGGAGCGTTTTCAGGCCGGACTTGATTCCGATGAAGATGTCGCGCAGGCGGAAACTCAGCTCGAAACCGCGCAGGCTCAGGACACCGATCTCGGCATTCTCCGCGCCCAGTTCGAGCACGCCATCGCGCTGCTGCTTGGCAAGTCTGCTTCCGAGTACTCGATGCCGCAGCAGCCGCTCGATGCACATCCGCCGTTGATTCCCGTCAGCGTACCGTCTGAGCTGCTCGAACGCCGGCCGGATATCGCTGAAGCTGAGCGCACCGTCGCGCAGGCAAATTCACAAATCGGCGTCGCGCGCGCTGCGTATTATCCCAATATCACGTTGAGCGCATCGGCAGGCCTTGAAAGCACTTCGATTTCGAGCTGGTTTACCTGGCCGAGCCGGTTTTTCTCGGTCGGGCCATCGGCATCAGAGACAATTTTCGATTTCGGCTCACGCAAAGGCGCCGTCGAGCAGGCGCGCGCGAACTATGATCGGACAGTCGCCAACTACCGCCAGACTGTTCTGATTGCGTTTCAGCAGGTGGAAGATAATCTTGCCGCGCTGCGCATCCTGAATGACGAAGTGCAGCAGCAGGACACCGCTGTCCGCTCGTCAGATCGCAACTTGAAACTCGCGAACGACCGCTATCGCGCGGGAATCGATCCGTATCTCAACGTGATCACCGCGCAAACCACGCTGCTGACCAATCAGCGCGTGGCGCTCACGCTGCGCGAAGAGCAGATGACGCGCAGCGTTCAGCTCATCGAAGCGTTGGGCGGCAGATGGAATACTTCGCAGCTACCGTCACCCGCGCAAATTCAGGGAAAGCAATCTTCGTCGAGCACAAATCCTACGCAGCATCGCTAAGTTTTGGCGGCTGATTCCACCCGCTGGTTTTGTTTGCTCAGTTTCTCGCTGACAGAATTCTGTCGCTGACAAAAAAGAAAGAGCGGCGCGAACGCGCCGCCCTTTTCGCTTTGAGAAATCCCGAGGACCGAACATCTAATTCCCGCCGCGCCGTCCGCCATTTCGCGGAGTGATTTCCCCCGGCGGGATCGCGGTCTCACCCGGCGTTTCGATGTGAACCGGTGCGGGCATCTGCGCAGCTTGGAATCGCGGCACCATATTGTCCGCCATTGCGACCGCGTACACCGCGGAAGCGATCTCCACAGCTCCCTCGCGCACGTCTTCTTCGTAAATCCGTTCGTAGGTGTCGAGGTTGGTGTGGTGAGTGAACGTGTTGTAGTCGAATGGGTCCTGGCTCAAGCCGACGCCCGGCAAACCCGCATTATTGAACGTGGTGCTGTCCGTACCTCCCAGATTGCGGCTTGTTGTAGGATTCGCGCCATTGAAGCCCCAATCTTTGTAAGGCATCAACGCGTCGCGAATCATCGCGGCCGCTTCCGCCGGGCCGAATACGCTGGCTCCGCGTGGCTTGCTGGTCCCCGAATCGATATTGAAATAGCAATCGAGCTTCGCGAAGTTCGGCTTCGGATTTTCCGCCGTGCCGAAATGCTCGGCGACGTATGCGATTGAGCCGAGCAATCCCTCCTCTTCGCCGCTCCACAACGCGATGCGGATCGTCCGCCGCGGCTTCGCATGAACTGCGGTTAACAAGCGTACCGCTTCCAGCATCATCGAAGAGCCGATGCCGTTGTCGGTCGCACCGGTCGCGTCATGCCAGGAATCGTAGTGTCCGCCGAGCATCACGACTTCCGATGCCTTATCCGTGCCCGGAATTTCCGCAACGACGTTATAAACCTTCGTTCCTTCTGGATATTCTTTGTTCAGCACGTTGATCCGGATTTTCACGGGCGCTCCATCGGCCAGCGTGCGCGCGATGCGACCGTAATCTTCATTGCGCATCACGAGCGTTGGCACCATGCGCGTCCAATCGTACGTGTTGTTTTGCTGCGCGACGATCACTCCGTACGCGCGGCCCGCGTCATTAATGCGTGCGATGGCACCATTCGCGACCAGAAAATCATCCACTACGCGATTGACCTGCGCCGCGGTGAGCTGACCTTCGGGCAGCGTACCGCGCCCGCCTCCTCCGCCACCTCCACGGCGGCCGCCTGCGTTCGGATTGTTCGGATCGAATTGCAGCGCCCATTCCTGGTCCGTGCGGCGCAGCGGCGCGGGATTGAAATTCTCAGCGACTTCGACGTGTTTGCCGACCATCACGATACGGCCGCGAATTTTGTCCCTCACGGAATTCAGATATGCATCGAGTTCCGCGCGCGTGGGCTGCGCGGGAGGCGCCGGCGGAGCGGCTTGCGGCATTGGCGGCGCCATTCCCGCAGGAGCTGCTGCAGGAGCAGCGTCGACTACACCGCGTCCTCCGCGGCCGGCTCCCGCAAATCCGGCGTTTAGCCCAGGCGGCGTGATCTGCACGACGTCGGATGTTTGCAACCCCTTCGTGCTCGGTGTCCACGCCAGCGGCTTGACCATCAGCTGGCCGTGGAATGGCGAGAGGACATCGGCCTCAAGCTCAATGTTCTCCCAGCCAGGCACGGGGGTCATCGCGCTTGGCGGCTGGAATGTCCACGGCTCGAGATGAGCGTTCGTGAGCCCCCACGAGGTCAGCGTTTTCACCGCCCAGTCCTGCGCCTCTTTCAGCGTCGGCGAACCCGTCACTCGCGGGCCGTGTACATCAGCCACTTCGTGAATGATCCACATGATTTTCGAATTGCTCGTCTCTTCGGCGCGAATCTGCGCGTACATTTCGCTCACGCTCGGCGCCTGCGCCGCGATGGGCAGCGCGGCGAAAATTCCCGCCGCAGCCAGGTACAAATACGGTTTCCGCATATCATTTCCCCCTGAACCAAAATTGCGCGCACATCTTAGTGCACTTGCGGCGTCCGGTCGAGTGTCAGTGCGATGTGACGAGGGGCTGATAGCGCGGCGCTAAGCGCTGGCGCGAGGACGGAAGATATTGCGGGAGTTGAAGTCGATGGCCCAGCGATGCGTAGGCGCGATTACGGTGATGACGGCGCGCGCTTCGACGAAGAGGATGAAGAGAACGACCGGCAAACCAACGGGGAAATAGGTCGTCGGGGGCGGCTCGGGTTCGCGTAACGTGGAAAACCACGGATGGGAAGCGGAATACCAGACAGGCGCGTGACTTCCTGCTTGAACTTCGGCGTAGCGCGGATCGCGGTAACTGCGGCCGCTCGAACCTGTGTACTCCTTGCCGTCTATGGTGAAACGGTAAGCAACGCTGTTGTGGCCGGTCCAGAGCTCCTTCGTGACTTCGGCGATGCCTTGCTTCGCGTCTTTGTGCAGCCAATATTGCGCTTCCGAATCTGAACCGTAACCGAAGATGAAGGCGCCGCAGACGAGAGAAATGAAGAGCGCCACAAAACGGGAGAACGTCGGATCGGACGGAGGGTTCTGCGAAGCATGCGCAAAAGTGACTGAGACGACGCGCGTTCCTGGACCGGCGAAGGACATATAGGAATTCTAATTGCGAATCGTAGACGCGGATTGGCGGCGTTAGGACTGAGTGACGTGAGAGATCACATCGAACGAGCGGGCGGAGGCAAACTCCGCCCCTACAAACAGAAACGCGCTGCGAAAACGATGCACCGCAGCAGCTGAGCAGCTAATCAGAGCGGAGGGCTTGCATCACGTCCACGCGGGCGGCCCGGGCCGCAGGCATGGCGGACGCAATCACCGCCGCAGCTAGAAGTACGAGCGACGATAGAACGACGGGTAGCGCGCTGGGCATGCGCATATCCCTGAAGAGGCTGGCCGCGAACCGCGCAAGCAGGTAGCCGCCCAACGCTCCGGCAACGACTCCCGCGATGGCGATGATCGCACCTTCGGCAATCACGCCCGCGAGAAGCCGCCCCGGAGGTGAGCCAAGCGCGAGCCGAATTCCAAATTCGCGCGTGCGCGCGCTGACGGAGAAAGCAAGCACTCCACCGACGCCGACGAGCGCAATTGCCAGCGCCACACCGGCGAAAATTCCAAACACGACGGTATTTAGGCGATCCGGCGTGAGCACTTGTGCGCGAACATCTTCGAGCGTCGCGGCGCGCTCGACGGGCTGATCCACGGACATTCTGCGAATGAGCTTCGTGACGGGCGTGACAACCGAATACGGGTTAGCGCTCGTGTGAATGAAAAGGCGGCCGCCGAAGATGGGACCTTCTTCGAGCGTGTTGTAAATGGTGAGGAGCGGCCCAGGCACCACGTGCTCATCGTCAACGTCGGCGGTTACGCCGATGATGCGGTGCGGAACAGGGCGAATCCCGGGTATGAATTGAAGAACTGGATCGGTCCAGATGACGTGGCGGTCGATGGCATCGCGCCCGGGAAACATCCGCTGCGCGAGGCTCTGGCTGACGATCACGACGGGGTCCTTGTCTTTGTTGATTCCGTCGAGCTGATTGAAATCGCGGCCTGCGATAATCGGAACGCCCAGCGATGCAAAAAATCCGGGAGAGATCACGCGAAGTTGAGCCCGCGGATCTTCTTCTCCCGGCGCGCGCGTGTGTCCGTCAGCGGAAAACTGCAGACCCGGACCGAAGGTGCCGGCATCGCGCCACGGCACCACGAGGCCGAATGCGCTGGTATCCACACCGGGCAATGCATTGATGCGGCGCATCGATTCCCGGTAGAACTCGATAATCTGCTCGGGCGTTTTTCCGTAAGAGACCGCGGGCACGTTGATCGCGAGCACGTGGCGCATGTCGAGCCCGGTCTGCGCGTTTTGCATGGAGATAAGAGTTTTCAGCAGCATGCTCGCGCCCGCGAGAAGAACGAAAGACGCAGCGATCTGGATGATGGCGAAGATACGCAGGCGGCGATTGGTGCTGCCGGTGATGCGCACTCCGCCGCTTGCCAGGCCCGGCGTTTGCGAAGCATTTGCGGTCGGAAGGTGCGGAACGTAAGCCAGCAGCACAGCCGCGCTGACCGCGAGCAACGCTCCGACCCATAGCATGCTTGAATCGACAGTTAAATCCAGCGCGCGAACGGAAAAGCGTGACGCATAACGCGCCAGCAGACTCAATAACGGGCCGGCGCTGATTACTCCCAGCACGGCGCCTGCGACGCAAAGGATCAAGCTTTCGGCAAGCAGGGTCCTGCGCAAGGCAGTCGAAGTTGCGCCGAGTGCCGCACGGATTGCCAGCTCCCCTTCGCGGCGCACGCTGCGCGCAAGAATTAAATTCGCGACATTCGAGCACGCAATGATGAAAACGAGACCGGACGCGGCCAGCAAAACCAGAAGAACTGTCCGGGCGCCCGAGGTGATCTGGTCGCGCAGCAAGCTCGCGTCAATCTCGAATTGGGCGTGGACTGAATACGCATCCGGATAGTCTTTCACCATGTTGGCGTATACGGTTCTAAGCTCTGTGCGCACTTGATCAAGCGTTGCGCCCGGCGCGAGACGACCGAAGAGCTCCGTCATACGGTGGACGCGGCCCGTGACCATCGTGGCGGAGAGGTGGTGCGGACTCGTGACGATGTTGGCGATGATCTCCGTATCCGCCGGATAAGGGATGCTGGGCTCCAGCACGCCGATGATCGTGCCGGAGCGATCGCCGATGCTTCCGAGGCGGACTGTCTTACCTAAAACGGAGGGATCTTTTTTGAACGCCGTCGACCAAAAACGGTAAGTCAGTACAACCACGCCCGGAGCATTCGGTCCATCATCTTCCGGTCCGATCAGCCGCCCGAGCACGGGGTGCAATCCCATAACGTGGAAATACGAACCGCCGACCACACCGGCACGGACTTCGCGCGGCTCGCCGAGCCCGATCATCGTGAAACCAATAGTGGAGAAATCGCCGAACTCGCTCAGCGAATGGACGTTGGCCTTGAGGTCCTGAATTTCCGGCACGGAAAAATTCACGTTTTCGCTGCCCATGCCCTTCGCGCTCTGGCGAATGTAAATCAGCGTCTTTTCGTCGGTGTTGACCAGCGGGCGAAGGAGAACGCCGCGCACCAGGCTGAAAATCGCGGCGTTAGCGCCGATGCCCAGCGCGAGCGTGAGGATCACGGTAATGGAGAGACCCTTCGCACGCCGGAGCGAACGAAACGCGAATTTCAAGTCTTGACCGAGCGGAATTGGCATCTGCATGGCTTGATCCTAATAAGCCCGTATTTGCGTCCTGATGAAGCCGATTCACAGATTTTGCCTCGTGGGACGAACCAGCGCAAGTGCACAATTGATTGATTTCGGCTTGCGCGCCGGATGTGGCGCGTGCCCTCAGGCGGGCACGGGACTCGCCGCGGCCTTCTTTCTGAGGATGGCAGCCGAGAGCAATGTCACGCCGAGTCCGATGGGAAATACTTCCATGAACGTCATAGCTACATTCACAACGGGGTTGTTATAGGTCTGCTTGAACTGCTCCATTTCCTGTGTTTGCTGCGCGATTTTTTCAGGCGTGGCGCCCGAAGCCTTGGCGCGGTCGATCATGTACGCTGCGTACTTGTCAGCGAAATTCGGCATGAACTTGTAATAGATTACTTCCCAAGTCGCGACGTAGCAGAAATTTGAGATCAGCGTGATCAGGATGCCGATCACGAATCCGCGGCCAAAAGACAGCCTTCCTCCGGATACGTTCTGGCGATAAGACCGCACTCCGAAGAAGATCAGCAGCGCGGACAGGACGATGGTGGTGTAACCAAAGATTTCGCCCTTATCGAAGCCGAACTTGTCCGTAAACGGCAGCGTGATCAGCATCATTCCCGCAGCGATCGCTCCGGAGATCAGCCCGAAAGTGAGAACTACCTTTTTTGTCGTCATAACGTCCCGGCTCCTCGCAATTTTTGAATTCGGCGTTACTGGAGCGCGATTCTGAGTTTTCGCGAGTGGCTTGTCGTCACCCGTTCGAGTGATTTCGCTGTTCGAGCCACAAATTCATGCTTTCACAGGAGGCTCTAGGGGATGAGCCGGGCCTCTTTGCCGAGCTGAACGGCCTGGGTGCGGCGCTTGGCCCCGAGCTTGTCGAATAGCCGGCTGGAGTGGGTCTTGACCGTATTCTCGCTGACGAAGAGCTTCTCGGCGATTTCGCGGTTGCTCAGCCCGGCGGCGATCAGGCCGAGGATTTCATGCTCCCGCGGCGTAATTCCCAGCTTTGCGAGCCGCTGCTCATCGGCCGCGAATGGCGAGCCTGCCGCGGCGGGTTCGACGGTCGCAGCGTTCGGCTGCGCCTTTCGCTTCGTGAGGGTGAGCCCCAGCCATATCCCCAGAGCAGCAAATATCGCCGCCACGAGCCCACCGTAAATTTCGAGGGAATGCTGAAGGATCAGGAAGCGGTACTCGGTGAGTTTCAGAACTGTGATCAGGACCCCGCCGCACAACCCGTAAAGCAGGAGATTCCGGAGCGTCCGGCGGCGCGATGCCTGGACGGTATTGGAAGCGACCGGCATTTACGGGGCATGATACCGGAAGACTCCCGCGGATTGGGAGTCACACGCAGACAGCCCCCGAACTTTCGACAGCAGATCTGCGCGCTTGAGTTAGGAGCGAAGCTCGCTAGCTATCCTGCGGCAGCGTGTGCGGCGAGTTCTACCTCGAAAAAGTTTGAGCGGACGTAGACCCGCTCGCGGAGGCAGGAGCCGCAACGGAGAGTGACCGAGCGGGGGAGGTGATCGGGTTCACCCGTCGAAGTATCGTCAGACTTGACGCCAATGCTGGAAAACCAACTCGCGGGGAGGGAAATGGGCTTGCGGCAGCGTTCGCAATGGACGGCCCAACGAGATGCTGAATGCAATGAGTGCATAAGTCACCTCATACATTTGATTCGAGCGGGACGCGGAAGGTACCCCATAGCCGCTGTGCATGTCCAGTGGAAATCGGTAGTGGTCCTGAAACCACTCCAAAACAAGTCTGGACTTGAAATCACACATACAGACGTGTGATACTTCACACATGCCGACCAACCTTGCGCTGGACGATGATCTGATAGATGAAGCGAGAAAGCTTGGCAGCCACAAGACCAAGAGGGCGGCTGTAACCGCGGCCCTGGACGAATACATCCAACGGCGGAAACAACTAAAGGTCATCGAGCTTTTCGGCACGATCGATTACGACCCCAAATACGATTCCAAGCGGGAGCGCACCAAGCGATAGTGGACGTCCTCGTCGACACTTCCATTTGGTCACTGGCTCTCCGACGGAGACCGGGCGCGCTCAGCGACGCCGAACAGCTCCAGGCAAGCGAGCTAGCGGAGCTTGTGCGGGGAGGACGGGCTAGGATCATCGGCGTAGTCCGCCAAGAATTGCTTTCTGGAATTGCGTCGCGAGTGCAATTCGAAAATCTCCGGGCCGCGCTTCGGGCGTTTCCCGATGAAGCGATCGAAACCGACGATTACGAGCTGGCTGCTGAGGCGGGAAATACATGCCGACGTCTCGGCATCGCGACATCGATCAGCGACATGCTGATTTGTGCGGTGAGCACGAAGCGAAGTTGGTCGATTTTCACCGGCGATACCGATTATCGTGCTTACGCGAGAGCCCTCAAGATAAACCTTCACGAGGCGCGCGCGACTGAACCGGGTTAGTTCTCGGAAAAGCCTCTGGTCCAAGCTGGCGAGCCCGGGCCAAGATGACCGTCGAATTTCGCGATGAGACGACCGGTAGAGACGTCGCGAAGCTCATAATGCGGAGCGAGGCTTCCGTGGAGCGTGTCGGTGTAAAGCGCGACCTGTTTTGCTCCATCGACAAAGCGCCAATCGCCGATCGTCATGTCGGTCGGAAAGCGGCGAATGATTTTCGCATCGCGATAGATGATGAGGCAAAGCGGAATCGGGTAGGAAGTGCCGTCGTCGATTTTCGATTCGATCAGCCAGCCGGCGGTGCGGTGGTCGTCAGCGATTTTTGGCTGAGCGGTATCGACTTGATCTTTCTCCGGCGGAATCTCGAGATCCTTCATGCTTGAATCGACTATGTGAATGCGGCCAGATTTCTCATCGACGTAGATTTTTGTAAGGGTGACGGACTGGCCCGCTTGAGCGACGACGAACGGAACCAAAACTGAGATAAGCGCAGCGAATGAAGTAAAGCGCAGGACCACGCGGCTGAACGGACGGGTGGCGAAAATGTTCATGAACGCCCTTCTCCGCCGCTCATAACGAGAATATCGCGGAAGCACAACAACGAGAAGCGTTGGTACGGCACTTCACTGCAGAGTCGCGAAGTGCGCGCAGAGAACCGCAGAGATGAACTTCATTCGTAAAATGCCGCCGCACTGGCCGACGATTCGACGAGTGAATTTAAATGTGCCACCGGCCCTTGGAAGGCAACGCGACGGTGATAAAGCAATAGCGCGCGGAGGCCGGCTAATTCCTCGCCGCCGCCGGCGCGGCCCGGGCCGCCGTGCAAACTACTCGGGACCACGTTTCCGTGGCCGGTGGATTGTCCAGCGACGCTGGCGTCAACGACCATGATGCGGCCGTGGAGGTCACCGATCTCCCCGATTGTGTCGCGCACGAACTGGGCGTCGTCGGAAAAAATCGAGGCGACAAGAGAGCCGGAGCCGCGGCGGGCGATGGCCGCGGCATCTGCGGGCGAATCGTATGGAATCAGCGTTGCGACTGGGCCGAAGACTTCGATCTCATTTACGCTGCCGGTTCCCTTCTCCGCGCGCAGCAGAGTGGGACGAACGAAGGCTGATTTCTTTGGGTCGGCATCCACCGGCTGAAAATTTTGTTCGCCGCCAAAAACTACCGAGCATTCTTTTGCGAGCGCGGCGATTCCTTCTCCACACACGGCTTGCTGCGCCTTGTTTACGACTGGGCCCATCTTCACTGCCGGATTGCGCGGATTGCCGACTTGCACGTTTGCGAGCGAGGCCGCGATGGCCTGGGCGACGGAATCGATTTGCGCGCGCGGCACGATGATGCGGCGGATGGCTGTGCATTTTTGGCCAGCTTTGAGCGTCATCTCGCGGACGACTTCTTTCACCAGCAAATCGAAGGCTGGAGCGCCAGGCGCAGCTTCCGGGCCGAGAATCGCGGAATTGACGCTGTCGGCTTCGATATTCACGCGCGTGGAGCGGCGAATCACATTGGAATTGCCGCGAACTTTGGCCGCGGTCTCGGCAGATCCGGTAAATGAGACCATGTCTCCTTCAAGGACGTGATCGAGAAGGTCGCGCGCCGAACCGCAAACGATAGAGATGGCTCCTTCCGGCAGGATATTTGCCTTGACGACATCTTCGACCATTCGGTGCGCGAGCCACGCCGTAGGCGTTGCGGGCTTGATCAAAAAGGGAACGCCGCTCAAGATTGCCGGAGCCGCCTTTTCGCACAGGCCCCACGCGGGAAAATTAAAGGCGTTGATGAAAAGGGCGACTCCTTTTGTAGGCAGCAGAAAATGGCCGCCGACGAACGCGCCTGTTTTCGAGAGCGAAATTTGGGTGCCTTCCTTGAGGAACTTCGATTCGCCGAGCGCGCGGCCGATTTTTGCGTAGTACTTGATCGTGTAGATCGCGCCATCCACATCAAAGGATGCGTCCGCCTGCGTCGCTCCCAGGTTTTCCTGCGAGATTCGAAAATATTCGTCGCGATTGGCGGAGAAAACATCGGCCATTTTTGCGAGGAGATCGGCGCGTTCGCGATAGCTGAGCGCCCGAAGGGCGGGCGAAACTTTTTGACGCGCGAAATCCAGCGCAGCGCGTGCGTCAACACCGTCCGAAGAAACTCTCGCGAGCTCTTCACCGGTAACGGGATCGACTAAAGGATCGCCGGAACCGGAGAACTCCTGCCATTGGCTGCCGACAAAATTCAGTAATTTCATGGACTCCCTCAGTACAATCCGTGCTGGCGTGCGCGAGGTTCGAATCATACACGCGCAGACGAAGAAGCAGAAATCGCGTCGCCTTCGACGGCGAGTGGCACGATAATGCATCCAATTCCCCAGGGTACCACTCCTTGAGTGCGTAAAAAGAGCTCTAGGGAAGCCTTTGTACCGCATAGACTTAACGCGGCACACTGCGAAGTGCCTACGTATCTGGGCAAGACATCTCTGAGGGACTGCGAAAACGTGAGTCGCAAGTATTTGCTCGGTGTATTATACTGCTCATTGAAATCATGGCCGCAAATCCCAGACTAAATGTGAAGTCAATGCAGCGGATCAGCCCGGCGCGCGGCGATCAATTTCAGGTCACACTTGGAAGACGCGTGCGTGAGCTGCGCAATCGGCGCGGGATGACGCGAAAAATGATGGCGCGCGAGGCTGACGTTTCCGAACGGCATCTGGCGCAGCTTGAAGTAGGAGAGGGGAACATATCGATTCTGCTGCTTCGCAGAGTTGCGGCGGCGCTGCACGTACCGGTCGGCGAGCTGTTGGTTGCGGAAACTGGGCAAGCCGCGTCTCGAGCCAAAATTCAAACCATTTTGGCGCGCGTGCCGGAGGATCGATGGGAGGAAGTCGCTTCGCGGCTGGAGCGAGAGTTCGGCCGCGATGAGCGAAACAGGAGACAGCGCATCGCGTTGATCGGCTTGCGCGGCGCCGGCAAATCTACGCTTGGACCTCTGCTGGCGGAGGAGCTGGGCGTGCCGTACGTGGAACTGGATCGCGAGATCGAGATCGACACGGGAATGCCGCTCGCCGAGATTTTTTCGCTCTACGGGCAGGGCGAGTACCGCACACTCGAGCGGCGCACTCTGGAACGCGTGTTGCGCGATCACGAACGCGCGGTGATCTCGGTGGGCGGCGGCGTGGTCTCCGAAAAGGAGACTTACGACCTGTTGCTCGACCGGTGCTACACGATTTGGATTTCGGCGCGGCCGGAAGAGCATATGGCGCGCGTCATCGCTCAAGGTGATTTGCGCGCGATGGCCGGAAACAAGGAAGCGATGGAAGACTTACGGCGAATTCTGGCTTCGCGCGAG
>DASTCZ010000353.1:0-11923 GCA_035710585.1 Candidatus Acidiferrales bacterium | reverse complement strand
GGCGACGGGCGTGCGATGGATGTGCGGCTTGATGCGCGCGTGCGCGGCGCGAATCGTTTCCAGGTCCGGAGTTGCGCTCTTGACGGCTTCGGTAGGGGCCATACGGCGCGCGATTATCTCACACGCGCCGCAATCAGTGCGCAGGCGCCGCGGCCGGCGCCGGGCCGACGCGGAAGGTCACTTTGTTTGAGCCGACGTTTTCGAAGCGATCGTACACGCGGACGGCGACGGTGTGCTCGCCATTTCCAAGCGGCTTCACGGCGAAATCGTAGCTTTCGTCAGCTGAGTCAGAGATGCGGCCGACAGGCTCGACGAGCTTCCACTCACCGGCGTCCACACTGTATTCGGCGCGCGAAATCGGGCTCGCGGAATCGCGGGCGGCAAATTTGAGATTCGCGCTGCTCTCGCTGGCGGCTGCCGTCATCGCGGAGACGACTGGAGGCGTATTGTCCACTACGAATCTTTCGCTTTCCAGAGAACCCGTGAGCGCTTCCGCCGGCGGATTCGATGGTGCGTCGGACGCGACGATTTTCAGATAGTAGGCGCCATCGGGCATGGAAGTGGTGTCCCAGGCGAAAAATTTTTCATGGAGGTCGTCCTTCAACAGCTTCCATTCGACTTCTCTTTCGCCGCGATAATAAATGCGGTAGGTGAGATCGTCGTCGTTGGCGTCTTGCGCCGTCCACACGACGGATTCGTAGCCCTTCTGCATCACGCCTTGCGGCGGAAGATCGAAACGCGAGCTGGACGAGGCTGGCTGGTTTCCGTAGCCGAATCCATTGGAGCTTTGTCCGGTGGATTGGGGCATGCGCACATGGGCTGGCGGAGCGATGCGATCGCTGGAAACGATTTGCGGCGCGCCTTGCACGCGAACGCCAGGGTCCTGCACGGCGATATCGGTCACTTCGGGCGCGACATTCTTGGGCAGATACGCGAGGCTCACCCAAGCGACGAGAGGCGAGCTGCCGCGGCGGAGCACGGCCTTCCATTGAGCATAGCGCGCGGCGGGCAGCTTCATTTCCTGGCCACTCGCGGTGAATGGTCCGGCCCACGCGCTCCAGTTTTCGTCGGGGATCGAGGTATTTCCCGCGCGCGCATAGAATTCGACCCGCGGCGAATCGTGCTCGACTGTGGTCTGACTCCACCACTCGAGCCGCCCCCACTGCGAGAAGAAACGGGCGTCGAGCGGCGCCGACTCAAATGATCCCTGCGCGGCTTCGTCAGGTCCCATCGAAAACACTTTTGCAGGGTTCGCGGTGCACACAAACACTCCGCCACCCGGCCGCTGCACGAGTCCGGTGACCTGAGCGGTTTCGGTTTTTTCGAGATTAGAAAAAACGCGATTCGGTTCGAGCTGAATGATGGCGCCCTTGTTCCCGGTTCCGAGCAAAAGTCTTCCTGACGCATCCATCCCGAGCGAATAGACCAAGACGTCGCGCGAGCTCCAGAGTTCTTCGGGGGAACCATCCGTCGAAAGCTTGTAGACAGCGCTTCCGGACACAGCGTTTGACGGCGGCGCGGACGACGCAGGAGGCAGCGACTGCGGATTTGGGCCGGCGTCGAAGCTCATTGTGACCGTCGTGCCGCTGACCATCGTGCCCTGCGAAGACTGCGGCTGCGCAGCTGGAGCGGGGGCGGGCAATGGAGCCGCGTTTCGGAATTTATCGCCGATCGAAGAGGCGAAGATGTTCCCCGCTCTGTCCACCAGCAGCGACGTGATTTCCTGATTCGGCGTTTCGTAGAGCACAAACGCGTGGCGCGCCTGGCCTTGCGGCGGCACTTTGGGGACTCTCAGGATTCGACCGTCGGGCTCGGTGCCTGCGAGCAGGTTGCCATGGCCATCGAATGCAAGCACGCGTAGGTTTGCCTGATCGCTTTTGTAGAAGAGTTCACTTTTGCCGTCCGGCGCGACGGCAAAGATTTGGCCGTTGTCACCGGTGGCGACGTACAAGGTGCCATCGGTGTCAATCTCAAGGTCCCAGATGTACTTCGTGTGCGGCTCGAAGAAGACTTTCTTTTCGCCGGTGGGCCAGACCTTGTAGACCTTTCCATCGGGCGAAGTGCCGACATACAGACTGCCCTGCGCGTCGACGGCGAGCGATTGCGCGGCGAGCTCGTTCGATTCAAAGACGGTCGAAATCTTGCCGGTGGCGTCGTACTTGAGGACTTTCGCGCTTGACCCTCCAGCGGCGAACAGATTGCCCTTCGCGTCCGCGCGAATGGCCCATAGGAACGCCATGCCGGGATCGGCCATCAAGCTGAACTGAGGCGCGAGCATTAACTTGCCATCGCTGCGGAGCGCGACACCGTTGGGCGAGCCCTTTGTAAAATCATCGTAGCTGGACTGCACCCAGTAGCGGGTGTGTTCGGCGCTGGCAGCAAGCGCACCGGTGCCCAAGATGGCCGCGCACACTGCAGCATGGTGTGCGATCCGGAATCGCCGCGTTGAAAAAATCATCGTAAGCCTCAGTTCAGAATTATTCCGCCGGGGCGGATGCGGGAATCGATACGGCAGGGTGTACTACTTGATGTGAATCGTCAAATAGACTACGCCCGAAACGACGCTGTCCGTCGCTACCGACCATTCACCCGCCACGGATTCGCGCAGCACCGTGGGGCCGCCTACGCCGCGATGCTGGTCAAGGATATTCAGCTCGGAAAGCGGAGCATTGGGAAGTTCCTTATCTTCCACCAGCACCGTCGGAGAAGGATTCAGGAGCGTCACGTAAAACTGATTGTTGCGCCGCTCGGTATTCAGGATATTGATCAGCTGATCGAGCCCGCCGAGATCCGCGCTGGCGCCGGCGGCACCCGTATGAGTCGTGCGGTTCAGAGAGGCGGCATCGCTCACCTGGATTCGCAGTGTCTCGCCGGGATTCGACTGCGCCGGAATGGTGATCGGCACATTTTGAAGCGAAGGCGCTCCGCGGAAGGGGCGCAGCATCACTTTCACGTTGACTGTGTCGCCCGGGGCGGCTTCGCCGACGTCTGTCCACGCGCCTGCGATCGCGGTGGTGCGGCGCTCAGGCGCGCTCTCGAGCTTGAGGCGGATGTGATCGATTCGCGGGACTTCGTATGGATTTGTAAAAACTCGAGTGAAGAGCGTCTGGACGTTCATTGCGACGAAAGTGGCATCCGGCACGCTGGCATCGCTGGGAGCGAACATGTTCGCGAGATGCACGCTCGGATGTCCCGCGATGTCGATGTCGCCGGAAAGCTTCAATGTCGTGCCTTCGCCATACGCGGTGTTGGAGGTAAGCCCGTTATATGCGACAAGGCCGACCAGGAGCGGCGTGAGCTTCGGCACGTCGGCCAACTCGAAGTGGAAGTCGCGATGCGCGACCGGAGTATCGAGCGACAGCTCCATCGGGATCAGACGCGACTGGGTGCCGAGCATTCCGGCGATTGCAGTCAGCCGATCGTCTGTAATGGTGCCGATCATGCCGCCCGTCGTGACGATCTTGATGCTGTCCATATCTGACGCGAGCGTCGTGACGACGCGCGCGCGGGACAAAGGCATGTCCACAGAGCCAAAGCCAAAAATCGGGTGGCCGCACGCGTAAACGCGGCCGTTCCACACTGCGGTGACGGTGCACGCGCCGCCGATGGACATGTCGCCGCGCACGAGCTGCACGCTGACCATATCCCCGGCTTCAATCTTGGCGTCATCAGGCTGTGCGGTTCCGGAACCGCCATTCACGGCGACCATGCCGTAACCGGCCAACGCGTTTGCAAATTGCGCGACGGCCATCGGGGAAGCGCCGGAAATATTGAGCGGCGTGGCGATCGGCGTCAGGAAAGCGCCTTCGTGAAACGGCCCCATTCCGTGGGGCAGCGACATTCCGGGCAGCTGCGGCGGCAGGGGATATTGCAGCGGCACTCCGGAATTCGCTGGAGCTTGCGCTTTTCCTCCCGTCGGTTTTCCAGAGGTCTCTTTTGTGGCGCCGGTGGAGACTTCCAGGATGCTTTCAATTGGGGTGACGCCAGCGATCGGCTCCTTCGTGAATTGGCCGAGCTTCAAAGAGAGCGCGCCGGCGAGTTTCCCATCAATGTAAACGGGGCTGCCGCTCATGCCTCCGACGACGCCGGTGTGTTCGACTTTTTCGCCGACCAGCTGAACGAGGATGATCGATTGGCGAGGCCCGAGATAATCAGGCAGCACGCCGAGAACAGTCATATCGAATTTTTCGATTTGGTCGCCGGCGAAAATCGTGAGGCCAGTTGCCTTCATGCCCGCTTTGACGTCGGAGAGCGGAAAAATCTCAGGAGTGTCTGCCGCGCGGACAACGCCGGGCAGAGCAAGCAACAGCAGCGCACACACAATCTGCGGGAAGATCACGCGCAGAGCGCGGCAAGGGCTGGGAACCGCAAAACTCATGGATGTCCCGATACTAATGAGCGAATTCTGTCAATGCAAGAGGGGAATTCACCCTAGGACTAGGATGCGGCGAGAGGGATAACTGGTTTTCCGGACAGTTCATACAGTATTTGCTGTATGGCGTGCGTACAGGCCCTGAGGCAGCCGGATTACTGCTCCCAGATTTTTTCCTTAGTGCTTTCGTAAGGATAGACATGAACCATCCATCCAAAAATGTTGGGCAGGAATTTCCCACCCGCGGCGGTGCAGGCTGACCTGGTGGAGATAGAGCCGGTCAAGCCGAACTCCTTCCAATCGACATTTTTCGCGCCGCGCGGAGGCATACACAGATTCGTATGCAGGTGCCATTGCGCAATGCTAAGCGGCACACGCTCATTGAGCTGCTCTTCGGTCGCGCTGCGGGGCATGGTGTACATCGCGCCGATCAGAAGCCAGCCAGAGGAAGTCTTCTTGTAAAGAAGAGAGGTTGGCCGAGCGGGATCAAACGTGAAAGCTTCGAGAAAGCCATTCGCATAGTTCGTGAAGTGATACATGTCCTGAGGGAGCTTGGGGAGGAAGGGTTGATAACCTTCGGCGAGCGCGACTTTGTAATCTTTGTAGCGGTCGATCGACTCGCGCAGCGTATCCGCAATTTTTTCGGCGCGCGCCCAGTCGTCCGAATTTGGAGTCCGTAGCGCCGTCATGTGCATGTGCGGGCCCATGCCGTGATGCTCATGCGACATCTGTGAATTGGCTCCGGCTTCGGCATCGTGCTGCATGCCACCCATTCCTTGCATTCCATCCATGCCGGACATGCCGCTCATGTCGTGAGAGGGGGAGCTTGATTTCTTATTCGATTGCGCAGGTGGCGTATTACCTGCGCTGGAGGCTCCCGTTTGCGATTGGGCTTTGGCTAGGCCCAGAGCAAAAACGGCGCAGACTGCGGTCAATATGAATTGTGAAACCCAATGGCGTCTCATCTTGCGTTCCCTTTCGGCTTTTCCCTTCACCTAATAATACGATTTTCGGCGCCGCGAATTTCACCGCGAACACAAGGGTTCCAGCGCGGAGACGATCGAAAGCGCGTGATAATATCCGGCCGTGGCGAAAAAAATCATCGCGCCCGCCCAATCCGTGAATGGAACCGTTGCGCTGCCGGGCGACAAGTCGATCTCCCATCGTTACGCCATGCTTGCGGCAATCGCAGAGGGTACGAGCACGCTCTCGAATTATGCCGAAGCCGCCGATTGCCAGAGCACGCTCGATTGCCTGAAGCGGCTCGGAATCCATGTGGAATCCGTGCGCGAGCGAGCCACGAATGGTTCGGGCGCCAATCTGCTGCGAATCGCGGGCGCGGGGCTGCATGGGCTAAGACGCTCGCGACGCGGACTCGACGCTGGCAATTCAGGTACTACGATGCGTTTGATGGCCGGAGTGCTGGCTGGGCAGGAGTTCGAGTCAACGATCACCGGGGACAAGTCGTTACGGCGACGCCCGATGAAGCGAGTGATCGAGCCGCTTTCGAAGATGGGCGCTGAGATCCGTGCAGAGGAGGGTGGCGTAGCGCCGTTGCAAATCCGGGGAACGCAGCTTCATGGCATGGAGTATGAGCCTGCAACTCCCAGCGCGCAGGTGAAGTCGTGCGTTCTGCTGGCCGGTTTGTTTGCGGAAGGGGAGACGACGGTCGTTGAAAAAATCCGCACGCGGGATCACACCGAACTGGCGCTTGAACAATTTGGAGTGGAAGTGGAACGCGGAGAGCGCTCGGTGAGCGTGCGGGGCGGCGCGGAATTGCGTGGATGCAATTTGCAAGTGCCCGGCGATCTTTCCTCAGCGGTCTTTTTTATCGCGGCGGCGCTGATTCTGCCGGACTCGTCGCTCGCGCTTCGCGACGTGGGACTGAACCCCACGCGTACGGCGATCCTTGACGTGCTCGCGGAGCTGGGCGCTTCGATCAGCCTTGTCTCCGTGCACGAGTCCGGAGGGGAACTCGTTGGCGATATCGGCGTGCGGTCGTCGAGTCTTGAAGGAGGGGTGATCGGCGGGGCGCAGGTGGCGCAGCTAATCGACGAACTGCCAATGCTGGCGGCGCTCGCGCCGTTCACGGAGAAGGGCATTGAGATCCGAGACGCGGGCGAGTTGCGCGTGAAGGAATCTGACCGCATTGCCGCGCTCGCTGAAAACCTGCGACGAATGGGCGCAACGGTGGAGGAGTGCGAAGACGGCCTGCGCATCGCGGGAAAATCCGCGGGGCGGCTGCACGGAGCGGAGATCGAGCCGCGGGGCGATCACCGAATCGCGATGGCGTTTTCCATCGCGGCTTTAGGAACAGAGGGGCAGTCTACGATACGCGACGCCGAGTGCGCGGCGGTTTCGTTTCCTGCGTTTTTTGATACGCTTGCCTCGGTCACCGAACGCGACTGAGGTGAAAATGGAATCGCTGAATTGCTCCCGGATGCGCCAATACCTGCAAGCGGTGAGTACGATGGCGCCTTTTGAGAATGTGGCGCAGTTCTTCGCGCCGGACATCGTGGTCCAGGAGTTTCCGAATCGAATCTCGCCCGTGGGACGAATCAGCCGATGGGACGAAATCCGCGCCGGGTACGAGCGCGGCCGGAAAATCATGTTGTCGCAGAGCTACGAAGTGAAGCACATTGTCGAGTCCGCCGATGAAATCGCGGTCGAACTTGAATGGAGCGGCACGCTCGCGGTGCCGATTATGAAATTGCCTTCGGGAAGCGAGATGAAGGCATCGGTGGCCATGTTTCTTACGTTTCGCGACGGCAGGATTGTTTCGCAGCGCAACTACGACTGCTACCCGCCATTTGAAGCCAGCTGAATTCGCGGCGGTGCTACGCGCCCTTGCGGAGCCGGATCGTTCCGTAGGTCGTGCGCAATTGCAGCTTTGGTCCGTGCGCGCCGACCGAGTCGCTGAGCGATGCGCTGTTTCCGACTGTCGAAATTTTAGAGGAGTTGCCGAACTCGGATTCGATCTCGCCGCGATCCGAACGCGCTTCCAGATCAAATGCGGCTCTGGAAGGCAGAGAAATCTCGATGTCGCCGGTTTGATTGGAAACCTCAATCGCTTCCTTGGGCGATTGCGTGAATTGCAGGTGGACGCTCCCTTTGTTGTTCTCCACGTGAATTGTGCCAGCGATATTGTTGAGCGTGACGTCGCGCCGGCTGGTGATGAGGTTCACATTCCCGGGCACATCGCTGATGCTCATATCACCGGCGCCCTCGATTTCGAGCCGTCCGGCCAGCTCGCTCACGGAGAGATCGGTGCGTTGCGAGAGGAAGCGCACGCCTTTGGCGACGCGCTCAAAGCGCATCGTGCCAAAAAAAGATCCATCAACACTGGCCGTGCCTTTTACGTCGGTAATTTCAACTTGATCGACACGGCCGGAGACCCTCACATTACCAGCGGCGCCGAGTACGTGAATATCGTGAGATCTTCCGGATGTGCTCTCGTTGATCGTGACGTCACCGCCGGCCTGACGAACGCTTACATCGCCTCCACGATCGTCTACGGTCAAAGTTCCGGCGATATCGGCGACGTCCACGACGCCATTGCCGGTATTAATGGAAATCGATGCGCCCTTTGGCACGTGGATCTCGACATCGGTACGCACCCGCCTCTCGCCTGCGGGAGTATCGGAAGGCTGGATTGAATAGCCGCTATCGGACTGCGTGATGTTCATGTGGACGCGGTTGGCGCGATCCTGGGCCTGCTCCTGGCTTGTGCCTTGGGCAGCTCTACGCGTGGTCAGGCGGATCTCTTTCGAATCCTCGCCATGAATGGTCACATCGCCGCGATCGACTCGGACGCTAATCTGAGCATTTGCAGGAACGGTTTGCGCTGGGCTGTCTTCGGGAAAAGTGAATTCCTTTTCGCCGATGAAAAAATTGTCGCCGTCCCAATTCCAATTGCCTCGAACGTGATCCACGGCTGCCGCGGCGGCAACGAGCACAAGCAGCACGAAGACGAGAACGATTTCGCCGCCCGTGACCGTTGCGGGCGCGACTTGTCCGGTGCGATTGGCCATGAGCCGGTCATAAAGCTTGGCGAGACCCCACAAAATGAAAATGAGCGGCCACCAGCGCTCGAAAACGTCCCACACCGGGAATTCGCCGCGGAAATTGTGAATCAAAAAGAGTGCGCCGATGACAATGAGCACGAGGCCGGTGAATACTGACCGGCGTCGGGGAGACGGTGTGTAGATTGTGTCTGTCATGGCGTTGGCCTCCGTTCAGTGCGCTGTGGGCGGCGGAGGTGGTGGCGGAACGTAGGGCGGCTGCGGAGGGTTCGAAGACGCTTGCGGCGGTGGCGGATAGCCGACGTGTCCCTCCGTCGAGGCCATGGATTCCGCGAGCTTGATCGCGCCGATCACCAGAAGAATCACCGGCCAGGTGCGGTGAAATCCCCAGTCCCAGTTGGAGCGATCGACCAGGAAAAGCACTCCGATCGTGATCAGCACAGCCGGGCCGGTAAGCCCGCGAACCCTGCAGCGGGCACAATTGCAGTGAAAACGTTGTGACATCTCTCGTTCCTCTTTCCTTTATTCAGAACTCTACGGCCGGCGGGCGTTAACCTGACGCCACGCAAGTCCAGCTCCGGCAAATATCAAAATCATCGGCCACCATCGATCGAATAAACGATCGAGATCGAACAAATCGAAATTGTGCAGCAGAAAAAGCAGTCCGATTCCGATGAGGATCATCGGACCGACAACTCGCGCGTTGCCCGGCATCGTAGCCGGCGGCGCGCCCGCAGGCACTGCGACTGCCCGGGTGGAACCGCCGACGAAATCCGGCATGGGGCGGCCTTCGAGCCGCGCCTTCGCGCAGACGTAGGCGTCGATCATCATGTAAAGAATCCACGCCGGAATCATCAATCCGAAGAAGACTTGCGCCGATCCGTTGGTGCCGTCGCAGATCGCGATGAGCATCGCGAATATCAGCACGTGAACCATCGCCTTGATGTATTGCCCGTTGTAAACCGCTCCCAATCCGGGGACGATCCCCAGGCAGCACGCGAGGCCCGGACTTGGTCCGTTCGCCGGGACCGCGGCCACCTGCTGCCGCGCGACGATTTCGCTAAGACACGGCGCGCAATACAGCATGCCGTTGACTTCACGCGTGCAGGCCGGGCAGAGCGCCTTTCCGCAGTTCCGGCAATAGCCGGTTGCATCCACCTCGGGATGGACGGCGCACTTCATGGATCGCTCCTCTCAAGCGCATCTGAAAATGCGCAGGCGATTTCGTTTTGCGGCAGCGGAGAAATGCTGACGCGATTCATGTGCTGCGGATTCTTGGGGGCCTTCTCGCTGTGGCCATCGGTGCCGGATTGCGGCGGACTGCTCGGCTGCTCGGGTTCCGCTGGCTGCAAGCGGGATTGGATTTCATAGACCAGTCGCAAGTCGAGAACGAATTTTTCAGCGTTGGCGTAAAGCAGGTGCGCTTTGCTGTCCGCGAAGTGGTAGACCTTGACCGGGTTGAGATCAGCGAGCGTCGGCATGCGCCATTGAATCCCCAGCGATTGCGATACCACCACGCCCGTGATGAGCGTGGTCAGCGCGCCATAAGCGAACTTCGGCTGGAACATGACGCGAGTCCAATCGAGCCACGAGCGCCAGCCGCGGGATTGTTCCTCGGGGCCGACGGTCGCGTCGAGAATCCGCGCGGTCAACCCGGGCGGAACGGGAACCGCTTCGAGCGAGTGCATCGCTGAGACGGTTCCGCGGACACTCTCTACGAGTGGCGTGCAGCGAGCACAAGTCGCAACGTGCGCGGAAATCTCCTCGCTCTCGGCTGCAGTTACGCCGCCTTCGAGATAATCGAGCAGGCGCTCTTCGATTTGTTCACAGGCCCAGATCATTTTCCGTTCCGTTCCGTTCGTCCGTATTTCTCGCAGATCGCATTGCACATCCGACGCCGGTCAATGCGGCGTCACTCCCATTTGCTGCAGAATGCGGGCGAGCTCGATGCGGCCACGATTGATCCGCGATTTCACCGTGCCTTCGGGAATTTCGAGCGTGTCCTGGATCTCTTTATAGTCCAGCCCCTGCAAATCGCGAAGGATTACGGCTTCGCGGAGTTCGGGCGAAAGCTGCGCCAATCCTCGCTGCACTTGGCCGCTCAATTCATCGACCAGTGCGACCTGGTCCGGACGGCGTCCTGCAGATTCTTTTTCCTCCACCTGCGGCAGCACGTCCTCGATCGAGTCGGTAATGCGCTCACGCTTGGTTCGACGGTAATGATCGATCAGAAGGTTCCGCGTAACGCTGGTGAGCCACGTCGGAAACCCGCCGTGTTCGATCCGGTAGCTGGCCAACGTTCGATACACGCGAAGAAAAACCTCCTGCGTCAGATCTTCCGCTTCCTGCCGCTGGCTGGTGAACCGGTAGCAGAGGTTGTACACGCGGCGCGTGTGGCGGCGAACCAATTCCGCCCAAGCGGCCGATTCGCCACGGGTACATTGCTCGACCAGTTGAGCATCTTGCTCCAAATCAGGTTCAGCCTCTGGTTTGGCACCGCCCTGCTACCTCCAACCGCTTCAAACTATGGAACGTAAATCGGGCACAAAAAGTTCCGTTACGCGGGGCGTTGCAAAATTTGCGGCGATATTATCCGCGCAGATGCGGCGAACACAAGCGTTCTCGGAGCGGTGCAGACGGATCGATGAAGCGGAGGAGGCGTATCGTGAATGGGATTTATGTAAGTGGATGCTTACAAGTGGAGAGGGCCCACGCGAAGAGAATCCGAATCTTCACTCCATATTCGCAATCTGGACCGAGAGTCCGGTTCCTTCAATCGTGTAGTTTCGATACGGTACAGGCCCGAAAGTCGCACCTGAAACCTGTACCACCTGCATACCGCAGAAACCAATGGAGTAGAACCGCCGCGTTTTCATCGAGCTGGCCCGCCACATTGTAGCCAGATGATTCCAAGAAGCTTAGCCACCTGTACTTCAAAGTGAGCCTCTTGGCGTCCTGGTTGCGCGTTCTTAAGTATCCGCAGCTCTCGCTGGGCAATTCCTCAGGAGCGAGGGCGGTCCATTCGAACAGTTAGTAGGCAGGTTCGGCCCTTTCGGCTTTGTGCGTGTGTGGATGGCCAGCCTGGCAAAACGAGTTCTTCGCCGGAGGATGTGTGATGCGAAAGCTGCTGAAGACCGGAATCGTGCCGTTGATGATGGTTCTGAGCCTGACGCTGGGCAGCAACGGTGGCGTGCTTCAAGTGCGGACGGGAGAGTGGGCGCCCGCGGCCAATTTGCTGGAAGCTCGAGCGAACTCCACGGCAACCTTGCTCCAAGACGGGCGAGTGCTGATCGCCGGCGGTAGCGATGCAGACGGAAACGCTTTGGCATCAGCGGAATTCTTTGGACCAGACGGATCGATCAGCGTGGCCGCGGCGATGAATTCTGCGCGCAGCCGACACATCGCGGTTGCTCTGCAAGATGGGCGAGTGCTGGTTGCCGGTGGCGTGGGCACAAATGGCATGCCACTGTTCTCGGCCGAGATCTTTGATCCTGTAACGAATTCGTGGTCGCCTGCTGCGAGCGGAATG
>DASTCZ010000352.1:0-18021 GCA_035710585.1 Candidatus Acidiferrales bacterium | reverse complement strand
GCGCTGGGATTATGGCTGGGCGGGATTTTCTGGCGCGTGCTCGGACGATTGGTGCCGGAGCAGATTGCCGGGACTGCGATGGGACTGAATTCGAGCGTGGTGATGTTTACGGCGGGAGTCGCGATTGTGTCAGGAATTCTTTTCGGGCTTGTGCCAGCGCTGAAGGCTACGCGGCTTTCGCTTCACGAAGCCTTGAAGGAAGGCGGACGAACGGGCGAATCGCGGAGCGGGATGAAGCTGCGGGATGGATTGGTGGTGTGTCAATTTTCGCTGGCGTTCGCGCTGCTGGTGGGTGCTGGACTGATGATTCAGACGCTTTGGAATCTGCGGCAGCTTGATCTGGGATTTCGCGCTGACCACATGCTGACGTCGATTCTTCCATTGCCGCGTCCGAAATACGACACAGACGTGAAGATCCGGAATTTTTATCGCGATGTGCTGCAGCAATTGCAGACCAAGCCGGGAATCGTGAGCGCGGGGTTCACTTCGGATGCGCCGTTTACCACCGAAGGCGATACCGAGAGCTATCGCGTGCAAGGCGAACCTCCTCCGCAGCCGGGAATGTGGAACGACGCGCTGTATCGCGAAGTGACGCCGGGATATTTGGCTGCGGTGAATGCGAGATTGATCGAAGGACGGTACCTGCAAGAGAGCGACACCGAGAGTTCGGAGCAGGTGGTGGTGGTAAATGAGTTTCTTGCGAAACGGCATTGGCCGGGACAGAGCGCACTTGGAAAACATCTATCGGTGGGCGATCCGCGCGTAAATCCGTGGCGAACGGTGGTGGGAGTCGTGGGAGATCTGCGCGAGCGAGGCTTGCTGCTGGCGATGAAGCCGGCCGTGTATCTTTCGACCGGACAGGTAAAGAGGCCGGGCGCGGAGTATCTCGTGGTGAGGACGCAACAGGATCCGAATCAAGCAGCGAGTTCCGTGCGCAGCGCGGTGTGGGCCGTGGATTCGGAGCAGCCGGTGGCACGGACGCAGACGATGGATGACATCATCGAAGCGAACGTGGCGGACCGGACGCGGCCGATGGTACTGCTCGGGATGTTTGCGGGGCTGGCGTTGGTGCTCGCCTGCATCGGTGTGTATGGAGTGCTGGCTTACGCCGTGTCGCAGCGCACGAGAGAAATCGGAGTGCGGATGGCGCTGGGCGCACGCGCGGCGGATGTAACGCGAATGATTCTGGCGCGCGGACTGAGACTTGGCGTGCTGGGACTCGCCGCAGGACTGGCGCTGGCGATTGGGTTGGGAAGGTTGCTGCAGACGCTGCTGTTTGGAGTGAAGCCGGTGGCGCCCGCGGTGTATGTCGCGACGGCGGCGGCGCTGCTGCTGGTATCGCTGCTGGCGTGTGCAATTCCGGCGATGCGTGCGGCGAGAGTGGATCCGATGGTGGCGCTGCGGGATGAGTGAAGGAAGGCGGCAAACAGAAGCAGGGAGGCAAGGAAGCAGGGAGGCAAGGAAATTTCTTACGCCGTGCGCGGCGGCGAACTCTTGGCAGATAGCGAATTGCGGCCGGCGGTCAAGGAGCGCGGCCTGACGGGAGAAAGTTGCGGAGGGGCGCGCGGTTTTTTACCACAGAGATCAGAGAGAAAATCAGGAACAGAGACACGGAGAAAAGCCAAGGCGGGCGAGACCTCACGCCGAAAGGCCCCACCCCAACAAAGCGGGATGGGCTACAAAAAGCAGGGTTCCCATAGTGTTAGAATCCGCGGCGCGGAGAGTGGCGAATGGCGGATGCTGATCCTGTCGCGGTGGTGCTGGATTTCATGGAGCGGATCAATTCCGGCGACGTGGAGAGAATCTGCGCGCTGATGACCGAGGATCATGTGTTCGTGGACGCGCTGGGAGCAAAACTGAATGGCCGCGAGACAATGCGCAACGGCTGGCGCATGTATCACTCGATGATTCCGGACTACAAGGTTTCGCACGAAGAGATTTTTGCGAAGGGCGAGACGGTCGCGGTGTTTGGTACGGCGCGCGGTACTTTTTCCTCGCCCAATGCGGGCAGAGCGCCGCTAAAGAAGGAAAATTTCTGGGAAATTCCCGCCGCGTGGTTCGCCGTGGTTCGCGAGGGCAAAGTGGCGCGGTGGCAGGTTTACGCGGATAATCAACCGGTGCGAAAGCTGATGGGCGAAGCGGTTCCCTGACAGATAGCCCGACGACTTCCTCTTTACAAATGAACGAGACGGACATCCGGAAGATTTTCGAACAGGTGCGCTCAGGCAAGCTTGCGGTGGCGGAGGGGACCGCCCGGCTGCGGCACTTGCCGTTCGAGGACCTGGGCTATGCAAAGATCGACCATCATCGCGCGCTGCGCACGGGCTTCGCGGAGGTGGTGTTCGCTCGTGGGAAGACGCCAAAACAAGTGGCGGGGATTGTCGGCGGGCTACTGCGGCCGAAGGGTTCGCGGCAAAACGTACTGGTGACGCGGGCGGACGCGAAGACGTTTGCGGCCGTGAAGCGCGTAGCGCGCAGCGCGAAATTCCATCCGCTTTCGGGTGTGATCGCGATCGAGCGGGAGAAGGCAGTTCGCGGCAAGGGCCTGGTGTTAATCGTGTCGGCGGGGACGAGCGATATCCCGGTCGCGGAAGAGGCGCTGATCACTGCGCGAATGATGGGGAATCGCGCCGAGGCCATTTACGATGTGGGCGTCGCGGGGCTGCACCGGCTGCTGAATCATAGAGTGGAGTTGACGCAGGCGCGAGTGATCATCGTCGCGGCGGGGATGGAAGGCGCGCTGCCGAGCGTGGTAGCTGGTCTGGTTAGCACGCCTGTGATCGCTGTGCCGACGAGCATCGGCTACGGTGCAAGTTTCGGCGGAGTTGCCGCGCTGCTCGGAATGCTGAACAGCTGTGCCTCGAATGTGTGCGTGGTGAATATCGATAACGGCTTTGGCGCGGCGTGCGTGGCCAGCGCGATCAATCGAACGTAGACCGGCCTGAGCGCTGACCGCATTGAGCAGTTAACTCTACCAAGCTTCTTACTCCACAAATGCAACCAGCGTAGTCCATCCGGCATGAAATAATATTAGTGGTTATGTTCGCTCGACTACGGTACGCAGGAATTGCTTTTAGTTCAGTGTATTGACTTTCTGTAAATAATGCGTATTCTTGCGCGGCCCGAGAAATCCAACTAAGGGAAGCTCCAATGACCACCCCAGCCGGTCATTTGTTCCGTCAGGTCTACGCCGCCTTGCGCGGTTTCGGAACGCGCGCAACTCAGAGCATTCATTTTCGTCTTCGCACCGCGGTTTTGATGAGTTTGGTAGTTTTGCTTTTCACTTCGATTCAGACTGCGGCGCAAACCACTTCACCAAACGCGGCAACCGCGGCGATTTCTGACGCCGCCAAACAGGGATTTCCTTTGAATGCAGGCACAAACGTCGCGGGGAATGTGTCGGTTGAAGCAGTCTTGATACCGCCGAAAATCAGTAAGCGCGTCCTTGGCGGTGTCGTCGGGCGCGACTATGCGGTCATCGCGCTCACGATCTCAAATCGAAGCTCCGATTCCTCCCTGATCGTGCACAACATATTCATCGATTATACGAATTGGGGAATGAGTGGCGCGTCCAACGGTTCGTGCTCTCCAACAACCAATGCGGCACAGGTCCCGTGGCAAGCATCGTCGAATCCCTGCCAAGTCTCAAGCGTGGAGTCTCGAATTGTCCGCGGTCAACTGCTGGACCGCCAACCGTGGACCTCTCGAAATTGGATTATTCGAGCTCTCCAAGGTTTAGGATCGATCGCCACCGCGTACGAATTCACGCTGAGCGGTCAACACGCGATCCAAAGCATCGGCGCCTTTACCGGCCAGGGCGAGCCGGCGGTAGAGATGTTTTGGCCAGACGCGACAATCGGGCAGATGAATCGCATCAGCGATCTCGGATTCCAGGTAAACAAAGTAATTCCGAAAGAAAGCTCGGACGTCGTGGTGGCATTTTTTCCGATTGATCGGTTTCTGACGCCGGGACTGCGGAAGCTATTTCTTTCCTCTCCAGCGCTGTTCTTCGCGACCGATGCATTGGTGTTAGATCAGACGGCGCGAAAGAAAGCCGAGGCTTTTGTCGGCCCGATTTTCGGAAACAATAAAGACACTGAGAAGACGTTTGTTAATGAGCTAGCGACCGGCAGCCTCTCCTCAGAGAATCAAAAAATCCATCAGTTTCTTCAGAAGCTAAGCCTGAACAACGTTCACATCACCGTGGGTGGAGCGATGACGGTGGACGTGAACGACCTGCCGCCAATCGTCAATTCCGTGGACTTCACGTTGCCTGATGGGAAGAAGCTTTCGGATGTGTTGGGCAGCGCTGGCACCGTCAACGCCGTCATCGGTGGCAGTTTTTTGGCGGGCGGGCAGGTGGCAATCGTAGAGGCGCAGGATCTCGGGATTTCCGGGGTCACAGCCGTGCAAGACCAGTCGACGGACAAGCAGCTGTATTTCAAATTCACTCTGTCGAAGGCGATTCCCACCACGCAACAGCAGCTCACATTTACGGTGACAAAGAAAAACGCGCAAGGCGTCACGATTCAGAGTCCGGGATTCGTTTACAAGTTGAAGCAATAGCCGAGGCGCGCGCGGCTGATTTTGATGGCTGCGAATTGCCAGATCGGCTTGCATCACTATTTACAATCGAAGCGGCAAGGGCGGAATGGGACCTGAATCGGGACCGTGGCGAAACATCGAGCACATCGTGGTGCTCATGCTGGAAAACCGTTCGTTCGATAGCTTGCTCGGATGGCTCTATGACCCAGGGAACGAACCGCCCTACAACCAGGCGCCCAAGAACTTCGAGGGGCTATCCGGAAAGAGTCTTTCGAATCCCGATCAAAATGGAAACCCAGTTCCGGTGCGGAAAGCGGACGTGCGTGATGTTGTTGGACCTTTACCGAACCCCGGCGAACCGTACGAGGACGTCTACAGCCAGGTATACGACCAGCCTCGCTGTGCGCTTGTCAATGTTCCGCCGAATCCGACGGGGCCGCCCACGATGAAGGGCTTCATTCGCAACTACAGCGAGCAAAGCAAGCCGCCGGCCAATCCTAGAATTATCATGGAGTGCCATACTCCCGCCGCCGTGCCGGTGCTTTCGGCTCTAGCACACAACTACGCAGCGTGCGATCACTGGTTCGCTTCGATTCCCACTCAGACATTTTGCAATCGATCATTCGTTCATGCTGGAACTTCTTCGGGCTACGTCAATAATGCGGGTGGCGGGCATTGCTTCGTCAACGACACGCCGACGATCTTCGACGTACTGGAGGCTGCGGGAAAGTCGTGGACCATTTTTTGCGGCAGTTGGTTACTGGAGTGTTTCGCGCTGCTCACTCAAAAGCGGCTGTGGAAGTACGCGCTCACGGACCGCTTTGCGCACTTTGGAAAATTCATCTCGGCGGCCAGCCGCAAAGGCGGTCTTCCAAATTATTCGTTTATCGAGCCAATCTATTTCGATTCGATTGTCTGGGGCGCCGAGAACGACATGCATCCGGAGTGCAATTTCTACGAGTTTTACGGACCATCGAATCTGCACAAAGGAGACGCGCTGATTTGGAAGGTCTACGAAGCCATCCGGAATGGGCCGAACTGGGAAAGCACGTGCCTGATTGTTCTCTTCGATGAACACGGCGGTTGCTACGATCATGTGCCGCCGCCGACTTCCGCGGACTGTCCGGTGGCGGTATCGCCTGACGGAATAGTGATCCCAAAGACGGCTAGGGGCGGGTCGGGATTTGATTTCGATCGGCTCGGGCCGCGCGTTCCAGCGATTATCGTATCGGCCTATACGAAAGCGGGGACGATCCTCAATGACGTGTTTGAGCACACATCCGTGCTGAGCACGATCGTAAATTGTTTTTCACTCCCCCGGAATCAACTCGGCGCCAGACAAGCACGGGCGAAAGATGTGAGCGCTGCATTGAATTCGCCAGCAGCTCGTACAGACAAACCGGAGATCCAGAAGCCGACTTCCTCGGTGTTTGAGGAATTGAAGGAAGAGGCCCATTTCATCGCGCACCTAAGGCTGGTGAATGCGCAGAAAAAACCCATGAGCGATTTGCAGCGCGTCGCCTTGCACGGGGTGGCGAATTTCGCGGGCGATGAGAGCCTCCACGCCCGGATTGAAGGATTGCAGACCGAACTCGAGGGCGGGACGGTGGTCGCAGAACACGAAGCAAAAATGGTGAAAGAGAAGATTGCACGGATCGCTGGAATTAGCGGCGCGAACTCTACAGGCAGGGAGTGACCAACAAATGGCCGAACCGAAACGCTTGAACAAGAACTTGCAATGGACGCCGCTCGGCACCAGCGGCCGGCGGATACTGGCGCCAAACCTTCAGGGAAACGTCATCTGGCGGCCTCCAGCCGAACACGCGCCGCTTATGTTCACTTCACAATCAGGAGGCCAGCTTGCAGGCGCGGACCCAATTGAGCGAGCGCGACTGGAAGCGGGACTGGAAGACCTGGGCTCGGCGGAACTTCCTTCGAGATCTGCGACATTGAGCGACACTGGCGATCAGATTGAGGTCGATTACGAGGCAGACGATTCCCGCTTTGAATTCGCGATATTAAGGGACGAGGCGGGAACCATTACGCTGCACGAACCAATTGATTCAGCGCCGGTGCAGCCGACTGCAGCCGTGGCTGCGAGAGCCGGTGGCGGCGTGGCCAAAGTGCCGAGGCGGCGGAAATACGTCATTAAGCTCCGCCATGCAAATTACCCGGTGGGGGGAGTACCGCGAACGGCTATGTTGGGAGGAATCGGCGGAAAAGTATTAAGGTTTTTCGGCGGCGTGATTGACCACATTATGGGGAGCGCTGTTTTTGAAGCAGCTTCACTCTGGGAAAGAAAGTACCGAGCTCCTGAAGGTTTATTCGCCGCCAATTCCGCGACGGAGTTGTGTAGCGCGGTGCCGAAATCGCCGTTCGACAGTTCGAGCTTTGACGGAAAAAAATCGTTGCTCTTCATTCACGGAACCATTAGTTCCACCAAAGGTGCGTTTTCCGGATTGCAACAGTTTCCGTCCAAAGCTACGGCGCTGTTCAAGGACTATGAAAATCGAGTTTTGGCTTTCAATCACCACACGCTGACGAAGAGTGTCGGCCAGAACGCTCTGGATTTTCTCAACAGCTTGTCACCGGGGAGCTACGACTTCGACGTGATATGTCACAGCCGCGGAGGACTGATCACTCGCGCGCTAAAGCAGCTTCAACCGTCGGAAATCGCGGCCTTGCCGAATGTAAGCGGAACAGTCCCGGCGAACGTCACGGTCAAAATCGGGAAAGTTGGCTTGGTGGGAGTACCGAACATGGGGACGCCGCTGGCAAACCCTTCCGATCTGAAGACTGCTGTGAGTTGGCTCGCGTCGGTGGCGAGCAGTTTCCATCAGGACGTGGTGGATTTTGGACTTGGGGCGCTTTTTGCGATATTCGGAGCGCTGGTAAAAGGTGGAGTTGGGGCGCTGCCGGGACTCGAGGATATGAATCCGGGAAGTGCGTTTTTGGAAGCCCTTAATTTGGGGGACTTGTCAGCCAACGACTTCTATGCCGTCGAGGCGGATTTCCGAGCGAGCGGCGGATTGTTGCAAGTGATGGCAGAAGATGGAATCGGTGCACTATTCGAAGGAGAGGCGAACGATTTAGTCGTTCCAACAGATGGAGTTTCGCAGCTCGGCAGTCAAACTGTTCCCCGCGCGCAAATCGATCTCTACCCGCAAGGATCGAACGTTTATCACACCGACTATTTCGAACAGGGCGCAACCTGGGATGTTTTAAACGCCTTCCTACCGTAGAGGCCGAGTTGGCGCTTAGCGGAAGCAGTAGTTGAGACTATTGCGGCTGACGCGGGGAGTCAGGGAGGCAAGGCGGCACGGAGATTCGCGTCACCCCACGCTGGCGCTCCCGCCGTGAGAGGGGAGCTGGCCACCGGTAATTCCTACCGTCGCCCAGGCTCGACGTCGCATGCCCGAAGCCGGAATGAAGACCCATTTCTTTCCCGAAATGGGGAAAGTCCTGCAAAAAAGGGATGGTACTGGCACTTCCGTTTTTACCGCGCGCTAACCGCTGTGCCATTGTCATTGCAGGGGTTAGGCGCTTCAATGGACGCATGAATCATTTGGATTTGGATGTGCATCTCACAAGTGTTGAATGCGTGGGGGAGGGGCAAGTGACTGGTTTGGTTTTGGAGGGTTTGGAAAGCCAAAATTCCGCCGGGCGGAAGGCAGATCCGTGGCGGAAGTGGCTTTGGGTATTTTTGGGGGCAGTCTTGGTCGGGCAGATGTATTACGTGCGTGAGATGCTCGCGGCACTCGTGCTATTTGCGGTTGTTTTCGTGATTTGCGGGACCGTGGCTGGAGTGATCTATTTGCTGGGACGGGCGGGGGAATCGACGATTTCCGCGGCTGAGCCATTGGCGCGCAAGGGTTTTTCCTACGCCGAAGAAATCAGCAAAAAAGCATTCCGCCGTCCACATTCAGCGCCTGCCCCGTGATTGCGCTGGACTGGTCTGACGCGAGATAGAGGGCCGCTGCTGCAATTTCGTCCGCAGTTTGCGGGCGGCCCTGCAAAATTCCGCCTAGAAATTCCTTAAACATTTCGCCGGCGTCGCGCCCCGCGCTCTCGGCTAATTTGCGTCCCAATTCCTGCGACATTTCGGTCTCCGGCACAGGGCCCGGGAGAATGGCGTTGCAGCGGAGGCCTTTTCGGGCGCCTTCCGCGGCTGTCGTGCGGGTCAAGGAAAGCAACGCTGCCTTGGAGGCGGCGTATGCGGCTCCCCAAGGGATGGCGGCCTTTGCTGCAACGCTCGACACGTTCACGATGGCGGAAGTTCCGGCAGCGTAGAGGTGCGGAAGGGCGGCGCGGGTCACCAAGAAGGCGCCGCGCAGATTGACGGCCAACACTTCATCCCATTCCTGCTGCGTGATTTCCTCAACTGGCTTTACAGGGCCGTATATCCCCGCGTTGTTTACGACGATATGAAGCGCGCCAAATTTGTCTTTCGCGGCGCGGACCGCTTGCCGACTTCCGGACTCCTCGGAGAGATCCGCGGCAACGACGGCGGTACCGTCCGTGCGGCCGATTTCGTGGGCGACGGATTCGAGCTGCGATTTAGTGCGGGCGGCCAGCACGAGCTTTGCTCCTTCGGCGGCGAAGCGCAAAGCGATGGCGCGGCCGATGCCGCGGCCGGCACCGGTAATGATTGCAATCCTGCCTTCCAATTGACCTGGCATAGCTGAACTCCCTAACAAAGCGAATGCTTCCCGCCAAACAGTACACCGGAATGCAGGCAAAGTTCGCGCGCGAGGCGACGGAACGCAATGGCCTCAAGTGCTGCGGAACATTTGGCCGGGCGGAGGCGTCAATCAAGGAAGAAAGCCGCGCTTGACCCATGCAGTCACGTGTGTCACAGTACACGTGTGACGCTGCCGCGATTTACGTTCCGTCCCGGCGAATCGATTTTCGACCAGCTGGTGTTTGCCGCGAAGCGCGCGGTGTTGAGCGGCGAGTATCGTCCCGGGCAAGCGTTTCCCTCCGTGCGCACGCTGGCGGCAGAACTGAAAATTCACCCGAACACGGCGCACAAGGCTGTGCAATTTCTGATTCAAGAAGGCTGGCTGGAGGTGCGCCCGGGCATTGGCACGGCGATCGCGGAGATTCCTGAGGCGCGAGCGGCGGAGCGAAAGAGAGTGCTGCAGCAGCAGGTGGAGGAGATGGTGGTGGAGGCGAAGCGCGTTGGACTCCGGCTGAGCGAATTGCAGGAAGCGATTGAGTTGCATTGGGCGAATTTTGAAACACCAGTGGAGGCGACCCGCAAATGATTGCGATTAAGGATTTATGGAAAAAATTCGGCCGGTTCAGCGCAGTTCGTGGACTGAACTTCGACGTGCCCGAGGGGAGCGCGTTTGCCTTGATTGGAGCGAACGGCGCGGGGAAAACGACCACGATCAAGATCCTTATGAATGTGCTGGAACCAACGTGCGGAAGCGCAACTGTGCTGGGAGTGGATTCGCGAAAAATCTCACCGCGAGAAATGGCGCAGATTGGGTACGTGTCCGAAAACCAGGACATGCCGCAAAGATTAACGGTGAGCGAGTATCTCGATTATTTGCGACCGTTTTATCCGAGGTGGGATCGCGATCTGCAGAACTCGATTTTGAAACAACTGCGGCTGCCGCTTGACCGAAAGATCGGGCAGCTTTCACACGGGATGCGGCTGAAGATGGCGTTGGCGTGCGCGCTGCCCTACCGGCCGAAATTGTTGGTGCTGGACGAGCCGTTCAGCGGACTCGATCCGCTGATTCGAGACGAGTTCATGGAAGGGCTGCTGGAGCAGGCGGGCGAGATGACGATCCTCGTTTCGACGCACGAGCTCGATGAAGTTGACGGCGTGGCGACGCACCTGGCGTTCATGGATGAGGGGAAGCTGCTGTTTCAGGAGCCGATGAGCGATCTGGCGGAACGATTTCGCGAAATACATATCACGCTGGCGAGCGAAGCGACGGCGCCGCCGACGTTGCCGAAAGACTGGCTGCGCGTGCGAGCGGAGGGGAGCGTGCTGTCGTTTGTGGATACGCGCTTCGATGAAGGCGGGCTTGGCGAGCGCGTGCACACGCTGCTGCATGACGTGCGGCGGATCGACGCTCAGCCGATGCCGCTGCGAACCATTTTCACAACTCTGGCACGATCTGCGCGCGACGGCGCGGCGTGAATTCAGGAGGCGCGCAATGATCTGGCACATTTTCAAAAAAGACGTGCGGCTGCTGTGGCCGCTAGTGGTTGGCGCGGCAGCACTTCACTTCGCGCACGCTGCGGCGGAATATTCGGCGTGGCGATCGGACGGAGCATCGGTGACCGCGAATCTGACCGAGCTGCTTTTCGTGGTTTCGTTCATCGGGCTGGGCTCGTTGATTGTGATTGACGTGCTGCAGGACGCGTTGCCGGGCGTGCGACAAGACTGGCTGGTGCGGCCGATTCGAAGGCGCGACTTGCTGGCGGCGAAACTGATGTTCATGGTGCTGCTGGCGCAAGGGCCGTTGTTTCTCGCCGACTTGGGGCAGGCATTGGCGAATGGCTTTCCGCTCAGCACATCGATCGCTGCGGCAGGGTCGCGAGCAATTTTTCTGCTGCTCGGCTTCAGTCTGCCGGTGTTCATCATTTCCGCGACGCTCGCGAATCTTTCCGAGGCGGTGATTTGCGGAGTGGCGTTGACGGTGGTTCCGATGGGAATCCTGATGCTCATCACCGCGCTGAACGGGGGCGGGCCGCCCAATCGAAACATGCCCGTGCTCAATTCTGGCGAGCAATGGATCCTCGATTCGGCGAGGGCAATTGCGGTAGTGCTTGTGGGAGCCGTGATTCTGAGGCTGCAGTATTTCCGGAGAAAAACGTTTGCGTCGAGAGTATTCATCGGAGTGGGTACATTGGTGTGGGTCGCGACATTCTTCATTCCGTGGGCGCCGGCGTTTGCGCTGGAAAAGAAGCTTTCAGCAGTGCGCGGCGCAGCCGACCAGGTCGCGATCACAATTGATACGAAGGCCGGCCGCGTGCAGGTGCCTGCGGAACGCGTGCGCGCGGCAAAATCGCGATACGGAGACGAGATTTTCTATTTGCCGGTTCGTGTTGATCACGTGTCCGTTGACCGCACCTTGGTTTACGACCGCACAGACCCCTACCTGATCACTTCCGACGGCAAATCGATCGCGCTCAATCACGGCAGCGAGATTTCGCTAACCAGGCGAGGACCCGATGGGAGTGAGATGAGCGGGTATGAGGGATTCATGGTCCCGCGAGATATTTATTTTCGTGAGAAAGACAAGCCCGTGCGACTCGAAATCAATCATTCGCTGACTCTTCATGAGTTGTACGCGGCCTATGCGCTGCCCGCGCTCGATGGTGCGCAGCGGATGCCGGGAGTAGGCGCTTGCCGGACGAGCCTGGACGAAGATGGTGATGAGATCGAACTGCGGTGCATTCAAGCGGGTGATGAGCCTTCGTGCGCGTCGGTGTTTCTGGAAAATGCCAAGACGGGCGAACAGAACCCGGCTCGCGGCATCTGCAATCCCGAATATGCTCCCTATTTCGGAAAATTCGTTTACGACGACATGAGCCGGTTTGGCGCGAGTCTCCGATTCAACGATCCCACAGGGATGATGAAGTTTCCCGTGAGCGGAAAGCAGCTCAGCGACGCAAGAGTTGTGGTCCGCGTTCTCAGGCCCGTGGAGCACTTTTCGAGACGAATCGTGCTCGAGAACATCCGTATGAGCGATTGGGAACCGCTCCCATAAGAGAAATCACACTGCTTCGAGGGGTTTTTTTCGCCTAATTTTCGCGCACAACCGTGGCGGCGGCGTGGCACGGGTGCGCTCAAATACGGTATGATAATAGCCTTGTGAGGCATCCATCGAGATGGCAGACCCGCTAGTACAAATCCGGGGAGGTAACGGCAAGTCCAACGGGAAGATGCTGTTGCGCGTGCGTCCGCGCGGATTTTGCGCTGGCGTGGTGCGCGCCGTGGATATCGTGGAGCTGGCGCTGGAGGCATATGGGCCGCCGGTGTATGTGCATCACGAAATCGTCCACAACCGTTACGTTGTTGAACAGCTGCGGCGGCGGGGCGCGATCTTCGTTGAGACGGTGACCGAAGTCCCGCACGAAGCGGTGCTCATTTTCAGCGCGCACGGCGTGCCGCCGACGGTGCGGGATGAGGCCTCGAGCCGCAAGCTGCGCGTGATTGACGCGACTTGCCCCTTGGTAACGAAAGTTCACCTCGAGGCACTGCGATTTGCGCGCGAGAAGCGCACCATCATTTTGATCGGCCACGTCGACCACCAGGAGATTGTCGGCACATCGGGAGAGGCGCCGGAACAGACGATTATCGTCGATAGTGTCGAAGCCGTGGACCGCCTGCAGGTGGAAGATCCAAATAAGCTGGCGTTTCTGACGCAGACCACATTGAGTTTGTATGACACGCAGGAGATCGTGACGCGGCTGCGCGAACGGTTTCCTTCGATTCAAGGGCCCGCGTCTGACGACATTTGTTACGCCACGCAGAACCGCCAGGAAGCGGTGGAGCAAATGGCGCGCGACGTGGATTTGATCCTCGTGGTCGGTTCGCCGAACAGTTCGAACTCGAACCGCCTTGTCGAGGTCGCCACGCGCGCAGGAGTGGCAGCGCGGCTGATCGACGATGCGAGCGTAATTCAATCCGACTGGCTCGAGAACGTGAAGAGCGTGGGATTGACGGCGGGAGCCTCTGCGCCGGAAGTGCTCGTCGAGCAAGTGAGCGAGCGGCTCGCGGGCCTGGGGTTCACCGACCAGCGAGATCTGGATCTGATTCGCGAAGACGTGAGATTTACGCTTCCTCCGGAACTGGCGGGAGTGGGGGCGGGCCGGCGTAGCTAGAGTTCAGGGGCGGAGGCGCGGTGGCGCGCAATCCGCGGAACGGGAAACGATCTCAGCCCGGAAGGGGTGACTGTTGGCGGTCAAAATTGTCCGTCAGCCGAAGAAGATTGCTCTCATAGGCGCTCCAACATCCGCGGCGGCACTTTCCGCGGGCCACGAACGCGCACCCTCAGCATTACGCGCCGCCGGACTGGTAACGCGGCTCAGCGAAGCCGGGTTTCAAGTGACCGATCTCGGCGACACGATCACAAAAACATTTCAGGCGGATGACGAGCATCCGCGCGCGCGGAATGTGGGGCCGCTGGTTGCGGTGCTCAACGATTTGCGGCCGCGCGTGGAGCAAGCGGTGAAGAGCGGCGCATTGCCGGTGATCATCGGCGGCGATTGCAGCATTGCGCTCGCGACGGTCGCGGGGGCGCGTCGATATTACCGTCACGTCGATCTTGTGTACGTCGATCGAGATGCGGATCTGAACGTGCCTGCGACGACTCCTTCGGGGTGCGTCGATGGCATGGTGATTTCGCACATGGCCGGGAGAGGTGCGCCGGAACTGGTGCGCTTCTGGGGTGAGCCACCGCTGGTGCGCGAATCGGACATGGTTTTGTTCGGCATCACGCGGCTCGATGCGCCGGAAGAAGCGGCGCTGAAGCGTTCACCGATTCGCCATTTCAGCGCGGAGGAAATCCGGCGTCGCGGTGCGGCGGATTCGGCGCGCGCGGCGATCCGGCAATTGCATTCGGGGCAATTCGAATTCGTACTGCATGTTGATGTCGATGCGATTTCCTCGAGCGAATTCCCGGCGGCGACATTCGCGGCTGAGGGTGGGCTTGCTCTCGCGGAAGTGCGCGAGGCACTGAAGGTGTTTGCCGCGGAGAAAAGCTTCGCGGTGCTTGAAATTACGACGTACAACCCGGCGATGGACGCCGACGGCTCGGGCGCGGCCAAGCTCATTGACCTGATTTGCGAAATCCTTCAGGTGCGCGCGACGGCGATGGAGGCATCGGCTGCAGCGGCAGCGAGTGCCGCGGCTTCGGCGACAGCAACTCCGGCAGCTGAGGCACCGACCGAGAAGCCGTCGGATGCGCAGGGGCCGATTGAATCGCCCGCTTCTGTGGATACGAACGTCGAAGCGGTTACTGCGGATTCGTCCAGCGACCGAGCCGCAGATCTCAGCGCTGGCATCGAATTGCCGCCCGCGGATTCTTCGCAAGCCGCGGCTGCGTCCGTGGAGTCAACGGCTACGAGCTCCGAACGCGAATCGATTGAGGATCCGGGTCCGGAAGAATCTTCCGCCGAAGAAAATCCGGTTCGCGATTCCTAGCAGTTGCGTTGCACATCTCAGAGCGCGCCGGTTTGTAGCCAAGCTGATCGCTCCGGAATCAAACTCCCGTTCATAAATTTACGTCCCGAGGTTTCCGATGCCGAGTTTGTTTGAGCCTCTTCCTATCCGTGAAGTCGTCTTGAAAAACCGGATCGGCGTTTCGCCGATGTGCCAGTATTCGAGCACGGACGGATTTGCCAACGACTGGCACCTGGTGCACCTCGGGAGCCGCGCGGTCGGCGGAGCGGCGCTGGTCTTCACTGAAGCGACGGCGGTGACGCCGGAGGGGCGCATCAGTCCCCAGGATTTGGGCATCTGGAGCGACGAGCACATTCCAAATCTGGCGCGAATCGTGGAGTTCATTCACGGACAGAAAGCGCTGGCGGGGATGCAGCTGGCGCACGCGGGCCGGAAGGCGAGCATGACAGCGCCGTTTGAGGGCGGCCGAAGAATTGAAATTGCGGAAGGAGGTTGGACGCCGCTGGCGCCGAGCGCGGTGGCGTTTAGCGATTCGTACGCGCAGCCGCGGGCGCTCTCGACCGCAGAAATCAGTCGAGTGGTCGAAGCGTTTCTGGCTGGCGCGCGGCGAGCGCGAAAAGCCGGCTTCGACGTATTGGAATTGCACTTCGCGCACGGCTACCTCGTCCACGAATTTCTTTCGCCGCTTTCAAACAAGCGGAACGATGAATATGGCGGCTCGTTCGAGAATCGCGTCCGCTTCGCATGCGAACTTGCTACGGCGGTGCGGGCCGAGTGGCCGCGCGAATTACCATTGTTGGTGCGAATTTCCGCGACTGATTATGCCGACGGCGGTTGGGATTTGGAGCAATCCGTCCAGCTGGCGGGCCAACTGCAAGAGATCGGTGTGGATTTGATCGATTGTTCGTCGGGGGGACTCGTGCCAAACGTCTTGATTCCCACGACGCCCGGGTACCAAGTGGAATTTTCACGGCGCATTCGCGAGGAAACTGGAATTCTGACGGGAGCCGTGGGACTTATCTCGAAGAGCTCACAGGCGGATGAAATCCTGAGCACGGAACAGGCAGACATGATTTTCATGGCGCGCGAATTTCTACGGGATCCGTACTGGCCGCTGCGAACTGCGAGGGATTTTGGGTTCGCCGCCGATTGGCCGGCGCAATATTTGCGCGCGGCTCCGCCAGAAAGCGTGCCGCGAACGCCGATCTATCCGACACGCTCCGCTGAAGCGGAAGAGTCGAAAGTTCGATCGGCTTGAACGAATTGAAAAAACAATCCCGATAGGACCGACACCACCGCGGCGCAATCGAGCGCGCGGTTCCAGCCGTAATTCTGCGCGAGATATGCGGTGACAATCGGCGAGAGCCATCCGCCGAGATTCCCAAACGTGTTCATCATGCCGGAAAGTGCGCCGGTGAAACCCGTGGTGAGGTCGATGCAGGCCGCCCAAAAGGTGCTGGCGGCAAACATGTTCATTCCGCCGCCGATGGCGAGCATGGCGATCGCGGCGGAATCTTTCGCGGCGTGGCTGCCGAACCAGAGCAAAGCGGATGAGGCAAACATTCCGCTGGCGACGGCGATACGTCGGCCAGCTCGTTTGCCGAGCCGGGTGGAGATCCAATCGGAAAAAATGCCGCCGAGCGGCGCGAGCGCGACGATCGCGAGATACGGCGTGGCTCCCCACCATCCGCCTTCGGTAATGCCGAGATGGCGGACCTTGATCAGATAGAGGAAAAACCACGTGTGGTAGAAATAGATCGGGAAGCCCTGACAGAAATAGCCGAGAAAAAGTCCCCACGCGGAAGCGCTTCTTAAAATCCGGCTCCATGGAACCGTCACCGCACTTTGGTGAGTACTTCCTTGCGACGCGCGACCTGCCGCGATCAGCGAAAGCTCCGCCGCGTTGACGCGGCGATTCTCCTCCGGGCGATTCGTAACCACTGCCAGCCACACCGCAACAACTGCGAGGCCGAGAATCGCCGAGATGTAAAAAGAAGCGCGCCAGCCGTAGCGCTGCATGAGCATCGCGATGAATGGCGGCGTAATGGCGCCGCCGATTCCGACGCCGAGAATCGTGAAGCTCGCGCCTGTGCCGCGGTGCGCTGAGCCCATCCAATTGGCGACGATCTTGTTGCCGTTGGGCGATGTGGCAGCTTCGCCCGCGCCGACTAAAAAGCGCGCGATCATGAAGGACCAGACACCGCTCAGGCCGAACACCATGAGGCGCGGCGCGAGGCCCGTGCAGGCGGTGAACGCAGACCAAAAAACGATCGCGCCGGCGAGGACATTGCGCGCGCCAAAGCGATCGCCGATCCATCCTCCCGGAATTTGAAGCAACGCATAGCCCAGCAGGAATGCGCTGAGCACCCAGCCCATCTGCTGCGTCGTAAATCTGAATTCGTCCTGGATGAATTTCGCCGCGATGCTGAGATTGAGACGATCGAGATAGGTGAGCGTGGTGACAAGCGTGATGCAGGCCATCACGCGCCATCGAATCGAAGATGCGCGCGCAGGCACAACGTTTTCGACGCCGAGATTTCCAGTGATGGAACTCATGGCCGCGGGCATTGTGCCACGAAGAGCGCTGCGAGACAGAAGTACAGATTTACGAAAGTTTAGCTGTTCGGGTGGCTCGTGTTCGCAGCCGACGGGGAGAATGCGGGGCTGTTCAGCAGGGCCTGCGCGCGGCCGACGTTCGGGTCCTGGGGATATTTGCGGACGAATTCCTCAAGCGTCTTGCGAGCGCCTTCGCGGTCACCGGACATTGCCTGCGCTCGCGCAAGCGTAACGGCGGCGCCGGCGGATTTTTCCTTGCCGAGTTCGATAGCGCGGCTCGCGTGAGTTTTCGCGTTCGCGGGATCGTGCATGCGCAGATTTGCTTCTGCTTCGAACCAATGCGCGAGCCACGAATCGGGTTGCAGCGACAGCGCCTTTTCGAAATGCGGAATCGCGCCCGCGGGATCGTTCTGCAGCTGAAGCAGAAGGCTCCCGAGATCGAGCTGCGCGCCGTAATGATCGGGATAGATGGCGATTGCCGTTTCGAAGTGCTGCTTCGCGGCGGGGAGATCTTTGATTCTCTGCGAATAGACTCCCGCGTAATACTGGACGTTGGGGTCCGCCGGCGCGTGCTTCAGCGCGAAATCGATGTGCGGCGCAGCTTTGGCGGCGTCGTCGGCGCGCAGCGCTTCCACAGCTGCGTCTATTTCTTCTCGCGTTTTACCGGTCAACAAAGGCACAGGCGGACGGCTGCGCTTTGCGTCGGCGGCATCTGAATGGCGATGCAATTCGATGAACTGATCGTTGGTGCCCATGCGGCCGCTGATGAC
>DASTCZ010000351.1:0-11573 GCA_035710585.1 Candidatus Acidiferrales bacterium | reverse complement strand
AACGGCCTTTACGTCAGTGGCGATTATTTCCGGACGCTCGGCGTGCGTCCCGCCGCTGGCCGGCTTATCGCGTCCAGCGATGATCGCCGCGGCTGCGTTGGCACGGCGGTGCTGAGCTATAACTTCTTTCAGCGGCAATTCGGCGTCGATGAAAGCATCATCGGCAAAACGATTCGCCTCGACAGCCACGAATTTTCGGTGATCGGCGTGAGCCAGCCCGGTTTTTTCGGAACCAGCATCGGCCACCAATTCGATGTTGCGATTCCCATCTGCTCCGAAGCGATTATGTGGGGCGCGAATTCCATGCTAGATCAGCGTTCCGCCTGGTGGCTCGACATTGTCGGCCGGCGAAAGCCGGGAATGACGATCGAGCAAGCTCGCGCGCGGCTGCAAGTTCTCGCGCCGCAAATTTATGCCGCTGTGATTCCGCCGGATTATCCGGCGGCCGCGCAGAAGCGCTTCGTGCAGCTCACGTTTGTCGCCGAGCCCGCCGCCAGCGGAATGCCGCAACTCCGCAACCAATACTCGCGGCCTCTTCTGATCCTGATGACCGTCGTCGCTCTCGTCCTCCTCATCGCCTGCGCGAACATCGCCAGCCTCATGCTGGCGCGCGCCTCGTCTCGTCGCAAGGAAATCGCCGTGCGGCTCGCGATCGGCGCGTCCCGTTCACGCCTCATCCGCCAAATCCTCACAGAATGCATCTTGCTCTCGTTCACTGGCGCTCTGCTCGGAGTCTTCTTCGCGCGGTTTGGGGCGGCGCTGATTGTTCGCTTCATCTCCACCACGCGAGATCAGATATTTATCGACATTTCGTCGCGCGTCGGCATTTTTGCTTTTACCGCCGGAGTCGCGATGTTCACCGGAATCGTCTTCGGGATACTACCCGCGCTTCGCTCGACCAAAGTTTCGATTGCAGGTGCGATGAAGGGAGTCAGCGCGGATCAGTCCCTGGGCAGGACGACATTTCGCGGCGCCCGATGGATCGTCGCGTTCCAAGTTGCGCTTTCGCTCGTGCTGCTCGTCGGCGCCAGTCTCTTCATTCGCAGCTTCCGTAACGTCGCCCATCAGGACTTGGGCTTCGATCGCGAGAATGTATTGCTGGCGCGCCTGTATCTCGAGCGGTCGCGAGTTCCGCGTGAACAGTGGCCCACGAATGAGGATCTGATCGAGCAGCGCGTTCGGACACTGCCCGGAATCGAATGTGCGGCGATTGCCTGGACTTCGCCGCTGGGCCGCATCGAATGGAACAGTTACGTCTTTACCGAAGGCGCGAATAGCTTGACCGGCGATGACGCCTTGGCAGAATTCAACGAAGTCGCGCCAGGATACTTTCGAGTGCTGCGCACACCGATTTTGGCCGGCCGCGATTTTGATTCGCGCGACGCCGCGAATTCGCCGAAGGTTGCGATTGTGAATCAGGCGCTCGCGCGCCACTTCTTCAATGACGATGCGCCCATCGGCCGCTATTTTCGTGTCCCGGCAGACAGGGATGCCAAGTCGGATCCGATACAAATTGTTGGGGTCGCGAAAGACGCTGCTTACGTCGAAGTCCGCGAGAAATTCCCGCCGACAGCATTCTTCCCGCGCGGCCAGAAGGAATTAACGTTTAATCGGCCGACGCTCGTTGTCCGCGCAAATTCGACGAGCGCCAATCTTTCGCACTCGATTGAAAGCGTCGTTTCGGACGTGATTCCCGGAGCTTCGCTGAGTTTCCAGACGTTGTCGAATCAGGTAGACGACAACATGACCGAAGAGCATCTGCTCGCGATGCTTTCTGGATTCTTCGGAGGGCTGGCGCTGCTGCTCGCGATGATCGGTCTTTACGGCGTGCTCGCCTATATCGTGACCCAGCGGCAGCGCGAAATCGGGATTCGCATGGCGCTGGGCGCGGAAGCGCGAAAGATTGTGAGTTTCGTTTTGCGCGATGTCGCGGTGCTGCTCGCGGCCGGTATTCCAATCGGACTTGCGATTGCGGCGTTCAGCGGGAAGTTGATCGAGAAACTGCTCTTCAATATTCACGCGCGCGATGTGAGCACGATGATCTTCTCCGCCGTCGCGCTCATCGCCGTCGCGTTCGTCGCGGCGTTCGTTCCCGCGCGTCGCGCTGCTCGCGTCGATCCGATCGTGGTGCTGCGCGAGGAGTGAAACAACGTGGCAACAGGGAAGGGTTCAGCTCAGCCGAGTTTCAAGCTTGTCGCAGGCAACGATTCCGCCTCAAGCGTCTCGAGGTCGAGGAGCTTCGAGGCGTGTTGAATGTCGATCCCAACCACTTGCCCTTGCTCGTCGAGATCAATCACCAACCCTTCCTGAATCTCGCGTGAGTCCGCGCTTGGGCGCGAATTCAGATCGATATAGAGGGAATCGGTTTCGCGATCGTAGTGAAGCTTCATGGCTCGCGTCTATAGTACAGAAATCGTCAGGTTCGTTTCACTCCAAAGGTTACGCTATTCGGCGCGGAGCATGTCTGTGCGGGATTCGCGGCGGCGAATGACGCGCGCGCGAGCGCCTTCGACGAGGATCTCGGCAGGACGCAGACGCGAGTTGTAATTTGAAGATTGCGTGAAGCCGTAGGCTCCTGCGCCCCACAGAATCAGCGAATCGCCGGCGGCGACTTCAGGGAGAGGCCAGGAGTTGAGAAAAACGTCGCCGGTTTCGCAAACGGGGCCCGCGATCGCGACAGTCGTCAAATGTGATTCTCGCGTAGCTGCCGCGCGATCCCCGCGCGTTGCGCGCGTGATCGGATGAACCGCTGAATAAAGCGCAGGGCGCATGAAATCGTTCATGGCTGCATCAACGATCACAAAGGTCTTCCCACGCGTTTGCTTGGTGTAAAGAACACTCATAAGCAGAACGCCAGCCAGCGCGACGAGGGCGCGGCCCGGTTCGATTAGCACGTGACAATTCAGCGGGCGCAATTCCTTCGCCAGCGCTCGGCCAAACGCGGCGAAATCCGGCGGCTCTTCACTCGTGTAGCGAACGCCGAGGCCGCCGCCCGCGTCGACGTAGCGCAAGTTAATTCCGGCGGTGCGAAGATCCTTTACATATTGGGCGAGTTTGCGAACTTCGCTCGCATACGGCCGAAGCGTGACGATCTGCGAGCCGATGTGCGCGCTGATTCCCTGCCACGAAATCCATTTTGAATCGCGGTGCGCGCGATAGAGCTTCAGCGCCTGCGGCCAATCGACGCCGAATTTGTGTTGACGAGTTCCGGTCGCAATGTGCGGGTGCGCGCCGGCCGCTACATCGGGATTGACGCGCAGCGAAGCGGGCGCGGCAAATCGCGCGCGGGAGGCTTCTTCGGCGAGCAATTCCAATTCCGCCGCGGATTCCACATTGAACAGCCGAATGCGCGCGCGAAGCGCCTCGCGAATTTCCTCGCGCGTCTTGCCGACTCCGGAAAACACGATGCGATCGCCGCGAACTCCGATGCGGCGCAATCGATCGAGTTCGCCTCCGCTGACAATATCGAAGCCGCTTCCAAGTCGGGCGAGCAATTTCAGGATCGAGAGATTAGGATTGGCTTTGACCGCGTAGCAAATCGTGCGCGGCGTTGAGCGAAACGCCGACGACAGCGCGCGGTCGAGATTGCGATACGCGTTCTCAATCGCAGCGCGGCTGTAAACGTAAGAAGGAGTGCCGAATTTCGCGGCGATTTTGTCGAGCGGGACGTTTTCGCAGAAAACACGATTGCCGCGCCAGGCGAACTGCGGCGTGAATTTGGCGGGATCGAGCAGGCGCGCCACTTCAGTTCACTTTGGCGACAAGCAGAGTTCGATCGTCGGCCAGCGGCGCGCGTCCCGTGAAAAGCTCCACTTCCTCGAGCAAACGGTCGGCGATTTCGTTGGCCGTTTTCGAGTGATTCGCTTCGACAAGTTCGCGCAAGCGGTCGATCCCGAAGAAATTTCCGGCCGAATCCATGCTCTCGGCAAGCCCATCGGAATGGAAAATCAATATGTCGCCCGCGACGAGGGTGAAGCTGGCTTCGTCATAGCTCACTTCTTCGTACATTCCGAGCGGGAAACCGACGAGATCGAGCTTTTCGCAGCGGCCGTCTTTGTAGAGCAGCGGCTGCGATTGGCCGGCATTTGCGATGCGCAATTTCTGCCGGCCTTTTTGCCAGGTGGCGAAGCACATCGTCATGTATCGCGCCTCGATTTGCCGCTCGCAAAGCACCTGATTCATCTGCTTAAGCAGTTCGGCAGGCTGTAGTTTCTGCGGAACGAGGCTGCGAAGAATGCCGGTTGCCACGGCGCCGTAAAGAGCCGCTGCGGAGCCTTTTCCGCTCACATCGCCGAGCGCGATGCCGAGTTGCTGCGAGCCGTAGCGCGAAAAATCGTAGAGGTCGCCGCCGACTTCGCGCGCGGAGCGAATGCGCGCGGCGATATCGAGGCCGTAATCCTCAGACGGAACCGGACGAAGGAGAGCGCCCTGCATGCGCTGCGCGGCGTGGAGCTCGCGCTCCATGCGGGCTTCATCGCGGGCGACTTGTTCGTAAAGGCCGGCGTTGACGAGCGAGACGGCCAGATTCGCAGCGAGAATCGAAAGCACCTGGACGTGATCTTCGGTGAAGTAATTGAGCTCGGGGCTTTCGAGATCGAGCACTCCGACGACGCGATTTTTGTGAATCAGCGGAATGGCAAGCTCGGAGCGCGTCTCCGGATTCACCATCAGGTAGCGCGGATCGGCGGTGGTATCGGGCACGCGAACGGGCTGGCGCGTGGCGGCCGCAGCGCCGACGATTCCCTCTGTCGCGGTGACTCGCAATTTTCCCTGCACAGTCTGGCCATATTTCACGTCGACACGATGGCGAAACGTTTTGGTCGCCTCGTCGTAAAGCAGGATGCTGATAATCTGATAGTCGATGAGCCGCTTTATAAGCTCGGCGGCGCGCGTGAGCAATTTTTCGAGATCGAGAATCGAGCTCGTCTCGCGCGCGATTTCATTGAGAACAAGCAAGGTTTCCGCTTGCGCCTTGGCGCGGAAAAACAGCTGCGCGTTTTCGATCGCGCCGGCGAGGCGGCTGGCGAGAAGCGTCAGAATGTTCTGCTGATCGGTGGTGAAGTAATCGAGCTGCGGGCTCTGAATATCGAGCACGCCGATGGCTTTGCCTTTGTACATGAGCGGGACGGCGAGTTCGCTGCGCACCGTTTCGATGGCGTTGATATAGCGCTCGTCTTTGCTCACGTCGCTGACGAGCACCGCGTGTCCGGTGGCTGCGGCGGTACCGGTAATTCCCTGACCGATGGGAATGCGCCAGAGGTCCGGGTCGGTTTGCGCGTAGCCGATGGTGAAGCGATGGACGAGGCGATTCGTTTCCTCGTTGACGAGCAGCACAGCGAAGATTTCGTAATCGATCAGGCGCTTGACGAGCGCGGCGGTACGCTCGAGCACTTCGTCGAGGTCGAGCGACGCGTTGATTTGCTCGCCGATCTCGGCGAGCACGGCGAGCGTTTCCGCCGGGAGAGCCGGCTGCAATTTGGTGTCGACTGAACTCATTTGTAAGCGATCGAGGCCGGGCAAATTATATCAGGCGCGGCGAATCTCCAGTTTCGAGCGGCGGCTTGGGGTGTGAGGGGGTGTACCCCCACGCATTCTGGCGTATGTTTCTGTAAACAATGAGTTTAAGCTCCAAGAAAATACAGGGGCGAAGAAAACAATGGACTTAGAAGATGGATTTCGACGAGTCGACAGGGTGAAAAGTGTGCTTTGTGCCAAAAACCTGAGACCTGGGCGCGATTTTTCCCGTTTCGGGACGTTGTTCGAACAGATAGCTATGTAATTACTATTACGGTGTAGTTTACCACATGAGCGAACACGGGTCAAGCGATTTCACGAAAAATCGCGTCTTCTGCGGCCATACGTACCGGTATCGGCGCGTGACGCGGGTGGAGCAGCGCTAGTTTAGGCGGTCGCGGCGGACTCGGCTAGACGCGCGCGGAAGTAATCGCCCCACGATGCAGGGAGCGAAGGAACCCGAAGCAGTTTATTGAGTGAAGCGACATCGCCGGGACTAAAGGCTTTGACACGGTAGAGACGAAAAATCTCCGGCAGCGGCACGGCTTTAGGATCGCGCGCGACGATCTTGATCTCGTCCCCTGCGCCGATTTCGCCTTCACGTGCAACGGAAAAATAGAATCCGGTTTTGGCCGCGAGGAAGAAGCGCTTCACCATTTCGGCCGAGCCAAACCGGATGCCGAGTTTGTAGCAAGGTAGGCGCGGCTGCGTGACGACCAATTCAGCGGAGCCGATCGAGAGGCGATCGCCGACATGGAGATCGTTCTCGAGGATTCCTTCGGTCGTCAGATTCTCGCCAAACGCTCCATACGGCAATTCCGGTGTGCCTAGCTCTTTCTTCCAGTAGGCATAATGCTCGGAGGGATAGGCGTAGACGGCCTTGTGCGGGCCGCCATGGACGGTGAGATCAGCCTGGCGATCGCCGTCGAAATTCAGCGTCCGCAGGCGAACGCGGCCGCTAACGGGATCTTTGAAAATTCCGGTTGTCACTGCTTGGCCGTGCCAATCGACTTCGCGGGGCAGGCCGACGTTGAGGGAGAGGATTTTCATTCGTGCGATTCGCTCGGCGGTGCCGGCGCTCGCATTTGGATGCGATTGGGATAGTGAGGTATTCAAAAAAAAGCTACGCCACGTTTCGTTCCTGAAGATGCTGCACCACTACGTCCTCGCAGAATGGACACGGCCTACCGGGATGTGATTTGGAAGGTGCCGGGGCCGGTGAGGGGAAAGGTGACGCGGGCGCCGGATTCTGCCGGGGCGCCGTCGACGGGCGTTGAGTTCACAAGCAAGGTTTTGCCGGTGAGGGGCGCGGGAACGGAAACATTTGCCGAAATGCCGCGAGGGAGGGTGATGGTCGCGGTGAAGCCGGCGGAATTTTTTGCGTCAACAGTGATGAGGCCGTTCGGAGTGGGTTCAGCGCCGTGGGCCCAGGCGAGCCCAGTGAGATCGGGACGAATCGTGACCTGTGAAAAACCGGCAGCAGTGGGCACGATGCCGAGAATTTCTTCAGTGAGCCAAGCGGTGGGGCCGCTGGACCAGCCATGCGCTAGGCTGACGAAATATCCGGTGACGTCATCGGCCTGCAAGTGTGAGTGGAAATTATCTTTGGGCCACGCGGGATCGTAGCCTTCCCAAAAGCTAGTGGCACCTTCATCGATCATCCCGCCCCAATACTTGCGAATCCAATCAAGCGCTTCGGCGCGGTGGCCCGCGGCAGCCATGGCTTTGATGGCGTAGAAATTGTAGTAGGGCGTGATCATTTGCGCCGGCGGAGCTGCGAGCACCTTTTGCCAGATGGCGGCGGTCTGGTCGGCGTCCGCAATCCCGAAGAAGACGGCGGCAGCGTTGGTTTGCCAGCGCGTGCCGAAGGTTTTTGAGGGCGAAGTGAGCAGATTCGCCTGCGCCGCAGCTTTCATCTGCGCGGCAAGCGCTTCGAATTTTGCGGCGTTTCTTTTGTCACTCGCTTCGCGAAGAAGCCACGCTCCGTCGGTGAATGCTGCGTGGAATTCGAAAAGTGTTGCGGCACGCGTTTCCGGAGTATCGCCAAAGAAATCCGGCGACCAATCGACAAAAGGCCACGATTTGCTCGTATTTGCGAAGAGATGGCGATCGTCGAGATCCCTGGCCATGTAATTCAAAAGGCCGAGGAGCGGCGCACGCACCTCGCGCAAATAAATTTTATCGCCGTGATGGCGGTAATAATCGGCTTCGCCCAGCACCCAAAATGCGGAATAGCCGGGGATGGTATTCACGTGCCGCGTTGAAGGCTTGCCGGAGAGCGCGACGAGATCGTTCATCGTCTCCGTCAAAAGAAACTCGTCGGCGAAGACCGTGTCGATGACGCGGCCGCTAACGTGGAGATCGCCCATCCACATCCCGCGATCGCGCTTCGGCGCGTCCCAAATTTCATCAACCATGCAGAGATGCGCCGTGTACGCTCCAATTTCCCAAATGCGATTGAGCACAGGGTCCGACGACGTGAAGGAGCCTTTGTAGGCAACGGGATAATAGATATCGTCCACGCGAATCGCGGAAAATCGCAGCTCGGGAGGGCCGGAGACAAATTTCAGAAGCACGTAGCGGAGAGCGCTCTTCGGGCCAAACGCACTGCCATTCGCGGGAATCACGATTTCGTTCGTGCCGAGATAGGGCGAATTGACGGCTTCGTCCGCGGATTCGCCATATTGCGACTGCACGCGAATCGGAGCGTCGGAATCCGAGACGAACTCGATGCGGCCGTTTATCTCGCGGCCGAAATCGAGCATCAACGACGGCTGCTGCGCGGCGCCCACGGGAGGAAGCGTGACGGAAAATTTCGAGGAGGAGATCATTCGTTGGAGTGCGTCGAGATTCGCGAAGTGGCCGCCAGCTTCCGAAACTTGAGTGACGGCGACGGCCGGAAGCCTCAAACGCGCGAGCGGGGCGGAAATGCCGTCGTAACCGGGCCAGCGGTACATCGCGGCGTCAGAATTCCAATGGAGGCGCGGCATCTCATCAAACAAATTCCCGAGCGATTCGGCCAATTGCCATTTGGCGTCGCTGAAGCCGGGCTGCTCCCATCCCGCTGGCGCATCGAGCGAGGCGCTCCAAAGCGAGCTACTGAAAACGAGCGGTCTGGCGTAGACGTTTTCAGCCGCAGGAACAATTTTGGCAACCATCGTCGGCATCATGGCGCCAAATTGCTCCATGCCGCTGCGCGGAAAGTCCGATGCTTCGATCGCGAGGAAATTGTTTCCGGAATGGAGACCCGCACGCACGTCTGCAATGGCGACATGCGGCATGATTTTCGATTTGGGGTCTTGGGTCGCGTCAATCACAAGCTGGCCATTGAGAAATGCGCGAATGCGAGCCGGCCCCGCAACGTAGAGCGTCGCCGCTGCGGGCATTCCTTCAACGCTGAACGACGTGCGGAAGTAGCGCGCTGCGGCGCGATCGGATTTGCTGCCGGGATCGAGCTTGGACTTCAGCCAAAGATATTGTTCGGGCGTGGACTTGCGCGAGTTGATGGCGAAGATGTGATTTTTCACTTGCGCGGTGGGATCGACCGGAGGGGCGGGCTTATTCTGCGGCGCCGCCTGAGCTGAGAGATTCGCGACGGACGCGCCGAGCGTGACGACCAGCAGGAGAGCGCTGAGCGTGCACTTCGGACCTTGAGCGCGCATTTTAGTAAGCCGTCGCGACCGGCTGTTTTGCAGATGAGCAAGGCGGGGATGAGGAACCCGCGCCGCGGGCTTGCTCGACGATTTTTACGCTGGCGCTCGCTCCGATGCGCGTCGCACCCGCGCTGACCATTTTCTTTACATCTTCCAGAGAGCGGATGCCGCCGGAGGCCTTGATGCCGAGCTGGCTGCCGACTGCTGCGCGCATGAGCGCCACATCTTCGGCGGTGGCGCCGGAAGTGGAAAAGCCCGTGCTGGTCTTCACGAAATCCGCGTCTGCATTCTTCGCAGCTTTGCTGGCGCGGATTTTTTCGTCGTTGGTGAGGAGCGAGGTTTCCAGAATGACTTTGCAGATCGCGCCGCCGCGGTGCGCGGCTTCGGCAACGCCGCGAATATCCTGTTCGACCTGTTCGTCGAGACCGGATTTGAGCGCGCCGACGTTTTGAACCATATCGACTTCCTGCGCGCCGAGCTTGATCGCCTGTTCGGCTTCGTAAATTTTCACTTGGGGCAGCGTGGCGCCGAGAGGAAAGCCGACGACGGTGCAGACTTTCACGCGCGAGCCGCGAACGAGTTCGGCGGCCTGCGCGACGTTCCACGGATTCACGCAGACGGATGCAAAGCCGAACTTCACGGCCTCTTCGCAAAGCTTCTTGATGTCTCCGCGCGAGGCGTCCGGCTTGAGCAACGTGTGATCGATCAAAGCGGCGACTTCGGCATCCACCTGGCGCACTTGCGGGCCGGCGGAAATGCGATCCGCGCCGGCTTCGATGACGAGCTGAGTTTTGCGCGCACATTTTTCGATGCACTGCTGATCGCAGCCGGGGCAGACGATGTCGTCGAGATCGAGACCGGCCGAGCCGGAAGACGCGCCGAGGTAGGCGAGGACTTCTTCTGTGATGGCTTTTACGAGCTGCTCGAGTTGGGCGTGATCGAGAGGCATAAATCGGCGGTGCGAAAAACGGGCGGACGCGAGGTCCGCCCCTACGAACATCAACTTTTCAAGTAGCGCGACTCGATGGCGCGAATTTTGTCGACGCGCTTGGCGTGGCGGCCGCCGGCAAAACCGGTAGCGAGCCACACGGCAACGATTTCGCGCGCGGTTTCCGGCGAAATCAGCTTCGCGCCGAGCGTCAAAACATTTGCGTCGTTGTGTTCGCGGCTATTGCGAGCCGTGGCGCGATCATAGCATAGCGCCGCGCGCGCTCCGGGGACCTTGTTGGCGGCGATCGCGCTGCCGATTCCGGCGCTATCGATCACAATGCCGCGCCAAGCTTTGCCGGAGGCGACGGCCTCCGCGGCCGCAGCAGCAAAATCGGGATAATCGACGGCGTCAGTGCTATTGGTGCCGAGATCGAGAACGTCGTAGCCCCAGTCTTGTAGGTGAACCGCGAGCTGCTTCTTCAGCTCGAAGCCGCCGTGATCGGCCGCGAGCGCGACGATACCGCGTCCGGCAGGAGAAGGTTTTGATCCCTCGGCGCCGGGCTTTGCGACGATACGGAAGCGCACGTTGCGACGCGCAGCTTCATCGCGCGCGAGGGGAGTGATCAGCGCGTCGGCGGTGATTTGCAATTCGCCGCCAGCGGAAATTTTTTCTACGTCGGAAGCGGTGATAACGGGGCGCATCGCGGCGAGCTACTGCGGCGGAAGCGAAAGGATGCAGACGTCTTTTAGGTTGCGGTAACGTTCGGCGTAATCGAGGCCGTAGCCGACGACAAATTCGTTGGGAATTTCGAAGCCGGTGTAATCGGCTTTCAGGCCCTTGATGATGCGGCGATCGGGCTTATCGAGCAGCGCGACCATTTTCAGGGATTTTGGCTTTCGCTGCTGGAGCACGCGCAACAAGTAGCTCAGCGTGAGGCCGGTGTCGAGAATGTCTTCGACCAGAAGAACGTTGAGGCCTTCGATGCTGGTGTCGAGATCCTTGATCAGGCGAACTTCGCCGGAAGTGCGCGTGCCCTTGCCGTAGCTCGAAACGGACATGAAGTCGAGCGAGACTTCGAGCGAGATCTCGCGGATCAAATCCGCCATGAAAATCGACGCGCCTTTGAGCACGCCGATCAGGTGAATGCGCTCGCCCTTGTAATCCTTTGAGATTTGCGCGCCCATCTGGCGGATGCGCTTGCGAATCGCGCTGCGGCGTAGCATGACGCGAAGATGTTCTTTTCCACTAGCGGGCAAGGCGGCTCCTGTGCGGCGGAGGCGGTACTTTAGCGCAGCGGAGTGAGTGCGGCAAGGCGCGACGCGCGGAACCTTTTCGTGCGCTTAGCGTAATTAATCCAAAGGGGGCTTCCGGATGGATACGTTCAAAAACGACGTTCGCTTCGCGCTGCGCGTGCTGCGCAAGAATCCAGGATTCAGCGCGGCCGCGATTCTGTGCCTGATGCTGGGGATCGGCGC
>DASTCZ010000350.1:0-2620 GCA_035710585.1 Candidatus Acidiferrales bacterium | reverse complement strand
TCGCGCGGCGGGAAGACGATGACGGACCGGCTCGCCGATGAGTTGCTGGACGCGGCGAATGGCAAGGGCGGAGCGATCAAGAAGAAGGAAGACGTGCACCGCATGGCGGAGGCGAATAAGGCGTTTGCGCACTACAGGTGGTAGTGGCTAGTGGCTAGCGAAAACCGCGGAAGGCGGAAAGCGATTCTAAATTTGAAATTTCAAATTGAGAAACAAAGGCAAAGGCAAAACCTGACAATGCCTACGGCAGGCAGGCGCAGAGGAACGAAGAACGCAGAGAGTCGCAGAGAAGAAGTAGAAGCGAGGGCTTAGGGGAGCAGGTAGAAACAGAAGCTGGATTCAGGGGAGATAGGAAGTAGAAATGGCAAGGCCGAACCAACTCGAAGACACGCGCAACATCGGGATCATGGCGCACATTGATGCCGGAAAGACGACTACGACCGAGCGCGTGCTGTTCTATACCGGTGTGACGTACAAGATCGGCGAGGTGCACGACGGTACCGCGACGATGGACTGGATGGAGCAGGAGCGCGAGCGCGGAATCACGATTACGTCCGCGGCGACGACGGCATTTTGGAAGCGCTTCGGGAAGAATACGCGCGTGAACATTATCGATACGCCCGGCCACGTGGATTTCACGGTGGAAGTGGAGCGGTCGCTGCGCGTGCTCGACGGCGCGATCGCGGTGTTTGACGCGGTGGCGGGCGTGCAGCCGCAGTCGGAAGCCGTGTGGCGCCAGGCGGACAAGTATCGCGTCCCGCGCATCGCGTTCATTAATAAGATGGACCGCGTCGGCGCGGATTTCGACCATTCGATCCGCTCGATGCGGCAAAGGTTAGGCGCCCACCCCGTTCCTCTGCAGTTTCCCCTCGGTAAAGAAGACACCTTCATCGGAATTATCGATTTCATCGAAGAAAAAGCGGTGGTGTGGCTGGAGGAAACGCTCGGCGCGAAATTCGAGACGTTTGAAGTGACGAAATTGTGGGACGCGGAATTCGTGAAATCGCGACCGGATATCGATGCGGCGCTGAAAGCGTCATTGATCGACCAGGTGTTTTACAAAGAGCATCGCGACAAGGTGGTGGAGTACATCGCCGAACACGACGACACGATTCTCGAAAAATACTTGCAAGAGCACAAGCTGACGCCCGAGGAGCTGCGGGCATCGATCCGCCGCTCGACGATTGCGCTGAAGCTGGTGCCGGTGGTGGCGGGCTCGGCGTTCAAGAACAAGGGCATTCAGCCGATGCTCGACGCGGTGGTGGATTATTTGCCGTCGCCGCTGGACGTGCCGCCGGTGGAAGGCGTGCTGCCGGATACCGAGGAAGCGGTGCTGCGGCGCGCTTCAGACGACCAGCCGTTTGCGGCGCTGGCGTTCAAAATCATGTCCGACCCGTTCGTCGGGCAGGTGACTTTTATTCGCGTGTATTCGGGCGTCTTGCAGGCGGGCAGCTACGTTTTCAACTCGTCGAAGAACACGCGCGAGCGCGTGGGCCGCTTGCTGCGGATGCATGCAAACAAGCGAGAAGAAATTGACGGGATTTACGCCGGGGATATCGCGGCGTGCGTGGGATTAAAGAGCGTGACGACGGGCGACACGCTGTGCGACGAGCAGAAGCCGATCGTGCTCGAGTCGATCGAATTTCCGACGCCGGTGATTTCGGTAGCGATCGAGCCGAAGACGAAGGCCGATCAGGACAAGATGGGGGTCGCGCTGGGAAAGCTGGCGCAGGAAGACCCGACGTTCCGCGTGCACACGGATCCGGACACGGGGCAGACGCTGATTTCGGGAATGGGCGAACTGCACCTGGAAATTATCGTCGATCGCATGATGCGCGAATTCAACGTGCAGGCGGGCGTGGGGCGGCCGCAGGTGGCGTACCGCGAAACGATTCGCAAGAACGCAATTGCGGAAGGCAAATACATTCGCCAGACGGGCGGACGCGGGCAGTACGGACATTGCAAACTGGAAGTAAAGCCATTGCCATCGGCGGCGCACGAAGACATGCACGAGATGTCGACGGACGAATTGGACGCGCTTTCGAAGCAGGTGGCGGGGTCGGGCGGGCGGTGGCGGTTCGACAAAGAACACCGGCTGCTTTTCATCGACAAGATTATTGGCGGCGCGATTCCGAGGGAGTATGTCGCTCCGATTGAAGCGGGCATACGCGAGGCGATGGAGACGGGCGTATTGGCCGGCTACGAGATGGTGGACATCGCCGTGATTTTGATCGATGGCAGCTATCACGACGTGGACAGCTCGGAAATGGCGTTCAAGATTGCGGGCTCGATCGGTTTCAAGGAAGCGTGCAATCGCGCGCATCCGGCGCTGCTTGAGCCGATCATGCGTGTGGAAGTTGTGGTGCCGGACGAGTATCAGGCGGCGGTGTTCGGGAATTTGAACGCGAGGCGAGCACAGATTCAGGGTTCTGAATCGCGAGCGGGTAGCCAGATCATTCGCGCGCAGGTGCCGCTGGCAGAGATGTTCGGGTACGCGACGGATTTGCGCAGCCGCACGCAGGGCCGCGCGAGCTTCACGATGCACTTTTCGCATTACGAGCAGGCGCCGGCCTCGATTTCCGAGGAAGTGGTGGCGAAGGCGACGGGGCGGGTGGCGCGG
>DASTCZ010000349.1:0-10430 GCA_035710585.1 Candidatus Acidiferrales bacterium | reverse complement strand
CGATCGAATCGGCGTGTTCGTCGATTGGCAGCCGCCCGCGTTGCACGCGCTGGCACAAGCATTACATCTGACGGGAGTGCAGCTGCACGGCGATGAACCGCCGAGCGAAGTGGAAGAATTGGCGAAGCACCATTCCGTGGTAAAGGCTCTGCCGGTGAAAGAAGGCTTCAAGCCCGAATCGTTGAAGAAATTTCGCGCGGCGAGCGCGATTTTGCTCGAGCGATTCGATCCCGAATTGCGCGGCGGCACGGGCAAGCCGTGGGATTGGAACCTTGCGCGAGAAGCGAATCAATATGCGCGGATCGTGCTGGCGGGAGGCCTTGCGGCCGATAATGTCGGCGAAGCGATTCGGATCGCGCAGCCTTATGCGGTAGATGTCGCGACGCGCATCGAGGGCGTGCCCGGGAAAAAAGATGCGCAACTCGTCCGGGAACTGATGCGTGCCGTTGAAGCCGCTTCAAAAGAGATCGCGGATGGCCAGCGCAAGATCGCGAGTCAGGGATGACGTACGCCTTCGCTGGCATTTGTGCTGGTAACTCGAGAACTTCAGTCGCCGGATGAGACAATGTCTTCGCCTATGACCAGTCCCGTTACTGATCGCATTTGGCCGGATGAGCGCGGTCGCTTCGGTCCCTATGGCGGCTGCTACGTGCCGGAAACCCTGATGGCGCCGGTAGCCGAGCTGACCGCGGCGTACGAAGCCGCGCGCCGCGATCCGGCATTCGCAGCCGAATTTGGAGCGCTGTTGCGCGATTTCGCCGGGCGTCCCACTCCGCTGCAATTTGCAGAGCGGCTAACGGAGAATCTCGGCGGCCCGCGAATTTATTTGAAACGCGAAGACCTGCTGCACACCGGCGCGCACAAAATCAACAACTGCATTGGGCAAGGGTTGCTGGTAAAGCGCATGGGCAAACCGCGCATCGTTGCGGAAACCGGCGCAGGGCAGCACGGAGTCGCCAGCGCGACGGTCGCCGCACGCCTGGCACTCGAATGCACGGTCTACATGGGCACGGAAGACATGGAGCGCCAGCGGCTCAATGTATTTCGCATGCGGATGCTGGGCGCGGAAGTCGCGGGCGTCGATTCCGGCAGCCGTACTCTCAAGGATGCGATCAATGAAGCGATGCGCGATTGGGTGACGAACGTGCGCACGACGCATTACATGCTCGGATCAGTCCTCGGTCCGCACCCATATCCACAAATGGTGCGCGATTTTCATTCCGTAATCGGGCGCGAAGCTCGCGAACAGATTTTGCACGCTGAGGGCCGCCTGCCGGACATACTTCTGGCTTGCGTCGGCGGCGGATCGAATTCCATCGGGCTGTTCAGCGCGTTCATCGGCGACGCCAACGTAAAAATGATCGGCGTCGAGGCCGGCGGACGCGGAACGGCGGTTGGCGAACACGCAGCTCGACTCTCTGAGGCGCACGGATATACCGGTGCGCGCCGCGGCGTATTACACGGTACATATACGCACGTCTTGCAGAATTCAGACGGGCAGATCGCGCAGACGCATTCAATTTCGGCGGGACTCGATTATCCGTCCATTGGTCCTGAGCACGCTTGGCTGGCTGAGACAGGCCGGGCGGAATACACCGCCGCGAGTGATAAGGCTGCACTCGAAGCGGCGCAGACGCTCGCGCGATACGAAGGAATTATTCCTGCTCTCGAAAGTGCGCACGCTGTCGCAGAACTGATCGCGCGCGCACCAAGCATGCCGCGCGATTCGATAGTGATCGTTAACATCTCCGGCCGCGGTGACAAGGATATGGAAACGTATCAGAAAGCCGCAGCGAACAAGCCGATTTGAAAGCCTAAGAGGACTGTGACGTGATTCAATTCGCTTCGAAGCTTACCGTTGTCCCTCTTCTTGCTTGCGCGCTCCTCACACCCGGGTCAAGTCGCGAGAATCAGCAAGCGACGCAACATCGGAAATATGAGGACGAACAGGGTTACGCGGTTCTCTCCACGTTGCTCGACGCACTTCCAAAAGAACGGGCAGGCTCGAGTCCCCTGATCCGGATTTTCTATTTGACCGAAACTGAAAAACGGACGGCAAATGCAACCTATTGCAGGATACCTGAAGAATTTCACGCGGCCGCGGAAGATTTTGATAAGCCTCACGGCGAGGCTGAATTGGCTGACAAATTTAAACTGAATGTGGAATACGAAATTGTTTCAGAAGTTAAAAGGCCGCCCATGAACTACGTGCATTACCTCACGGCGGTTGGATTCGATCCTGACCGAACGCATGCAGTAGTGTTCATCGACCGAGTCTGCGGGAATGTGTGCGGCACAGGAGATTTTTATTTTCTTAGAAAGGAACCCTCAGGTTGGCAGCGGGTGGTGGTGGGGGGCTGCGGATGGATATATTAGAGATGCCCCGCCGTACGACTCGAATTGGCGAGCGATTCGCGGCGCTTGCGCGTGCGGGCGATATGGGACTCGTCGCGTATGTCACGGCGGGCGACCCAAATCTTGCTGCGACGGTTGAAATTGTGTTAGCCGCCGCCGATGCGGGCGCGGACGTCATAGAGTTGGGAATTCCGTTCAGCGATCCGCTCGCGGATGGGCCGACGATCCAGCGAGCCAGCGAGCGGAGCCTCCGCGCGGGCACCACGCTCGCGGGAGTGCTGGATGTGGTCGCGAAGATCCGCGCGAAGAGCGAAGTGCCGCTGGTACTCTTCGGCTACTACAACCCATTTCTGCAAATGGGGCTCGAGAAATTTGCAGAAGCGGCGTCGAAAGCAGGCGCAGACGGCGTCCTTGTGACGGACCTCATTCCAGAGGAAGCCTCGGAACACATTCGCGTGATGCACGCACACGGTCTTGATACGGTCTTTCTCGCGGCGCCCACGACGACGCCAGAGCGGTTCCCGCAGATCGCCGAAGCTTCTAGCGGCTTTCTGTACCTCGTCTCGCGCACAGGCGTAACGGGCGCGCGAGAAAGTCTGCCTGACGATCTGCCCTCGTTGATTCGCCGCGCGCGCGCAGCCACGAAGCTTCCACTTGCGGTAGGATTTGGCATCTCTTTGCCCGGGCATGTTTCGGTTTTAGGCGGTCTTGCAGATGCCGCGGTCGTCGGCTCAGCGCTCATGCAGGAAATCGAGCGCGCGAAATCGGCCGGCGAGGCCGTCGCAAAAGTCGCAGCGAAGATTCGTTCGCTGAAGCAGGCCGCAGGCCACGGGCTCAGCCGTCGCGCCTAGCCCGCGAGTTCGAAGCTACAAAACGATTTTTGTGCGGGGAAATTCCGCGTGGATACGATTGCCGATTGGCGACGCCGCATCGACGAAATCGACCGAAAGCTGGTCGAGTTGCTGAACGAGCGCTCGCGATGCGCGATCGAATTGGGCAAATTGAAGCATTCGTCGCACGAGCCGCTGTATCAACCGGAGCGCGAAAAGGAAGTGCTGGCGAACGCGGAGAGATGCAATAGCGGCCCGCTGCCGGACACGGCGATCCGAAGGCTCTTTGAGCGCATCATCGACGAAGCGCGCAGCATCGAGCGGCACGCGATGGCGGACGACGTGGATCGCACACGCGATTGAAGGAAAGAGCCGCGTGAAGGCGCAAGGTATTTATAGATCGGGGGAATCATCATGGTTGTGGTCATGCAAGAGGGAGCGACGGACGAGCAGATCCAGCATGTGATCGATCGGCTTGTCGCGCTCGGGTTCGATGTACATCGTTCAACCGGCGAATCGCAAACTGTGCTGGGCGCGGTCGGCGTGAAAGCGGACTTCGATCCGCGGCAAGTCGAACTGATCGAAGGCGTGCGCGAGGTCATGCGCATCACGCAGCCGTATAAGCTCGCGAGCCGGCAGTTCAAGCCAGGCGGAACGGTCGTCGAGCTGGCACGCGGAGTGAAAATCGGCGGCACGGAAGTGATCGTCGCGGCAGGTCCCTGCTCGGTAGAATCGAAAGAGCAAATTAACCGCATCGCAGAGAGCGTCGCCCGCAGCGGCGCGAAGCTCCTTCGCGGCGGTGCGTTCAAGCCGCGCTCTTCGCCTTACAGCTTCCAGGGAATGGGCGAGCCGGCGCTGAAGCTGATGCGCGAAGCGGCGGACAAGCACAAGTTGCTCGTCGTCAGCGAAGTGATGGACCCTTCGCAAGTGCAGTTGATGTTGCCATATGTGGATGTGCTCCAGGTCGGCGCGCGCAATATGCAGAATTACCATTTGCTTCGCGCGCTGGGCGAAGTAAAAAAGCCGGTGCTGTTGAAACGAGGCCTGAGCGCGACGATCGAAGAGCTACTGCTCAGCGCGGAATACATCATGAGCGGCGGAAATCACAATGTGATTTTGTGCGAGCGGGGAATTCGCACCTTTGAGACGTATCTGCGAAACACGCTCGACATCGCGGCAATCCCCGTGATCAAAAAGCTTTCGCATCTCCCGATTTTTGCGGACCCTTCGCACGGCACAGGGCGCCGCGACAAGGTTGCGCCGATGGCTCGCGCTGCAGTCGCCGCGGGGTGCGATGGCCTGCTGATCGAAGTCCACCACGATCCCGATAACGCGCTCAGCGACGGCGCGCAATCGCTTTACGAAGATCAATTCGCGCAGCTGATGTCGGAGATTCGCATCATCGCGCCGGCGGTCGGACGCCGCGTCGCGTAAGATCGCGTCTTCGTGTGCTTCTTGCGTTCCTTTGTGCGCTTTGTGTTAAAACACCTCCGCCCAAATACATGGGCCTGACTCATGGCCTCTGACTTTTTTTTAAAGCGCGTCGCCATCCTCGGCACCGGCCTCATCGGCGGGTCTTTCGCGCTCGCGCTACGCGAGCATTCTCCGCAAACACGGATCATGGGCTTCGATCGCGAGGCGGCGCTGCGCGAGGCGCTCGAGCGGCGCGCGATTGAAGACTCCTCAAATGATCTAGCGTCAGCGGTTAAGGGCGCCGATCTCGTTTATATCGCGCTGCCGATTTCCGCAACGATTGAGCTGCTGCCGGAGATCGCCCGGCATTCGCCCGCCGATGCGCTCGTCACGGACGCCTGCAGCACCAAGCGCGCCGTGTGCAAGGTGGCGGCGCAGCACTTCAAGAGCGGCGGAGCGCTCTTTCTCGGTGGCCACCCGATGGCTGGAAGGGAATCGAGCGGCATCGCTGCGGCGAATGCGAGTTTATTTGCTGGCAGCCCGTACCTGCTGATTGGCGAAGAGCCGAACGAAGAAAAGCTGGATTCGCGAGTGGCAGTATTTCTTTCACTAATTGAAAAGCTCGGGGCTCATCCCAAATGGCTCGACGCCGATACACACGATTGGGCTGTGGGTATCATTTCCCACCTTCCGCAACTTGCTTCGATTGCTCTGGCGAATTTGATCGCGGAGGAAGATGACGATCCGCCGATTCTGCCCGCCCTAGCCGGTCCGGGTGCGCGCGATGCGCTTCGATTGGCCGGCAGTCCATACGCGATGTGGCGCGACATTGCGCTTACGAATTCGGACAACATTGCGCGCGCCCTAGACAGGCTCTCGCAGGCAATCGAGCACTTGCGAGCGCAGCTCACTTCCCGAGAGCTTGAGAAGCTTTTCGCCGAGGCCAATCGGCTCCAGAGATCGCTCTGACGGTCGCCCGCCGTTCGCTCATGTTTTTCCTGCTCACAATTTACCTTGATGAGCCCGAATCTTTATGCGCAGAAACCTGGATTTCTGAAAGTCACGGCGATAGCCGGAGCCGAAGATTCGCTAGTCAGGAAATTTCGATCGAATCTTGACAGTCCGGTCCAATTCATCGACTGCCTGAAGAATTTTCAAACGCAAATCGGGTTCGATCGTGGCCGTGCGCAAATACTCGTGCACTTCCGCCCGCGCGGTTGGTGACCGCTGGCCGTCAATAAACGCGTTGAGCCAATCCACCAGGAAGAATATTTTTCGTTCGCGCTTGATTTGCGGCAACGCATCGAGCGCCGGACGCAGAAACGGCGCCGTCAGCTCTGACTGATTCCAATAGTTGAAAGAGCGGAGGCTCGACTGGATCCAGTCCTCTTCGCGCGCCGCATTGTGCAGATATTCGTCGAAATACTTCTGCTTTACGCCTGCTTCCGGTCGCGCTGCTTCCGCGACGTAAGCGTATTTTTGACCGTCTCCGCCCGGGTCGCGCTTCCGCTCGGCTTCGAAGATCGAATTGGCCTCTGGATCTTTCAGAGCGAGCAGCGACGTGACCATCGTCCAGCGGTCGAGCGGCCTCAACTGCACTCCCGGAACGGTGAGATTTCCATTGAGCAAAGCTTTCAGTTTTGCGAGTGCGTCGGGCGTTTCTGCTATTGACCGGAAGCCGCGATACCACAAGATCCGCATATCTGGCGCTTCCGAATCGACCATGCGACGCGCTTCGAGTTCTTCGAACTGGGGCACAAGTTCAAGCCGTGTTTTATCGCTTACGTAACGGTGCAACGAGGTTGCTGAGCTGGACAGCATGCTCTGTAACAGCGACAGGTCTGTTTCCTTGGGCAAAAGCTGTGCGGCGAGCGCGAGGTAATCGCGCGGAGCGAGTTTCGCCTCGCGCACGGAGTCCCAAAGCGCGCCCCATAGCAATGTTCGAGGGAAGACATCGCGAATATCGGAGATGTGGGCGACGACGTATTCCTGGCTCTTCGAATCGAGCAGGAAACGGCCGTAGCCATAGTCGCTGTCGTTCGCGAAGACATAGTCGGGACAAGGCGTACCGGGAGTGGCTGTAATTTCTACGGTCCGGGATTGCAGATCGGCGCGTAGTCGATTGCTCGCGCCTTTCGAGCTGACGAGGATCTGCGTGGTAAGCGGCCACACGGCGTCTGTTCCGAGCACATCGTGTTGCTCGAGCGAGAGACGCTGGAGTTTGTCGCCGCCGCAGGACCACGTCACGTCCACTTCGGGCATGCCTCGGTGGCGAATCCAGGCATCTGCCCAGGCATGCAGCGATTTTCCCGATACTCGCTCCTCGGCGCTGACGAGATCACTCCACTCCGCGTTCCCATAAGCGTGTTCCCTCAGGTACATCCGCAGGCCATCGCGAAATGTATCGCCACCCAATGCGAACGCAAATTGCTTGAGAACTCCTGGCGCTTTTGAATAGACGATGGCGCCATACGCCGACTTCGCGTCTTTGAGATTCGGAATGTCCTGATAGATCGGCGTCGTGCCTTGCGTCGAATCGATCTCGTAAGCGCCGGGCTTGATGCTTTCGTAGAAGCGCTTCCAGATATTTTCATCGGGCATCAGCGAAGCGAGAGACTGATAAGCCATATACTGCGCGAAGCCCTCTTTCAGCCAGAGGTCATCGAACCAGCGCATCGTGACGAGATCGCCGAACCACTGGTGAGTGAGTTCGTGCAAGACGAGAATGTCGCGGCCAAGATGATCGAGATGCGTGGGCGCGGTGCGGAAAAGTACCGATTCTTCGCGCAGAAAAGTGGCGCCGGCGTGCTCCATGCCGCCATAGGCGAAGCCTGGGATCAGGACCATGTCGTACTTTGGAAATGGAAAAGGCTGAGCGAAATAGTTTGAAAGGTATTCGATGCCTTGCTTCGCGATTTGCTCGACTTCGGGAGCCTCGCTTTGCGCGCGTTGCGCCTGCGATTTGCGCACATACAGCCCGGGCAATCCGGCGGTGTCGTGGATTTTCTGAAAGGGACCGGCGGCGAACGCGAAAAGATACGTGCTGATCGGGCGCGTTTCTTCGAAGCTCGTCTTCTTCGTCGCGCCCTCGGCGAGCGCGATTTTCACCGCGGTATTCGAAATCACGGTCCAATCTTGTGGCGCAGCGAGCGTCAGCTGAAAGCGTCCCTTCAAATCGGGCTGATCGAAGCACGGAAATGCCATGCTGGCGTCCATCGGCACAAAAAGCGTGTAGATGTATTCGGAGCCGTCGTCCCGATCTTGATAGCGAATCAGGGGCTTTCCAGCGGGTGCGACATTGGAACGGAACTCGATTGTCACGAGGTTGGCGCCCTGCTTCAGCACGTTCGCCGGCAGCTCGATGTGCCCGTTGTCAAGCGCAGCCGCCGCGCTCGTTCCATTCACGGCGATTTTGTCGATCGTGCCTTCGCGGTAATCCAGCAGCAGCGCTCCTTCACCCTTCAAATCGAATTGCAGCCGCTCGGTTCCGTGCGAAACGGCGGCGTGCGGGGCAAGTTCAAAGGAGAGTTCGTAGCGCAGGTTCGAAACGCGGCCCGCGCGGTCACGCGCCAATTGCCGGGGAATCCCTTCCGGAGCCGCCGCGCGCGCCTGACCGCAAACCGCTAGCAACGCGCACAAGTACAGTGACAGTGATAGTGGTCGCATCGCGTCAGAGTATATTCGAACGATTGTCATGGTCGCAGCGCATTTCGGACTTTATGTCATGTGCCTTCATGTGCTTACCGCGGCGACGTTGAGGCCGCTCATCCGCTGACAAGCCAAATGCAACGTACCGCTGCGCCGAACCAGCTGGATGTCCTCACATTGCTCCTGTCCGCAATCGCGTTAGTTGTATGCGTCATCCCCGCGCGCCGCGCCATGCGCGTCGATCCGCTGATCGCACTGAGATACGAATAAAGTCTTGAGCGAGTCCCCAGGCTGTGGCTGTCGAGACGCACTTCCCACATTATGTTAAGTTGCAAGCAAGAAACACCTCATTTTTTGTAACGATATGAATCTAAACATAGTTACAGCGAAAGTGTAGCTAATGATTTGAAGATAAAGGTACTTAGCGAGTTTTGGAGTTGTGGATGAGTTGGGGTTCGGGTTTACGGGGTGGTCTGCCGCCCGAGCGGGGCGGAGAGTTCTGCTGCGAAGCATCAACTGCAAACGATCCAAAGTGCCGGCCAAATTGGGGACGACCGACGATTTCCAGTAACGCTACCATACCTGTACGATAAAGGCAATAGAATTTTACAGATTTGACCATAGTGGATCGCCCCAACCGCACGGTCACCGCGAACCCGGCGATGACGTAGTCGCTTCTCCAGTCGGCATAATCCCACCGACGGTATACAGCGGTTGATAATCGTTCCGGCCAGGTCCTGCGAGTATCGTGCCGCAGAGGTCTGAAAATGATGTCGTTCTTCTAGTCGACGCGGTTACGTTGCCGAGCCCAGAGTTTTGAATTGAAAAATCGAAGTGGATAGCGGGTGGGCCTGTAAGCCGGATTCTCAGGTAAGCCGCTTCAGTCCGTCGAACTAACGGGCGGCATCGCTCACCACATTCTCAGCGAGCAGGAAAAGGCAAGCGCCAAGGCATCCCTTGAAAAGCTGCGGACAATCAAAATGAACGAAAAAGCTGAAAGACCCGCTCTGCTTGAAGACGACTCGCTTCCGAATTAACAGGTTGCTAGCTTAGGAACCAAATGACACGCTTCGTACGGTGCATGCTCGTCAATTTGGCGATTCTGGCGACGGTTACGTCTCTTCCTGTATGCGCGACATCGATAGTCATCGATTACAAGCCGGACCGCGTGTTCTTGCTTGCAGATAGTCGCGCTGTCGATACCGATCAAGATGGCTCTAGTAGGATTCGGGACAAGTGCAAAATCGCCGTTTTGAGTGATCGCTTCGCGTTCGCGGAGACAGGTCGTGAAGGCTACACGCCGAATTCACCTATCGATCCAGTTCAAAAGTGGAACGGAATCGAGGAAGCTCTTTCCGCATATCGGCAACATTTGAACGCCGACATCCGAGACATTGCATTGTCGTGGGGTCGCAGTCTCGCCGCGGACTTCCAGAGCTTCTACCTCGTCAATCCCGAGCGAGTTCGCTCGCTAACGGTCGCAAATGGAACACTTCTCGTCGGGCTATTTGTCGGTGCGGACGCGTCAAGGAAAATCAGAGTGTACAGAGTCAGAATCGCGATTGACGATAGCCTTAGACAACGAGAGGGAGCGGTGATACCAGTTGGATACGCAGTAGACGCGCTTCCACCCACATCCAGACCGTATTTCACCGATGGCATTACGCAGGAATTGTTTGAGGGTAAAACGGAGCGGGCGCGGACAATCGGCAAAGAATGGTCCCAACGGGGCCAACGCATGCGCCTAATCGATGCGCAAGCCTTTGATCTTGTCCATCTGGAATTTTTGATCGAGGAAACCGGCAAATTCGACGACTCAGTCCACGGCCCGGTGAACATTCTTAGTGTAAGCAAGCGTTCAGTGACTTGGATTCAGAACAAGACGTGCCGGTGATTAGCAGTGGCCGAGGAACTGGCGGACTCTACGAGGTAAGAATGAGCTCAACAAGTGCGTATATGTCCTGGCAGAACGTTGTGCAACCGGCTTCATCAGTCAGTGTCAACGATATGTCTAATGGGCAACGAGGGCCAACACGAGTGCGTGTGTGACCTGCCCCCCGAAAATTAGTCCAGCGAAAACTTAGCTTCTCCGGGTATAAGACCGCGAGAGGAGAAGCGCCATGAGAAGGAGCCGTTTTAGTGAAGAGCAGATCGTCGGGGTGTTGAAAGAGGCGGAAGCCGGAG
>DASTCZ010000348.1:0-3809 GCA_035710585.1 Candidatus Acidiferrales bacterium | reverse complement strand
GCGGCAGCGGCGCACTGGTCGAGCCGCGCGGGCGGATCGCTCGCAAACCGATTCATCGCGGCGATTCTTCCGGCCGGTTCCATGCTCTCAATTTTCCTGGTGATCGTGTGGAGTGGGATCATCGCGGAATACAGTTTGGGGGTGCCGAATCTTTTCACCAATCTCTTCAGAGCGCTGATAGGCGCGGTCGTGATTCCGTCGATTGCGTTGGCTGTTGGCGCAACGCCATTCCTATGGCGCAGGCCGGAATTGAAAAGCCAAATCACGAACGCGCAGGAACCGACGGCGTCTTCTGTGTGAACTTCCCGAACGCCAAATTCTTCGTGTCGCGGGGTGTAGAATCGGCGCCAGTCAGATCTCGCCGCGAGTAGCCCGACGGAGAAAGGCGCCGAAAATGTTTGAGCGCGAGCAGTTCATCGCTGACCTGCGAAAATCGCTGGCCGATTCATCCCGAAAAGAGATGAAGGAAATTGTCGCCCGCGCCGTGGCTAATCCAGAGGCGATCATGCGCGAGCTCGGCCGGCCAGAAATGGGTGCACTTCAAGTGTTATACCGCGGGCCGGAACTGACGGTGCTCAATGTGATTTGGTCGCCGAACCAGATTACGCTGCCGCACAATCATCAAATGTCCGCAGTAATCGGCCTGTACGGCGGGCGCGAGGACAATATGTTCTGGCGACGGATTCCGCATCCGGAAAAATTTCAGATCGAGGCGGCCGGAGGCCAGGCGCTCGGCTCGGGCGATGTGATCGCGCTGGGGCGCGACGTGATTCATTCGGTGATCAATCCGCTGGCGAAGCTGAGCTGCGCGATTCACGTGTACGACGGCGATTTTCTCGGCGCGCACCGCAGCATGTGGAATTCGGAGACGCTCGTGGAAGAGCCATACGACGTCGCAGTCGCGGTCAAAGGTATGCCCTTTCAGGAAAAAACATAGGGCAGCGCCATTCACTCTTTTGGCCCTATATCAGGCCTCTCGACTCACGCTCAGCGAGATTTTGCGCGGGGAAATCTGAGAACCTGCTACGCGTTCAAAAGCAGTTCACCGGTTGGGAAATAAGATTTCGCTAACGCTTCGCGAGTGCGCAGATTCCGTGATAGAACTTGAGCGCTTCAGATAGTGAGAGCGAATGGCGCTTTCCCCCGGAACACGTCTCGGTCCCTACGAAGTCACAGGTGCGCTAGGCGCGGGCGGAATGGGTGAAGTGTATCGCGCCAGCGATTCCCGTCTTGGGCGCCAAGTGGCGATCAAAATCCTGCCGCAGGGTTTCGCTTCGAACGCGGAGCGGATGGCGCGATTCAGCCGCGAAGCGCAAGTGCTTGCGGCGCTCAACCATTCGAGCATCGCGCACGTTTATGGACTCGAAGAGAGCGATGGCACGCGCGCGCTGGTTATGGAGCTTGTCGAAGGCCCCACGCTGGCAGAGCGCATCGCGCAGGGACCTCTTCCGCTGGATGAAGCACTGCGGATTGCGAAGCAGATTGCCGAGGCGCTCGAGTACGCGCATGAGCGCGGAATTATCCACCGCGATTTGAAGCCCGCCAACGTGAAGGTGACGCCGGAAGGCAACGTCAAGATTTTGGATTTCGGGCTAGCGAAAGCGCTCGACGAATCGCCTGCTGCGGCGAATATCAATACTTCCCCCACGATCAGCATGGCGGCAACGCATGCCGGGCTGATTCTGGGCACGGCGGCGTACATGAGCCCAGAGCAAGCGCGCGGAAAAACCGTGGATCGACGCACGGACATCTGGGCCTTTGGCGCGGTGTCGTACGAGATGCTTTCGCGGAAGCAAGCGTTCGAGGGCGAGGATACTTCGCAAGTGATGGCAGCGGTCATCATGAAGGAGCCTGATTGGACGCAGCTTCCCGCGGAAGTGCCGAGTGCGATTCGCGGTTTGGTGCAGCGATGCTTGACCAAAGACCCGGTGCAGCGTTTGCAGGCGATCGGGGAGGCGCGCATTACGCTTGATCGCGCTTTGAGCGGTTCGACTGAAGAAGGCGCAGTTACCGCGCTTCCGCCGATGCCGGTTTGGCGGCGGGCATTGCCGTGGGCGCTGGTTGCGGTCCTAATTTTGCTTGTGGGCGCCTTGAGCTTTGCATTCTGGGAGCGTTGGGGCTCAGCGACAACCGCGCGGCAGCTTATGCGGCTGAGCGTTGAACTGGGTGCCGCGGATGCGTCGCTGTATGCGGGACCTGGATCTGCGCTGGCAATCTCGCCGGACGGGACCGTGCTGGCATTCACGGCGCGGAGCGGGCCGCAGTGGAGTCTTTACCTGCGCCGATTGGACCAGAGTGACGCGACGGTAGTGGCCGGTTCAGAGGGCGCGCGCGACCCATTTTTCTCACCTGACGGGCAATGGGTTGCGTTTTTCACGGCCGACAAATTGAAAAAGGTATCAGTGGCCGGAGGCGCGGCCATGACGCTTTGCGATGCTCCGGGCAGCCGGGGTGGTGCGTGGGCAGAGGACGACAACATCGTTTTCGCTCCGACATCCTCCGGTGGCGGACTGATGCAAATCTCCGCGGCAGGCGGAACACCGTCAGAATTGACTAAACTCGACGAAAAGGCGGGAGAGACCTCGCATCGCTGGCCTCAAGTGCTGAGCCATTCCAGTGCCGTGATCTTCACCTCGAATATGAGCGGGCGGAATTTCCAGGATGCGGATGTTGCTGCTGTGTCGTTGAAGACCGGTCAGCGCAAGATCGTGCAGCACGGCGGAATGTTTGCGCACTTTCTACCGGCCGCTGCCGGCCGCGGCGCATACTTGCTCTATGTGCACGAGAACACGATTTTCGCTGCACCGTTCGACGCGGAACGTCTGGAGATTACCGGCACACCTATCCCCGTGGTGGAAGGTGTTTCTACGACGTCAGCGACCGGAAGTGCGGAGTATGCCCTGTCTCCGAGCGGAACGCTGGTCTATGTACCTGGCCGGGATCTAGGTGCAGGCCAATATATCGTGTGGATCGACAAAGATGGAAAGGCTGAAATTGCGCGAAAAGAGCCAGGATACTACGCGAACATTCGCGTGTCCCCGGACGGAAAGCGCATGGCAATGGAGATGAATTCAAGCGGCAGCGTCGATATTTGGGTGTACGAGCCGCAGCGGGACATTATGTCGCGCATTACGTTTGGCACCGGCGAGAGTTCATACCCGGTGTGGACGCCAGACGCACAGCGGATAACTTTTTCATCGAACCGCGATACCAAATCGGCCTCGAATCTGTATTGGCAGAGGGCGGATGGAACTGGCGACGCGGAACGCCTGACCGAAAGCAAGTTCCAGCAGAATCCGTTGTCTTGGCACCCGAGCGGCAAGTTTCTCGCATTTAGCGAGCAGCGGCCGCAGACGGGTTTCGACATCCTGATTCTGCCGATGGAAGGCACGGAATCGAGCGGGTGGAAGCGCGGTAAACCTTTCGATTTTGTGGTTGAACCGGGCAACCAATCAGAGGCGGCTTTCTCGCCAGACGGACACTGGCTGGCATACACATCCAACGAGTCCGGTCGAGCTGAAGTGTACGTGCGTCCATTCCCAGGGCCTGGCGGAAAATGGCAGGTTTCGACAGACGGCGGACGTTTTCCGACTTGGTCGCGCAAGAGCAATGAGCTTTTCTACGAAGAGGCTGGCGAGAACGGCAGGATAATGTCAGTGAAGTACGGAGCCACTGGCACGTTCTTTCAACCCGAAAAGCCGGACGAGTGGACATCAGCGACTGTCGGTGGCGCCACGGGCCCTTACCGCCGTTACGACGTAATGCCGGACGGACAGCGGCTCGCGGCGCTGAAAACTACAATCCTGAGC
>DASTCZ010000347.1:0-6604 GCA_035710585.1 Candidatus Acidiferrales bacterium | reverse complement strand
GGCGTATCGACCACGGTGTCGAACGGCGTCATCCCGCGTTCCATCGCCCCGGCGTAGACATAGACTTTGAACGAGCTGCCGACTTGCCGGTAGGCCTGCGTGGCGCGATTGAATTTTGATTCGTCGAAGCTGTAACCCCCGTCCATGGCTTTCACTTCGCCGGATATGTTATCGATCGCGATCATGGCGGCCTGTGCTATCGGGTGCTGCTCGACATCGACCTTTACCGTCGCTCCCGAAATTTCGCGGATGCGAAAAACGCCCACGTCGCCGACCTGAAACAGCTGAGGCGGAATCTTTTTGCCGGTCCACACAAAGTCCGGAGCGCTCACCACGACGCGATACGGTCCGATCTTCACGATCGCAGCGATGTTATCGACGGAGATCACCAGGCCGGCGACGTAATCACCCTTTTCAATGGAATGATGCCAATCGTCGTCGTCGTAGTTCTGCAATGTCCCCAAATGATCGCGAAAGATGTTCGGCAGATGGCCGCGCCAACCGTGCCGACGGTCGTACGCATGGAGACCGTCGCGGACGGATTGATTCATCGCGCGCTGCATATTGATATTGAGCGTTGTATAGACGCGCAGCCCGCGTTCGTGAACTGCTTCGGTGCCGTAAGTGCTTTCGAGATAGCGACGAATCTCTTCGAAGAAATATGGCGCCAGATCGTTTCGCGGATATTGCAACTGCAATCCGAGCGGAGCCAATTGGCCTGTGTGCGCCTGTTGATCCGTGATCTTTCCTTCGCGCGCCATCAGCTCGATGACCGTATTACGGCGCGCCAACGCCCGAGCTGGATGCAAAATCGGTGAATAGATCGGGCCGCGGATAATTCCCGCGAGCAGCGCCGCCTCAGGGACCGAGAGCTTGCCGACGGGCTTGCCAAAATAAAATTCAGACGCCGCTTCCATGCCATATTCGCCGTGGCCGAGGTAGATCTGATTGCAGTACATCGCGAGGATCTGTTGCTTGGTGTAGTGGCGCTCGATTTGGATGGCGAGCAACACTTCCTGAATTTTCCGCCGAAAACTTCGGTTCGAGCGGTCGAGGAACAGCGTGCCGGCGAGCTGCATCGTTAGGGTGCTCGCGCCTTCGCTGATATGTCCGCGCGCCAGATTCCGCCACGCGGCCTGTAAACTTCGCGGCAAGTCCACGCCCCAGTGCTGGAAGAAATGCTGGTCTTCGGCAGAAGTAACGGCGTCACGCAGGACGGGCGGAATCTGATCGTAGGTCAGCAAAATGCGGCGCTGCAGGGCAAAGCTGCCGATCGCGGTGCCATCATCGGCGTAAAGTTCGGTCACGACATTGGGGCGGTAATCCTCGAGCGCACGCACTTCCGGCAGATCGCTCGAATACACAAAAAGCAAACCCGCTGCCGATCCCAAGAGGATCGATACGAAAAGCAAAAAAATGAACGCGACCCGGCCGATCATTTGCCGGCCGCGGAGTCTCAATCGGATGGGAGGAAGCGGATCCATAACGAGGAACAACAACTATTGTAGCGCAATCAAGCGGAGTGACTCGGGAACTGAGGCCTAAGTTTCCTGCAACGGTTGACGCCGTTCTTGCGTGCTCAAAGCGACGATTTCGCAGATTTGGGACTTGCGTCGAACGATTTCACGACCCAGCCGTCGGCATCTTTCACCAGATGGTAAGTCCCGCGCACGACCTCACAAAGGTCGCCACATTCGTATCCGCCCTCGGCGTCCGCCTTGTCGCCGCCAGAGAGCGTCAAACGGTCGGCGTGAAAGAGCACGCCCTGTTGCTCATTTTTTTTGTCCACGATGGTGACAACGGGCTTTTTGAGTACGCGGGAATCCGAAACGCCCTTCACGACCGGAAGATTGTCGCGAAATCGCGCGAGAAGCGCATCGCTCGGATTTTTGCCATCGACCGCCAAGAAATAAGTTCCGGCCTGAAGATTGATAGCCCTGAATTGATACCGAAAGACGGCTTCGCGAATCGCATCATCTTGCGCGCCGGAATCGGCGGCTTTTTGACCGTAAGCGGTTGGGATCGCAACCAATGAGGCGACCAACAGGAACGAAGCCAGTCGTTTCATACCGATATTGTAATTCACGATTGCGCTGCCATTTCTCGCCGGCGCATGCGAAATGCGGCCCATGCCAACGCGGCAGAGAACGCAAACAGCGAGCCATCGCGCAGCAAAGTCTTCACACCAAGATGTTCGCCGGGCCCGAAGCAACCGCAATCGATCGTCAGGCCAAGATAATAGGCTCTGAGCATCACGCTGAAAAACGTCGCGAGCAGAACCGCGGCGGCTGATGCAAACCATCGCAGCTTCCAACCAATAAAAAGTGCCACTCCGAGGGCCAATTCAAACCATGGCAAAGTTTGCGCCAGAAGATTCACCACTGAGACCGGCAAGTGCATCTGGTAAGAATCAATCGTCATCGTGAAAAGTTGCCAAGGTTGCCGCAGCTTCGCGATCGCAGCGTAGACAAAAACTGCGGCCAGCGCGAGCCGCGCGATCAACACAATGACGCGCGCGCGGCGCATCGCGTTGCCCGGCGTCGAGACGGCCGCTGTGCTCATTACTGTTTGAGGAGATAGTCGAGATACTGCTTCAGCAGAGGATACGAAATCGCACCTGGGGGCAAAGCCACCGTCTGACCCTTGTGTGTAACGAATAGACTAGGCGTTTGATTGACCCCGCGGGAATTTGCGAGCTCGATGTCTTTTTGAATGGCCTCGTCGATCCCGGGATCGTTCATCAACGCTTTTGCCTTTTTTAAATCCGCCGGCGAAAGCACCGAAGACAACGTGCCCTCAATGTTTCCCGTATTTCCCCAGGAATCCTGATGCGAATACAGTGCGTCCTCCACCGGTTCGAATTTCCCGATGGCTGCAGCCGCGTTAGCCCAGTGCGCCGCTTCCTTCGCGTGAGGATGAAGCTGGGGAATCGGGAAATCGTGATGAACCAGATAAACTTTTCCGGTCGAGACATAGTCTTGAATCACTTTTCGCGTCGTGTCCATAAACAGCGTACGGCACATCGGGCATTGAAAATCGGCGAAATCTTCGAGAGTGATCGGGGCGTTTCGCTGTCCGATCGATTTTGCGGCGGTTAGTTGAGCTGGCGTCAAGCTCACGGCCGGCTTCGCCTGTGAAGGCGCTAAACTCGCCGTGACCGCACAAGCGAGCAGCGCGGCGGTGGTCACGCGGACCGGCAGTTTGATTCTCATATATGCCTCCGAAAAACGGCGCTGACCGTCATTTTACTCGAAACGCGGTGTGGACGCGCTGCTCGAATTTGATCCCAGGAGTCAAACGGTTTTGATGCGGTCAGTGGAAACTGCGTGGCCAAGTAGATGGGCTAGGCATCCAAACGCAACGGGAAGTGCGCCTCGAAAAGCGACTCGCCCCCTAAAGGCCCGCGACCGAAAACGCATGAGCGGGCACATAACTTAAACAAAATAATAGATATATTAGACACGCTCAATATCCTTGACAATGACACACTCAATGCTTTACACTGTCGCTCGTTCGGTGGGTGGCAGCAACTCTCGGCGACTCGCAATCGTGCGAAGACTACTGCGCGGGATCATATCCAGAAGGAGCTGTAGGGATGAGCAAAATCATAGGAATTGACTTGGGGACTACGAACTCGGTCGTCGCGGTCATGCAGGGCGGCGAACCGGTAGTCATCCCCAACCAGGAAGGCGGTCGTACGACCCCTTCGGTTGTCGGCATTACGAAATCCGGCGAGCGCCTGGTCGGGCAGGTCGCGAAACGCCAAGCAGTGACCAATCCGGAGAATACCGTCTATTCGATCAAGCGCTTCATGGGGCGCCGGTACGACGAAGTTTCCGAGGAATCTAAGCGCGTGCCCTACAAAGTGGCTAAGGGACCACATGACGACGCGCGCGTGGATATTTTCGGCAAGGTTTATAGCCCGCCCGAAGTCTCCGCGATGATCCTCACGAAATTGAAGACTGCCGCAGAAGATTTTCTCGGCGAGAAAGTGTCGAAAGCCGTGATTACCGTTCCGGCGTACTTCAACGATTCTCAGCGCCAGGCGACGAAGCAAGCCGGTGAGATCGCCGGAATGGAAGTCGTGCGCATTATCAACGAGCCGACCGCTGCAGCGCTGGCGTACGGGCTCGACAAGAAGAAAGACGAAACAATCGCCGTGTATGACCTTGGCGGCGGAACATTCGATATCTCGATCCTGGAAGTTGGCGAAGGCGTCGTCGAAGTGAAGTCCACCGCCGGTGACACGCATTTGGGCGGCGACGACATCGATCAGCGCGTGGCTGATTGGATCATCGACGAATTCAAAAAGGAAAACGGCATCGATCTGGGCAAAGACCGCATGGCCCTGCAACGGCTGAAGGAAGCCGCCGAGAAAGCGAAGATCGAACTCTCTCAGCTTAACGAGACGGAGATCAATCTTCCGTTCATTACAGCTGACGCGTCGGGCCCGAAGCATCTTTTGAAGAAGCTCACGCGCGCGAAGCTTGAACAGCTGATGGACGACATTCTCCAGCGCACGATTGGTCCTGTGAAGCAGGCGCTGAAGGATGCGGGCATCGGACCGGAGAAAATCGACGAGGTGGTTCTCGTCGGCGGATCGACGCGTATTCCGAAAGTCGTTGAAATCGTGAAGAACCTCTTCAACGGCAAAGAGCCGCACAAGGGAGTGAACCCAGACGAAGTCGTTGCGGTCGGCGCAGCGGTCCAAGGCGGAGTCCTCGGCGGCGAAGTGAAGGACATTCTGCTGCTCGACGTAACTCCGCTGTCGCTCGGCGTCGAAACCTACGGCGGCGTGATGACCACGCTCATCGGCCGGAACACGACGATCCCGACGCGAAAGTCGGAAACGTTTTCGACCGCGGCCGATAACCAAACCTCGGTCGAAATCCACGTGCTGCAGGGGGAGAGGCCGCTGGCGAAGGACAATCGCACGCTCGGCAAATTCCACCTGGTCGGAATTCCACCCGCGCCGCGCGGCATGCCGCAAATCGAAGTCACGTTTGACATCGACGCAAACGGCATACTCAACGTCTCTGCCAAGGATCACGCGACGAACAAGGAACAGAAAATCACCATCACCGCTTCGACCGGCCTTTCAAAAGACGAGGCAGAGCGGATGCGCCGCGAAGCGGAATCGCATTCCGACGAGGACAAGCAGCGGCTCGCGGAAATCGAGGCGCGCAATCAACTCGATAACCGCATTTATCAGTCGGAAAAACTTCTCCGCGAAAATCGGGAAAAGGTCTCCGAATCCGATGCCAAAGCCGTTGAAGCCGCTATCGAAGCGGGGCGCCAGGCGATGAATGAAAACAATGCCGACGCGATGAAATCGGCGGGCGAGCAGATCGAACACGCCATGCATGCCGTGGCTGAAGCGATGTACAAGTCATCCGCGGCGCAGGGCGCGGCCGCTGGCGGTCCAGGCGGACAATCGAGCTCAGGCTCGAGCGGCCCGGCCGATAGTGGCAGTCAATCGGGTGGCCAGAAGCAAGGCGACGTGATTGACGCCGAGTATGTGGACGTCGACGAATCGAAGAAGCCAAACTAATTATCGCGCGCGACCCTTCATCTTCGGAAGATCTCCGCGGGTGAAGGGCCGCCGCCAATTCAGAATCGCGCGAGATTCGGGAGGGTGCCTTGAGCGCTGAGGGAGTCAAACGCACGGGGCCGCCGACAGCGGTTCAAAAGCTTCGCGAAAATTTCTATATGGTGCAGGTTCCGCTCAGCGAGTCGCCGAGCGCTGACTGGAAGCGCCTGTTTTACGACACGCAAGGCACGAACGTCGCGGCGGATTTTGCTCCCCGCTCTGTCGAGATGAGCGGCACCTCGCTTCGCTTCCGCTCCGACGGTGGCGGCGTAGAGTCGCGAGTTTCATGGATCGACAAGTGGATCGAACGCGCCAATCAGAAGGAAGCCGCGATGGGCGGCCGCATGAGTGAGGAGCGCCAGCGCCGCCGGGAAGAAATGGCGCGCGAACAACAGGAACTTGTAGAGCTCAGCGCACGCTGGGCAAAGATGTAACGCTTGCACGGGCTTGATGCCCGCGCACAAAAATGGCTACAACTACCAAACAGGATTATTACGAACTTCTTGGCGTGCCGCGGAAAGCGCCGCTCAAGGAACTTCGACAGGCCTACCGGAAGCTCGCCCGCAAATACCATCCCGACCTGAATCCAGGCGACAAGTCCGCCGAAGAAAAGTTTAAGCAGGTTCAGGAAGCCTACGATGTTCTCTCCGATTCCAAGAAACGCCAGATGTACGATCAGTTCGGTTTTTATTCGGAGAGCGGCATGCCTCCCGGCGGCGCAGGCGCCGGACCGCAAGGGCCGGGACAGGGAGTGAATGTTGATTTCGGCGGTTTTGATTTCGGCGGCGCTGGCGGTGCGAGTTTTCGTGATCTTTTCAGCCAATTTTTCGGTGGCGGCCGCGGGCAGCCCGGCGGCGGATTCGGCACGGAACAGGAACCCGGTAGCGATCTCGAGTATCGCGTTGAAATCGGATTTTGGGACGCGGTTCGCGGCTCGGTAAAGAAGCTCACCGTCACGCGGCTCGATACTTGCGAGACCTGCCACGGTGCCGGCGCGATTGGCACCGAGCAAGT
>DASTCZ010000346.1:0-8549 GCA_035710585.1 Candidatus Acidiferrales bacterium | reverse complement strand
CTGGGTTCACCACCACGCTGTCATCCCGAACCCAGCTGCCGCCTTTGCAGATGGGGGTGAGGCCGCAGGCCCGCCGTGGCGGGGATCTGCTGTTGTCTTTGCATTATTTAGCCTGCCCGCCATAGCCTTGGCGAAGGCGGGTCCAGGTGTACACTCCAACCAATGAAACCAACCTCGAACAAAAAACTCACCGACTGCGCTAAATGCAAAGTTATTTGCGGAGCGCACGCGGGCAAATCCGGCGTTGTGAGAGATATCAAAACCAGCAAGACGGGCCACGTCACCATCACCGTCGTCCAGGCCAACGGCGTGCGCTTCAAGACCCTCGCCAAGAATGTCGCATTGACCTAACACGACCCCGCCTCAGCTTGCACGCGTAACACCCAACCTCCAGCCTCTAACTTCCATGCCCTAGCCTGCCGCCCCTGAAACCTATACAATCACCCGCCGTACACCGTAATCGCTAGGTAACGTCAGGTTTAAACGTAGCGCCGGGGACTTTAGCCCGGCACTTCGGAGCGCAGAACTGAATTACGCTTCCCGTTCAACCGCCCAGCTGGGTTTTGGAATGAAATGCAGCGCCCCGGCCGTCAGCGCAGCATTTTGCCTTTCGCAACACCGGGCCAACTACAAATGACCGAACTCATCTGGGACGGTAAATACAAAGACGGCAAAAAACAGGGCCCCGTTCGCATCGCTCTCCCGTTTCAAACCATCGAAACCGTCAACGAATCCGCGCAGGACCGCCGCCGCAATCTCGAACTCTACGGCACCGGCCGCGACACCGAATGGCGCAATCGCCTCATCTGGGGCGACAAAAAATACGTCCTCCCATCGCTCCTCCCCGAATTCGCCGGCAAGGTCAACCTCATCTACATCGACCCGCCTTTCGACACCGGTGCCGACTTTTCATTCGCTGCGCACATTCCCGATAGTGGCGAGATAGAGGACGACGAAGGAACGTTTTTTACTAAGGAACCCTCGATAATCGAACAAAAGGCTTATCGCGATACATGGAGCGCTGGTCTAGATTCTTACCTGGAGTGGTTTTTCGAGACGACCTCGTTGCTCCACGGACTCCTCGCCGAATCCGGTTCGCTTTATGTGCATTTAGATTGGCACGTGAGTTTCTACGCGAAGAGCGTGCTTGACGAAGTGTTCGGCAGCGAAAATTTCCAAAGCGAGATCGTCTGGAAGCGAAAGGACTCAAACAAGGCAGGTACGACGCTCGCGACAGTCACAGACACGATCTTGTTTTATTCAAAATCGGAAAATCCAGTCTGGAACGCCCAGTATGTCCCATACAGCGCCGACAGGCTGGAAAAGGCTTACAAACTCATTGATGAGAGGAATCGACACTACGCTCTAGCCGACTTGATGGCCCCCGGGGTTCGGGCTGGCACCAAGGCCGACTACGAATGGAACGGCATTCGCCCTCGCCGAGGGCGACACTGGGCCTATACGATCGAGAAGATGCAGCAACTGGAACGCGAGGGACGCATTTTCTGGAACCGCGCAGGAGTGCCGAAACTCAAAATCTATTTGGACGAGGCCAAGGGAGTTCCACTGTCAAACCTTTGGACCGACATAGCGATGGTGAAGGGCGGTACTGAGGCTGTCGCGTACCCCACTCAGAAGCCGGAAGCGCTTCTAGAGCGCATTCTAAAGTCGTCCTCAGACGAATCAGGAATCGTTCTTGATTGCTTCGCAGGAAGCGGCACGACAGCTGTCGTAGCCGAGAAGCTCAATCGGCGCTGGATCGCTTGCGACCTTAGCCGCTTCGCCATCCACACCGCGCGCAAACGCCTCCTCGAAATTCCAAACGTCAAACCGTTCGTCGTCCAAAACCTCGGCAAATACGAACGTCAGGCGTGGCAGGTCGCCGAATTCCCCTCGAACGGAAAAGACCATCTTGAGGAACAACACGAACGCGAATCCGCCTATCGCAAATTTATTCTCGATCTCTATCACGCCACCCCGATCACGGGACAATCCTGGCTTCACGGCACAAAATCGGGCCGCATGGTCCACGTGGCCGCCGTGGATGCACCCGTCACTCCCGCCGACGTAAACGCCATTGCCCGCGAAACATGGAAGGCCGTCGCCTCCGGAAAAAACGCTCTCACAACCGCCGGCGTGGATATCCTCGGCTGGGAATTCGCTCTTGAGGTGAACGAACTCGCCAAACAGGTTGCCGCCCAGGCGCGCGTGGACGTCTCTTTCAAGAAAATCCCGCGCGAGGTACTCGACAAGAAGGCCGTGGAACAGGGCGACGTGAAATTCTTCGAATTAGGCGCGCTATCCGTGGACTTGAAACAGAAAAAACAATCCCTGACATTGAAACTCGCGGACTTCGTGATCCCCACGGATGACATTCCGATCGACGCCCGCAAGGCCATCAAACACTGGAGCCAATTGGTGGATTACTGGGCCGTGGACTGGGATTTCAAGGGCGACACGTTTCATAACCAATGGCAGGCCTATCGCACGCGCAAAGATCCGAAAATCGAACTCGAAACCAAATACGAATACAAAGACCCGGGCAAATACCGCGTCGTCGTCAAGGTAATCGACATCCTCGGCAACGACACCACCAAGACCCTGGAACTAAAGGTGTAAACGTAGCGCCGCGGCCTTTAGCGCGGCATTTCGGAGCGCAGACTTGAATCATTCTTCCTGTTCTATTGCTGCGAGAGGATTTGAGACTTAAACGTAGCGCCGCGGACTTTAGCGCGGCATTTTACGGCTATGCGTTCAACCACCAGTAAGCTCCTTCCACCGCCCCGTCCTTGCTTTACCCGCAAAAATATCCGCTTGTTCGCGTCACGATATCTCGGCCGCAACGAATATTTCTTCACTCTCTGCTTCGAAAATCGCCGCCGGTACGGTGCCAACCGTCGTGTCGCGGAATGGCTCATTTCGAGCCTCAGAAAACACGCGTTAGCCTGGCGATTCCACATTCACGCCTATTGCATCATGCCCGACCATGTCCATATCCTCGCGTCGGGCGCCGCGGATGGCAGCAACGCCATGGCCTTTATCGAATCCTTCAAACAGGCCACTGCGAGAACATTTACTCAACGGACTAACCGCCGATTGTGGCAATTCAAATACTACGACCACATCCTGCGGAATCGTGACTCCGCCGACCGGGTCTGTTGGTACATCTGGATGAACCCCGTCCGCAAAGGAGTTTGCGCGGTCCCGTCCGAATATCCGTACCTCGGTTCATTCACCGAGATTGGTAATCAGCTCCTACGCTCATTCACCCCGCTCATTTGGACCCCGCCGTGGAAACAAAAAGGTGTAAACGTAGCGCCGGGTTCTTTAGCCCGGCACTTCCGAGCACAAACGTGAAAACTGCCAAGACTTCAGATACCCCGCGTGGTTCGCAATTCTGTCTTCTGCATTTGTCCCACCGCTGCGAACTTGCCGATTCTCGAATATCTCGGCTATGCCACGAACAAACCTGCCGCGCTGAAGGCCGCGGCGCTACGTTCAAATCTTCCGAGGTCCACTAATGCCACGCTCCCGCAAATCCGCCGCACCGCCCTCTCAGACCGAGCTCCTCGATATCACCGCCAAACTTCGCACCGGCCCATGCGTTCCAGCCCTGCGCGAAGCAGTGAAGGCTTGGAAGGCCGGCGGCTACAAAGGCATCACGGACACCACGCGAATCCTTCTCAATTATTGGTTCGAAACGGACCACCGCACCCGCGCAGGAGCCCCGTTCAAATATCACGGTTCGCAGTGCGAAGCCGTCGAGACGCTCATCTTTGTTTGGGAATTCGAAAAGATCCGCACGCGCAAAGCCTTGCTCGAGCGTTACGTCAACGCCAAAGATTTCCGCGATCTAAGGCTGCCGCCCTATGACGACTTCGCGCGCTACTGCATCAAGATGGCAACGGGCAGCGGCAAGACAAAAGTCATGGCGCTCGCCATCGCGTGGCAGTTTTTCAACGCCATGCGGGAGCCGGAGGACATCGCCAGCCAATATGCGAAGACTTTTCTTGTTCTAGCGCCGAATGTCATCGTCCTCGAACGGTTGAAAACCGATTTCTCGGGCGGCCAAATCTTCATCGCCGATCCTGTAATTCCCAAGGAACTCGAAATCTTCTGGGACTTCGATTGCGTGATGCGCGGAGACGCGGAGAAGGCTCACGCCGAAGGGACGCTGTTCCTCACAAATATTCACCAGTTCTACGAAAGGCCGGATCGATCCGGCGAAAATGAGCCGGCGGCCATCACCGACGTGCTCGGCCCAAAACCTCCAGCGAAAAAACTTGAGCTGAAGGACTTCGGAGATCGCATCGCTCTGCGTGCCGGCAACCTCCTCGTCGTCAACGACGAAGCGCACCACACGCACGACGAAGACAACGAGTGGAACAGCGTGATCCGCAGCCTCCACGCGAAGACGCCGCTCACTGCGCAGCTCGATTTTTCCGCCACGCCGCGCTTTCAGAAAGGCGCCATCTTCCCCTGGACGATCTCCGACTTCCCGCTAAAACAAGCCATTCTTGAAAACATCGTCAAGCGCCCCGTCAAAGGCATCGCGAAGATCAATGAGGCGCGGTCAGACATTGCGAGCGTGCGATACGCAGGCCACCTCGTTGCCGGTGTTCAGCGTTGGCGCGAATATCGCGACCAATTAAAGCCGCTGAAAAAGAAACCCGTCCTTTTCATAATGATGAATAGTACCGACGACGCCGACGACGTAGCGGCTTGGCTCAAAGACAAATATCCGGGCGATTTCGGCGCGGAACGTACGCAAGTCATCCACACAAAAAGCAATGGTGAAATCACGGAAACCGATCTCGATAAAGCGCGTGCCGCTGTTCGAAATGTCGATCAGGCGGATAGCCCAATCCACGCCATCGTCAGCGTGCTCATGCTCCGCGAGGGCTGGGACGTCCAAAACGTGACCGTGGTAGTCGGCTTGCGCCCCTATTCGGCAAAGGCAAAGATTCTGCCGGAGCAGGCCATCGGACGTGGTCTTCGCCTGATGTTCCGCGACTTGCCCAATGACTACACCGAGCGAGTAGACATCATCGGCAACAACGCATTCCTTGAGTTTGTCGACGACCTCGAACGCCTCGAGGAAATGAAACTCGATACCTTCGAACTCGGAAAAGACAAGCTCGAGATCATCACCATCCTTCCGCTGCAGGATCGTAAGGAACTCGACATCGGACTGCCTATGCTGACGCCGTCGCTGATTCGCAAGAAGAGCCTGGCTGACGAAATTGCCGCGTTGGATGTAATGAGCTTCAAGTCCATCGCACTACCCAAGAGCGAAGACGATCCGCGCACGAAGACGTTTACCTACGAGGGCTATGACATCATCACTCTCAAAAAGGAATTTGAGCGCGAATACACCATCCCTGAACCGCAAACCGCGCAAGAAGTCATCGGTTACTACGCCCGCCGGATTGCCGAACAGTTAAAACTTCCTGCGCAATTCGCGGCGCTCGCTCCCAAGGTCCGGGAGTTCTTCGAGCAAAAGGCCTTCGGGCACCCCGTTGATCTCGAAGATCCCTCAATCGTCAAGGCCATGAGCACCCCAGTAGCTCACTACGTATGCGTGGACGTTTTCAAGAGAGCCTTGCAGGGCCTCACGATTGATGAACAAGAGCCAACTCTGCTTGAGCCGGAAAGAATGCTTTCCACCTGCCAGCCGTTTCCGTGGTCGCGGCCATACCTTGAAGCGCGTTCCTGCGTGTTCAACCTGGTTCCGTGCGACAACGAGTTCGAAAAGGCCTTTGCAAAATTCCTCGACGGCGCATCGGACGTGAAAGCATTCTCAAAGTTGCCGCGCGCATTCGGCTTCACCATCGAATACACGGACGTGGCAATGAATCTCCGGAATTACGAGCCTGATTTCGTCGCCACGGACAAATCCGGAACGCGCTGGATTCTTGAAACAAAGGGGCAGGAGGACATAGACGTCGCCCGCAAGGATGTCGCGGCAATTCGTTGGTGCGAAAACGCCACCAAGCTAACCGGAACGCAATGGAAATACGTAAAGGTCCCGCAAAAGGAATTCCAAGCCCTGCAGCCTCGCCGGTTGGCCGATCTCGCAGCGTTATCCGCGACGCTTTTCGACGAGGTTGATAAGTAGTTGCACCCCTGCTGTTCGGTCACTATCCAAGGCTGAAGTCGCCAGTTCGAACTGACACCCCCAGTCTCCGAATCGCCGGCAGGAAAATTCTTTCCTATTTACTTTTGCTTCAAGGCATGCTAGGGTCATCAATACCGTCCCCGCCCGGCGAGTAATAACAAATAATGTCGCACGATCATTATACGTACGAACTTTTTCAACGCAGCGCCGCCGGCGCCTCACCTGTAACTCCTTTGTTTGCAACAGGGGTGGAGAACTTTGAAGTTTATCTGCCCCATTTTCATCAACTTAACCAAAAACAAGGGAGGGTACACCCCCTTACGCTGATCCCGCTCAGCGGGGAGAAGGACGGGGACGCCTCTCATTCCGGGCGCTCAGCTCTGAACCCTCAACTGTTAACTGTCGACATTGTTTCGAATCAACAACTTACACACTCTTTGGCGCGAAAAAAATGCTTAACTCTAATGTTTTCATGAAGTTCCTCACTGTTGGGGGGGGGGTACACCCCTTACCCCCGAACCGCGCTTGCGAGGTGCAACGTGACCTCATGTACGATCGGCTTTTCGTCCGCCGCTAAGGACGTCCCGATGTTCCCTGATCGGGAATGCCGACCAGCTGGCGAAGTCTCCTCGCCGGCACCAAGAGGTTCCGTCCCATGCGCCCATTCGCCAATGCCACGGCGGGCTCGCGAAGGCAGGCTGCACTCTGAACTCTCAACTCTTAACTCTCGACTGGCACGATTGGCTGCAATGACCACCCACTCCCAACCTCCCCGTTTCGAGTTGAATGCAGGGGGCGTTTCCCGTATCGTATCGTCTCTTATTCGGCGGGAGATGCGCCCGCTGCCGTTCTTTCGCCGAGTTTCTGCCGTTCATACTGGGAGCACTTGTGAAGAAAAAAATCCGCGCCATCCAGTACGGGATCGGTCCCATTGGCGCCGCCATCGTTCGTCTCATGCGGGAAAAGCACTCCATCGAGGTCATCGGAGCCATTGATACCGATCCTGCAAAATCGGGGCGCGATTTGGGCGAAGTCGTGGAAGCGCCAGACGCGCCGTGGAACGTCCCGGTCACCGCAAACGCGGCCGAAATGCTCGGAAAATCGGCGGACATCGTCGTCCACTCCACGTCGTCTTCGCTTCCGGCCGTTATGGATCAGCTTCTGGAATGCCTGGCTGCGGAGGCCTGCATCGTTTCGACTTGCGAGGAACTTTCGTATCCGTACCGGAAATATCCCGACCTCGCCAAAAAACTCGACGAGGAAGCGAAGACTTGGGGAGTCGCGCTCACCGGAACGGGAATTAACCCGGGATTTGTGATGGATAAGCTCGCGATTACCGCTTCTTCCGTCGCCCAGCGCGTCGAGCACGCAAAATCGATTCGCGTGGTGGACGCTTCAAAGCGCCGCCTCCCGCTGCAGAAAAAAATCGGCGCGGGAATGACGGTCGAGGAATTCAGGGCGCAAGTCGCGGCCGGCGTGATCAAGCATCACGGATTGCCGGAATCGATCGCCATGGTCGCCGACGCTCTCGGCTTCGGCGTGGACGAAATCACCGAGACGATCGAGCCGGTCGTCGCGCGGGAAAATGTGCGCACGGAGTTTCTGGAAGTGATGGCGGGACAAGCCGCGGGAGTGCATCAGATCGCGCGCGGATTGGCGAAGGGCCAGGAAAAAGTCTACATGGAGCTGCAGATGTACGTCGGCGCGAAGGAACCGCATGACACCATCGAGCTCACCGGAACTCCCGGATTGAAATTGACGATTCCTGGCGGCACGCACGGAGATTTGGCGACAGCCGCAGTCGCGGTGAATACGATTCCGCCGATTCTCGCGGCCCCCGCGGGATTGCGCACTTCGCGCGATCTCCCGGTTTCGTATTTTCCGGGAGATTCGCTGCACTAAGAAGATTTTTTGGGTTGGACTGAATTGACTTGCGTTGGTTGGTTCGGGTTCGGTTCCGCTGGGTTAAGTTGAGTCGCGTCGCGTTAGGTCGGGTTGAATTAAGTTGCGCTGCTTTTGGTTGGGTTTCGTTGGATTGCGTTGCGCTAGGTCGCGCTACTGTTTTTTGTTCCAGAATCGCGCGACCGCGGCGTAGTCAACGTCTTCTCTGGCCGCGCCTTTGACGGCGCTGTAAGTTTCTCGCGCCGCAGCGCACGCGGGCAGAGGAACTCCGGTCTGATTCGCCAGATCGAGCGCAAGGCCCAAATCCTTGTGCATCAGCCGCAGCGGAAAGCTCGGCGGAAATTCATTTTTCAAAATCATCGGCGCCTTCACATCCAAAACAGTTGCTCGCGCCATGCTCGCTTGCAAAACTCCCATCAAATTTTCCGCGGGAATTCCTGCGCCGGAAATTAATGACATCGCTTCCGCGAGCGCTTGCACTTCGAGCGCGAGAATCAGATTCATCGCGAGTTTCACGGTTTGTCCCGCG
>DASTCZ010000345.1:0-2369 GCA_035710585.1 Candidatus Acidiferrales bacterium | reverse complement strand
TGCAAAAAATTAACTGGGCGCGCGTGTTTTTGGCAGGAATCGTCGCGGGGGGCGGAGAAGTCGAATCGGAGGGGGCGCTTAGTAGGGCAGCGTGATCATCTCGCGAAGATTTGGCGCCGGAGCGCCGGGCACATTCGTGCTATAGATGTAGCCGTCGTTGCTCATGTAGTGGTAGTCACCGAAGTTGCTGACCTTGTAGCGCGCGCCGGTCTGCGGATCGACAACATCGAGCGTGCCAAGGATGGCGTTTTCCTGGCGGCGGCTGACTTCGTCGTAGATTTTTTGGCGGTCCTCCCAACCTTTCATGATGGTTTCACTGGTTTGGCGCTGGTCCTCGGCGATGGCTTGCATGGCGCGCTGCCGGATTTGTTGCGATCGTATGTTGTCCTGCTGCACGGCGGCATTAGCCGTGTTGCGCTGCTGCGCTTCCCACTGAGGATTGAATTTCCAAGTTTGCATCGCTTGCGTTACGACTTTTTGCGCGTCGAGTTCCCGAGCCGCGAGTGCGATGTAGCCGTAGAGGCGATAGACGAGCCAGACGGTGCCTGCGGTGGGCTGAGGATTTACCGTTGCAGCGATGTACTTACCTTCGGCGGGCCGGCCATTGAGCGTGCAGGTGAACGACGCATCACCGGCGGTGAGATAGGCGCCGCGCGCGCCCTCGTTATGAGCCGCCTGAAGAAATGTGGCGGCCAAATCCTGCCGGGGGTTGCTCGAGGTGACCTGCAGTCCGGAGCACTGACGGGAGATGAAATTCTGGGCGTAGAGCCGGGCGAAACTCGCGCCATCGATGTAGCGGCGAATTTCGAGTTTGCTGCCGTCCCCCAGCATGTACATCCCGCCTTCGCGGAGACCCGCCATGGCGAGCATCTGGCTGGGCTGGATGAAGCCGCCGATGCTGGAATCGCCGACGGCGGCGCGGACCTGGCCATCGGGCGACCCCATTGAGACAGCGTAACGAACGTCGGTGGCACTGAGTCGATAGGCGCCGCCAATGATCTGCCAACCCTGCGGAACGGCAACGGAGAAGGCGCCCTCGTGAGGATCGTTCCAATTGACGAAATTAACCGCGCCCGGAGCGGCGCCGAGATTCTTCATAGAAGGATCCTGAACGATATGGAAGCTTTTCAGGATGCCGACAAAAGTGTCCGTGGAGGAGCGATAAATCTGCGGCGGGGCTTCGAGGCAATAGAAATAAGCGGAGGTGCCGTCCGCGGAGGCTGCCCAGCTCAGCATGGCGGCGGCATTTAACTCGCCGCTTGATGCGATCACGCGCAGGGCGCCCTGCACGGGTTGTGCGGCGCTCCAGGACATTTGCGGGTCGCTCCGCTGGGCGAGTTGCTTGAGAAGAGTGGCGGCGGCGCGAGCATCGAGTTGAACGTGCTGCAGCAGAACGGGCCAGATCACGACCTGCTCATTTTGCGTGCCGTGCATCACGATGCGGCCGGTAGCGGCATCCTTCGAGACATTCCAGTCGGGCGGGAGATCGACGGAGAAACCGGCGGGGTCGTTGTGCGTGATCCAGGAGGCGGCGGGCGATAGAAGAAGTCGAGCGCGGTTCGCTGCCGAGATTGTGGCGAGCGGCGAGGAAACAAGCGCTGCAGCGCAAAGTGCGCACGCGAAAGCCAAGAAACGAAGACGCGTCATCGCTCTCCGACCTCCCTTTGCGCGGGTTTATGCGCCGCACGAAATGGAAGAAGCGACCGAAAGCCCGTGGGGATGGCGGGAGACTACTCCGGTAGGCAAACGGCTTCAACATGAAATTCGCAGCGGGCTGTGGATTCCGCGCGAAGCGATTGACCGCATATGCGTGGCGTGAGATTGTTTGCGGCCATCAGGAGGAATTCATGGTTCGCCCGAGAATCCTTGCTGTCATTTTTGTGTTCGCGTGCGCCGCTTTTGCGACTCCGTTTGCTTCTTCGCAAGGCGTCGGACGGATGGGCGCAGGCGGGGCAAAGTCCGACGACACGACCGAGGCACGCGCGATCCAAGCGATGGAGTGGCGCAATGTCGGCCCATTTCGCGGAGGCCGCGCGACGACGGTCGTCGGAGTTCCTTCGCAACCGCTGGTCTATTACATGGGCGCGACGGGCGGCGGAGTTTGGAAAACAGAGAACGGCGGAGGAGCGTGGCGGAACATTACCGATGGATTCGTGAAGACCGGCTCGGTGGGCTCGATCGCAGTGGCAGACAGCGATCCGAACGCTATTTTTGTGGGCATGGGCGAAGCGCCGGTGCGCGGGCAATCGTCGTCGTTCGGAGATGGCGTGTATAAGTCGACGGATGCGGGGAAGACCTGGACGCACGTCGGGCTCGAAAATACGCGGCAGATTTCAAAGGTGCTGATTCACCCAAGAAATGAAGATGTG
>DASTCZ010000344.1:0-4270 GCA_035710585.1 Candidatus Acidiferrales bacterium | reverse complement strand
CGGTTCACGAAGCTACATTCGACCCCGCGCGAAGCAGTATTCCCAAAATGGGCCGCCTGTATCTCCTTTGTTTTCTTCAAGGGTGTAGATTCTTGGAAGCTAAGCACAATGTTTTCTATGACTTCACCCAGAAGGGGGAGGCGGTACACCCCCCGCCCTGTTTTTCTAAGGGCTGAACCCGTGAGCCGCAACCTTCCAGTGCCCAATTTCTCCTTGCCGTCGCTTCTTTGCCGCGATAGTTTAGCGCCGCAATTCTCTATTGATGTGGCGTGTCGGCGCTCAATCGCGTGCGCATTCTTCGCGCGCGCTATCGCTTCACATATGGCAAGGAGACAAGCGATGCGTAATCGTGTTGGTGCGGCGAACTCTGCGGTTGTTTCGGCATTCGTGCTCTCGGCAATCGGACTTCTCTTCCCCGCTGTCTCTCCGGCGCAAGGGCGCCGCGGCGGAGGAGTCCAGGGGGAAGGCGGTGGGCCGCTCGGCGCTCTGCATTTCCGCTTCATCGGGCCGGAAGGAAACCGCGTCGCCACTATCATCGGCGAGCCGGGAAATTCCAGCGTCGTCTACATCGGCGCGGCTGATGGCGGCATCTGGAAGACGTCTGACGCGGGCACGACGTGGAATCCGGTCTTCGATCAGGAAAATGTTTCTGCCGTCGGCGCGCTCGCCATGGCGCCCTCTGCGCACAACGTGATTTACGCCGGCACGGGCGAGCCGTGGCTGATTCGTCCCTATTACACGATGGGCGACGGCGTTTACAGGTCCAATGACGCTGGCCGCTCGTGGCAGCACATCGGACTCGAAGAAACAGGCCACATCGCACGCATCATCGTCGATCCGCACGATCCGGACCGCGCCTTCGTCTGCGCCATTGGCCAGGCGTTCAAGCCGCAGCACGAGCGCGGAATTTTCCGCACCACAGACGGCGGAAAAAATTGGCAGCAGGTTCTCTACGTTGACGACAACACCGGCTGCTCCGATCTCGCGATGGATCCAAGCGACACGGGCACGCTTTTCGCCGGAATGTGGCAGGTTGAAGTCCACCGTTGGAATTTGAATAGCGGCGGCCCTTCGAGCGGCGTCTACGTGAGCCGCGATGGCGGCGGCACTTGGAACAAAATCTCCGGCCGCGGACTTCCCGCCGCCGATCATCCGATCGGAAAAGTTGCGGTCGCAATCGCCACGAACAATCCCAATCGCGTGTACGCACTGATGCAAGACACGACTCCGGGCCTCTATCGCTCCGATGATCGCGGCCGCGCATGGACGCTCGTCAATCAAACGCACGTCACCGACGAGCGCGCGCCGTATTACACGCGCTTCGCGGTTTCGCCCGACGACGAGAATCTTCTCTACTTCGTCTCCGTCTCTTTCAGCATGTCGCGCGATGGCGGCAACACCGTTTTTCAGCCCGGTGGCGCGGGTGGCGGAGGCGGCGGCCGCGGCGAACCAACGGCGGGCCCTCCTGCCGCAAGCGGGCTCGAATCCGCAGGCGGAGATAATCACGATGTCTGGATCGATCCCACCAACGCGAACCGCGTGCTCATCGCCAACGACGCGGGAATCAGCATCAGCAACAATCGCGGCGGAAGTTATCAGCGCTTCGTCCTGCCGATTTCGCAGGCGTATCACGGTTTCGCGGACAACGAAATTCCGTACAACGTGGTGGGCAATCTTCAGGACCGCTCCTCGTTCCGCATCCCGAGCAACGTCTTGAGTGGTGGTGGCGGAGGCGGAGGACGCGGCGGCGGAATTTCACTCGGCTATATCACCGGCACCGGCGGCTGCGAAGACGGCATGGCCGTGCCCGATCCGACCGACGGTAATATTGTTTGGTCCGGCTGCGACAATGGCCGCACCTATCGCATGGATTTCCGCACCGGAATGGCGCGCGACGTCACCGCTTGGCCCATCACTTCGTATGGATGGGCGCCGAAAAATATGAAGTATCGCTGGGACTGGATCACTCCCGTCGCGATTTCTCCGCACGATCACAATCGCGTTTACATCGGCGCGCAAGTCGTTTTCATGACCGCCGACGGAGGTCAATCGTGGAAACCAATCAGTGGCGATTTGACGGCAGATAATCCCGAACACGAAGGCGATTCCGGCGGAATTACGTCCGACGATCTCGTCACCTTTTCTGGCGCGACGATTTATTCCATTGCCGAATCGCCGGTGAAGGCAGGCGTGATCTGGACCGGCAGCGACGACGGGCAAGTCAACGTCACGCAGGATGGCGGCGGGCATTGGAATAACGTCACAAAAAATATTTCCGATCTTCCCGCGTGGGGAACCGTCTGGAACGTTGCGCCTTCGAATTTCGACGCGGGCACCTGCTACATCGCGGTGAATTTGCAGCACGTCGGAATCTACGAAGCGCGCGCGTACAAGACCACCGATTTCGGCGCGACGTGGAAGCTCATCACCGCGAGCGTGCCGAAAGGAATGAACAGCAGCGCGCACTGGATCACAGAAGATCCCGTCCGCAAAGGAATGCTCTATCTGGGCGTCGATAACGCGCTCTACGTCACCTGGGACGATGGCGAACACTGGACGCGCCTGCGAAATAATCTTCCGCCCGCACCGGTGTATTCAATTCAGGTGCAACAAAAATTCAACGATCTCGTCATCGCCACGCACGGACGCGGCGTTTACATCCTCGACGACGTTACTCCCCTTCGCGAATGGGACGCAGCGCAATCGCAGGACTTTCATCTCTTCAAACCGCGACCTGCTTTCCGATTCAGGCACACCGATGATGGCCGTGAAGCGGATGTCGGCGGCCATGTGACCGGAGAAAACGCGCAGTACGGCGCTGACATCAATTTCCGTCTCGCCGCTCCGCAGAGAGACATCGAGATCACCATCAGCAGCGGCACGGAAATCGTCCGGACGCTTAAAGTGGAGGGGCAAGCGGGACTCAATCGCGTCTGGTGGGATTTGCGTTACGAACCCGGCTCGCCGGTGCGCATGCAGACGACGCCGTTTGACGCGCCGTGGGCCGAGCCGCACCACAATTACGCGGCGTACGGAACGCGCATTCCGCCTTCCGGCCCGGTGGTGCCGCCCGGAGTCTACACCGTGCGAGTGAAAGCGGGCGCTCACGATGGAACCGTGCAACTCGCCGTTGCGCCCGATCCGCATTCCACGGGCACGGCCGAAAGCATTCGTGCGCAGGTGCAATTCGCGCGAGAAGTGCTTGCCGAGGAAAATCAAGCGGCGGACATGATCAATCATCTCGAATGGACGCGACGCCAGGTGGAAGACCTCGTCACGATGCTCAATTCGAGCGGCGATAAATATTCCGCGGCGATCAGCGCGGCGAAGGACTTTGAGAAAAAGGTCGTCGAACTCGAAGGAAAACTCATCGACGTTCACAACACCGGCCGCAGCGAAGACGCGTTTCGCGAGCCGGTGCAGCTCTACGAACGAATCAGCTGGATGGTCGGCCCGATGGTCGGAACTCCGGGCTCCGGCAGCGGCGGCGGTGACATGGCGCCGACGGCGCAGCAAATCGCGGTGAACAATGAATTCAAGCAACAGCTAAATGAGATTCAAAATGAATTCAAACAATTCACCGCTACGCAAACGCCCGCGTTCAACGCGGCGTTGAAACAAAATCACGTGACCGCCGCGATCGAACCATAGCGGCGATTTCGTGGAAAAGTAATTCGGCGCTGCGCGTCTCGAATTCGATTCGGCAGCGCGGGCGTGATAGAAACGAGCGATGCTGCTCGGAATCGACGTCGGAACCACCGGAACGCGCGCCGTAATTGTCGATGAGCGCGGCCGCGTGATTTCGTCCGCGACGAGCGAGCACGCGCCGTTTTCGTCGGCAAAACCTGGGTGGGCCGAGCAAGATCCGGAAGATTGGTGGCGCGCGGCGAAACTCGCGATTCGCGCTGCGCTCGCGCAAGGAAAACTTCGCGGCGGCGAAATTTCCTGCGTCGGTTTTTCCGGGCAAATGCACGGCGCAGTGATGCTCGATGCGCGCGGAAATGTTGTTCGTCCCGCGCTGATCTGGTGCGATGTTCGCACTCAATGTCAGTGCGACGCGCTGAACGCGAAGATCGGCGCGGATCGCATAATCCAATTGACCTGCAATCCCGCGCTGCCGAATTTCACTCTGACTAAATTGCTTTGGGTTCGCGAGCACGAACCTGAGAATTGGTCGCGTGTGCGCTCGGTGATGCTGCCGAAAGATTACGCGCGATTTCAGCTCACCGGCGAACGCGCGACCGATGTTGCAGATGCTTCGGGCACTCTT
>DASTCZ010000343.1:0-24887 GCA_035710585.1 Candidatus Acidiferrales bacterium | reverse complement strand
ACCAATTCACGCCTGGAAACGCTCGATCGCGGCGCTCATCTGCGCGGCGCTGATCGCGATTCCTTTGTGCGGACTCGATCTCGGAGCCGCGCAGGACAAGCCCGCTGACGGCCGCACGCAAGTGAAGCCCGGAATCGATCGATATTCCGTCGATCAGGACGTGCAACTCGGACGCGCGGTCTCGCGGCAAGTCGAGCGGCAAATGCCGATGCTCAACGATCGCCGCGTTGACGATTACCTGAACGATCTCGGACAGCGCCTCGCGGCGGTCGCGCCGGGACCGAAATTCCACTATGAATTCCACTGCCTCAATTCGCGCGAGATCAATGCGTTCGCGCTTCCCGGCGGATTTGTATTCGTCTATCGCGGAGCGATTGAAACTGCCGTGAACGAAGCGCAACTCGCGGGAATTATCGCGCACGAAATTTCGCACGCCGCGCTGCGCCACGGAACAAATCAAGCGACGAAAGCGGAAATCTGGGGTGCAGTCGGCGCGATCGGCGGCGTTGTTGCCGGCGGTTCCGCGGCGGGAATTGCGAGCCAGATCGGCGGAAATCTGGCGATCAATGCCACGCTGCTGAAATATTCGCGCACGGCGGAAACGCAAGCCGACGTTGTCGGCACGCAAATTCTTCACGACGCGGGATACGACAATCGCGCGCTCGGGCAATTTTTCGAGCAGCTCGATTCCGATCAGAAAGGGAAGAAGCCCGTCGAATTTTTCGCCGATCATCCGAATTACGAGCACCGCCTCGACCGCATCAACGAAGAAGTCGATAAGATGGGCGGACCGCCCGAAAATTACGTGCGCGATTCGCAGGCGTTTCGCGATGTCCGCCGCTACCTGCTTTCGCTGCCACCTCCTCCGCCAAAAAAGAAGAATCCGCCAATTGCCGGCGATCCCGCGATTGCGGGAAGGCCGCCGCTGCCTTCGCAGGATACGCGCCGGTACGAAGGAATCGAATTCCGGGCGGAGTATCCCGCGAACTGGGAAGTGAGGACGCCGCGCAGTAATTCCAGCGGCGCGGCTGATCCGGGCGCCGCCGGAGATTCGTCTGCGGCCGCGGACGCGAAGTCCGGCGAGATTTCTTTCATGCCGCCGAACGCGATAATCACGGATTCGAAGGGCGCGGAGAATGTCGCGTACGGCATTCTCGTCGATCGGCAGGATGTTGACTCCGGCTCTTCGCTTGACGACGCCACGAATGTGCTGGTCGCGACGCTACGCAAGGAAAATCCGGGCATGCGCGCGTCCGGCTCGCCGGTGCGCATCCGCGTGGATGGCGAAGCGGCGCTGAGCGTTACGCTCGAGGGCGATTCTCCGCGCGGCGGCTCCGAAAGAGATTTGCTCATCACCATTTTGCGAAACGATCCTTCTGATTCTCCGAATTCACAGAGCTGGGCGCATCTGCTGTATTTCATCTGCGTCGCGCCGGCCGCTGAATTCGACGATTACAATCCCACCTTCCAGCAATTCATCGCCTCCATCCGTTTCACTCGCTGACCAAATTTAAGCCGCCCTCCATTAACTCGCCATCGCCATCGCCGGAGTTCTGCCCGGCGAAGGTTTCGGCTTCGCGCCCATGATCAGCACCTGCCAGTCGGCCTTTCGAGGGGAAGGGGGGTACCCCCCTATCAAAATGGGTTAAGTTGATGAAAACAAGGTGCATACGCTCCAAGAATGTACGCCCGTATTGCAAACAAAGGAGATAGAGGCGAGCCCAAATCGGGAATTTGGCGGACTTCCCGGAACTATCGTTGGAAAAAGGGAATGTGGCGGCCCGGATCGAATTAGTCGGGGTAAACACGAGACGCGGAGAACCGGACATGAGCGCACACACCTCAGTGAATAATTTACGTCGGTGGGCGGCAAAAATACTCTAGCACAACGGGTACTGGGATGTCAACAGGTTTTTCCGAGACGGCCTGTTGGAGCAGGCCAAGCAATGAAGGCGGCGGGTGTCGAGGCTCGAATTGTGGCGATAATACAATCGGATAGCTAAGGATATAATTATGCGAAGTGATTATGGGAAAGACTTTTACATGCGCGTTCTGTCCCGCTCCCATCGAAAGTGGCGAGCACATCTGGGACGATTGGTTCGGAAGGGCTAGTCGTTCGAATTTGTTCAGATTCCGCGTCAAGGGAGTCGACGGAACCGAAAAGGTCTGGAAATCGAAGTCCCTCAATCACAAAACAAAAGTAGTCTGTGCGCCCTGCAATAACGAATGGATGAGTGATCTTACGAACCGAACGAAGTCCATCGCTTTTGATATGGGACTCAGCGCCAAGGAAAGGAAGCTCGATCATCGAGAGTGCTCCACGATCGCTGCGTTCGGGTTCATGAAAGCCATTGTGGCGGATCATTCTCACGATAATCGAAAACCGTTTTTTAGCTATGCGGAGCGGCGCTCCTTTCGAGAGTCGCTTTCGATTCCGGCGGGAGTTCAAATTTGGCTTGCGTGTCTCGGAACTGCAAAGGGGCTTTTCAAGGCCTATTACACTGAAACCGCCTTCAATGAACCTCAACGGATTGAGATTAACGTGTTCACTTATTCTCTTGGGCATCTCTGTTTTCAGGTTGCTACTTGCAGATGGAAACGAAAGTCCCACAAGAAATATAGGCCTCCCCTCTTTCTTACTCCTGATCAGAGCTGGAATGACGTCACTGTCCAATGTTGTCCTGTTATCGAACCGACGATTATCTGGCCTCCTCCGGCGATTCTTGGTGACCAGATTGTCGAACGCTTCGTTCATCGTTTTGAATCTCTTACCAGATCGTTTTAGCACCTTACGCACGTCTGTCTTTACAGAAGGGCCGCGAGGCGCTTTTGGGGATCGTCGCGACGTCCCGGAGGGGAGCATTCCGCAGCCGGCGAAATGCGCGGCTGTGGCTATAACGACCGCTTGAGTGGCGAGCAAACCCGACCGAGCTAGGCAGGGACGCTTAGACGGACGTGCAGCAATCCGCCCGATTTGGCGGAGATCCTCGACAGCTTTGCACCCTGACGCGCCCGCTTGGAACCATCAGCGTCTCTTCATTATGCCTACTTGACATATGGACACATGATTTATAGTGTACGCCCATGACAACACATTCTTCTGTCACATCCGATTTATCTGGAGGCCCTGTCCATCCCAGTCAAGACCTTGGCCATCGAATCGATGCTCTTGAAAAACACGCCGCCCGCTCGAAGCGATATTGGTGGCTGAAGGGAGCTAACTTCGCTCTGATGCTCTCCGTGCTTAGCTTGGGGCTAACGCTCTGGCACCAGTATGTAGAGGATGTGCAGCAGCGGCTCGAACGGGCTCAACAATTGGGGGTTGAGATTGCGGACACACGACGTGAGCAACAAGCGACTCAAGCAGAGCATCAACGCGCTGGGAATTCTGACAATTCAGACATTCTTGCCCTTAACTCTAAGCGGACTATTCTGTTGGCAGAGCTCACCGATCTCATAAAACAGATTCACGGCACCGTTCCAGCTTCAATGCTGCTCATGCTTGCGTACGAGAAGCAATTCGACGGGGACCTGCTGGCCGCAGAGCAATTTGTGAGGGAGGCTACGAATTCAAAACTGATTGACGCAGGTACCCTTGCGAGCTCCCACATCGAGTTGGCGAATATCCTTACTGCAGAAGGACGGGATGCGGACATTTCGGAGGAATACCGCAGAGCTCTCGAGGCATGGAAGGGTCACCAGGATGATATTGGGGCCTATAACCGCGCAAATGTGGCAGTTTTTTGGGGGCAGAATGAGATCTATCGGAATCACATCACGAATGGATTAGCGCGGTTTGAGGATGCTGAGAAGGAGCTCACGTCGATCGCCAATAGTACCCTTAGGGACACATATGCCAATCAGGTCAAACTGGCCCGGTCTAACGCACTATGGAATGCTCCACAAGGGCAGGGACTGATCGAGTCGCTTGAGGGTCAATGGATAGCTACGTCGCCTAGTGGAACGATTGGGAGCGTGCAGTTTTTACGAAACGCCTTGGCGGCGGGAATTATCTGCAAGTTCACACAAGCTGCAACGTCGGCGACGAACTTTTTTGATATTCCTACAGGTGTGTCTCAACTTAATAACGTCGACCCGCCGGACATGCGAATCAGTCTTGTGTTGGCTTCGAACGCGCCCACCGTCGGAACGGTTACTGGAACTATGCCGACTGTAGCCTCCACTTGGGCTGTGATGGAGCTTCAGTTCGCAGGTGGTATCGCGAAGGGAACCATAAAAATTACACCTGCCACGCAACTGGTGCCGATTACGCTAACGCGAAGCATTACATCACCATAGAAATAACTGCAAATCGGGTGTCGACGCGGAAGCAGGATGAGTCAGCTGCAGCGCAGGGAGAGGACCTCGTTAGCTGACGTTTCGCTTCCCGTCTAGTCTGGATCTGCATCCTCGACACGCACCGATGCCAGATATGTCATCTGGCCCAGTGGAGACGCATTTGCGGCAATCAATTCTGGCACGGAAAGATTATGCAAGGCTGGGCTAAACGGCCAAGGATCGGCGACTCCTCCGGCGCGAATGTCTGGGCCGAGCATCGTAGGTATGAAATCCACCGCGCAGAGAACCATGGCGTGCGATCTGTTGCAGTAAAGGAGCGGGTGATTGTCTCGGAGCTCGTTCACGATAAACGTGTTCGTAATATCGTTTATTCCGTTTTCAGCGTCATACGCTGCGACGACGTTTGAGGTGAAGAATCGTCCGGTGGCGTCCCTATATTTCTTACTAAGCGCCGAGGTAATGGTTCTCGTTACTCCAGCTGGTAGACAAACTACATCTCCGAAAGTCTGAAGCACAATCTGCTTCTGATCAATGGGATGGCCGTAAAGTCTAAAAATCATCGCAATGCTTGCGGCCCAACACCATTCGGCGCATTGTTGCCTCGTTATCGATAGAAGTACTTTCGAAAGATCCACTTCGGCGCGGCAGGCTGGGACGCCATTGAAAAGAACACCGCAGGACTGAGTCGCTCTGAGCTTACTGCTGATTGCAAGTGTGGTCAGACCGGCAACAAACGATCGCCTCGTCAGCATCGAGTATACCTCCTATTTAATGTATGACCTGTCAGAAACCGAGCGCGTACCGTAACACAATTATACTACACGTGGAAGATACTTGTTTAAATTGCGCCGGGGCGGGTTTGCGGCGATGATTGAGATAGGCGATGAGCGAGCGGGCCTCGATTGATCGCCCCAGCCGATCACCCCGATCAAAAGCCCCGATTACAAACATCGGGACGCACAGAGCGCGAAAGCCCGCGCCAGAGGCGCACCCTAACGACGAAGGGAGCGACTCGGGGTAGTTAGTCTCTCGTAATAGTCATGGAAACGACACCGCTCGCGTCGGGACCCCGTGCTAGAGTCGAAATGAATCGACTTCAACAAGGCGGTCCCACATGTTTACTCCTAGCAAGGCCAAATCTGCGGCGCTGTGCGGCAGTCTTGGACTGATTTGCATCGTTGCTTGCTCCGCGGAAGTACGCGCGCAATCGCGCGTGACGCTGCAAAATGCGCCGGCAGTGACCATCGCGGCTCCGAACAGGGATTGGGGAGTGACCTTCAATTCGGGCGGCTTTCACACGGAAATCAACGAGATCAAGCCCGATGGGCGGCGGTACGCGGAGCTGATCAACGATTCCACGCATTTCATCATTTCGTTCACGCTGGAGGAAGTGCCGGCGGGCGAAACGGGGCATTCCTGCAAGGAAGTGAACGCGGCCCGGATGAGCCAGACGCCGGCGGACGCCACGGGGGGGAAATTTCCGGGGCTGAGGCGCGCCGATGAGCGGCTGTGGGATGAAGGCGAGAAATCGATTCTGGATTTTACGTTCCTGCCGATCGAACAGAAAAATCGATGGATCTGTTTTCGGCGCGATCGCGTGTACGTGGACGTTCATATTTCGAAGACGCCATTTACGGATGCCGATCTGCCGGCGCTGAATCAACTGGCGCAATCCGTGACGGTGCAATCCGTGCCATCGCAAGCGGGTGTGGTGACGCTGGCTCCGCCTTCGGGTTCAGGACGCAGCTCGATGCAGTATTTCGGCGAAGGGAGCCGATATTACCTGGTGAGCCGGTTCAAGGACGCGATTCCGCTTTACGAGCAGGCGCTTGCTTTGGAAAAAGAACATCGGCAGATGGAGCGGAACTACTGGCTGGTGTTAATCGACAATCTCGGGATGGCGTACGGCATGACGGGAGATTTGGAAAACGCGCGGAAGACGTTTCAATACGGGATCGATAGCGCGCCGGAATTTCCGATGTTTTACTACAACATGGCCTGCTATTTCGGCGAGAAACGCGACGGCGAGAATGCGCTGATTTATCTGCAGAAAGCGTACGACCGAAAGGCGAACAGCATTCCGGGCGAAGGAATTCCTGATCCGCGGTCGGATGATTCGTTTCAGGCGCTGCTGCGGGACCCGGCGTTCAGGAAGCGGGTGAACTCGATGGTTGGAGGGACGTGAGGGCGGGAGGCGGGGAAGCAGGGAGGCAAAAAAAAGACGTGATGGCCCCCTAGCACCCCTCGGCGGGCTCAGGGGAAGGAGCGCGGGGCACGTCGGCTGAGCTGACGCGATGAATTCAAGAATTCATACGATCGGTATATGGGTCGGGATTGCGGCATCGCTCGCGTTAGCTGCTGTGTTGGCGAATGCAGCCGCCTCCTGGTACTTTGCCGCCGATTTTCCGCGGGATCCCCTGAAACCGCTGTACGTCTCGAGGGGTAACCGGTTCTTTCTGGCCTCGGTCGCGCTGCTGGTGGTTTCGATTTGGTTGGGCGTAAGGGAGATTCGACGGGGCCGCAGAGCGCGCAGAATTCCGGACTGACAGCGGCGCGCGGAGCGCACGCAACCAAAAGCGACTTCAAAGTTGAAATTTCAAAGGAATAAAAGCGATGCGAGATTCAACAGCAGATCCCCGCTAGCGCGGGCCTTCGGCTTCACCCCGCGGAATACGCGGGGGTTCAGGATGACACGGCGAGTACTCGCGGACGACAGAAGGCCTCGCCCCAACGAAACGGGGCGAGCTACACAATGCGGAAGCCTGCCCCGGCGGGTGGGCACCCGGCGTTCGACCTACTACGCGATTGCTGAGGTCAGGAGATGATTGAGATACGCGACGAGAAGGCGAGCGATGCGGAAGGGGTGTATCGAGTCGTGTCGGCGGCGTTTGGGCGGCGGAGCGAAGCGGATCTTGTGGAAGAGCTGCGACGCGCGGGCGATTGCGTCGTGACCCTCGTCGCCGAGGAAGATGGCGAGATTGCCGGTCACGTTTTGCTATCGAGAATGGAGGCTCCATTTCAGGCGCTGGCGCTCGCTCCTGTGTCGGTGGCGCCGGCGCGACAACGGTGTGGCATCGGATCGGCCTTGATCAGGAGCGCGGTGGAGCGCGCGCGCAAGGATGGATGGGAGGCGATTTTTGTTCTCGGCGAGCCGGGCTATTACGGGCGATTTGGCTTCGATGCTGCGGCGGCCGCGGGATTCACGTCTCCATACGCGGGAGAGCATTTTATGGTTTTGGCGCTCGGGGCGGCGCTGCCGGTGAAGAGCGGGGAGTTGAAACACGCGAGGGCGTTTGGAGGGAAGAGGTAAGAAGGAAGAGGCAGGGATGCAGGGAGGCCAGCAACTCGAATGCAGAAGGCCTCGCCCCTACGAGACGGGGCGAGCTACATGAGGGAAGGGCCAAGACGAAAAGCGATTGCAAATTTGAAATTTGAAATTTCAAAATAAGACCTAAACAAAACCAAGCCAAAACCAAACCAAACGAAGACAGAATCCCCACGTTCGCCCTGACGGGGACGAACATGGAGCACGCGGCATGAATCGCTCAGGGTAAACAGAAGGCCTCGCCCCTACGAGACGGGGCGAGCTACATGAGGCAAAGTCCAAGGCGAAAAGCGATTTCAAATTTGAAATTTGAGATTTCAAGATAAGACCAAAACAAGATCAAACCAAACCAAAACAAACCAAAGCAAACGAAGACAGAATCCCCACGTTCGCCACTGACGGGGACGAACATGGAGCACCCGGCTCGGGGCTAGAGCCCTCAACTCTGCGAGGTTGATACGTGGGAGCTAAAGCTCCCACCTCCTGGGGCAATATGAGAAAAGCCGCACCCCTGATAGGGACGAACCCGCCACGGCGGGCAGGCATGAGGCACGCGGCTATCCTCAGGGGCTAAAGCCCCGTCTAGTTGGCGTCTACATGTCGGAGCTTCCCGACAAAAACGTCAGGACGCCCGCCACGGCGGGTAAACGCCCGGCGCGAAAGCTCCGACCCCCGAAAAGGCAAAGGCGAGAGGCCTGGCGGAACGAGATCCGCCGCGTGCAATGGTTCGGAAAACCGCAGGTGCCCCCGACCAGGTACGTCGGGGTACCCGCCACGGCGGGCAGGCCTGCGCTACAGAAAAGCGAAAGCGAATGGCGAGGCAAAAGCGGGCAGACAGGAGTGTCTGCCCCACCCGCAGGCTGATCAGGTTCTTGCGCGCCACACGGATCAGACGGATCAGATAGAATCCCACCGCGAACCCGACTCACACCGATGAGCTTCGAACCGATTGAGAACTACGGAGTGATTGGCAATATGCGCTCGATTGCGCTGGTGAGCGTAAACGGTTCAATCGATTTTCTCTGCTATCCCAATTTCGATTCTCCCACCGTGTTTGCGGCCCTGCTCGACGATGAGAGAGGAGGCTGTTTTCAGATCGAGCCGCAGTTCAAAAAAAAGCGCGTAAGGCAGCTCTATTTGCCGGACACAAATATTCTGCTGACGCGATTTCTTGCCGAGGAGGGCGTGGCGGAACTGACTGACTTCATGCCGATTGGTACGGACGAGGAACAACCGAACGAGATTGTGCGGACTGTGGCCGTGATCAGAGGTCAAGTGGATTTCAAAATGCGGTGCCAGCCACGATTTAACTATGGGATGTGCGGCCACACCGTGAGGATCGAAGAGCGCAACGCGATTTTTTCGCCTGCGAGCGACGGTTGTCCTGCACTGGCGTTGTACTCCAACAGCGCCCTGCGACAACAATCCCAAGATGCAATCTCCGAGTTCAGCCTTCGAGCCGGAGAAAGGGCAACTTTTGTCTTCGGCGCAGTCCGCCCGGAAGGACAGCAACCCGAGCTGGAGTTTGTCGAGCAGCGCTTCCGGGAGACGGCGCGTTTCTGGAAGGGATGGATTGCGAAATCCAAGTACAAGGGCCGTTGGCGCGAGATGGTGAACCGGTCAGCTTTAATGTTGAAGTTGCTGATCAGCCGCGAGCATGGATCGCTGATTGCAGCGCCGACCTTTTCCCTGCCGGAACAAATTGGCGGAGTGCGCAATTGGGATTACCGCTTCACCTGGTTGCGAGATGCGACGTTCACGCTCTACGCACTGATCCGGCTGGGTTTTGTGGAAGAGACCGAGGCGTTCATCGACTGGCTGAAGGGGCGGCTCAGCGACGATGCGGAACGCGGACCGTTGCAGGTGATGTACGGAATTGACGGCAGGAAGCAGCTTGATGAGCTGACGCTTGAACATCTGCAGGGGTATCAGCATTCGCGGCCCGTGCGCATCGGAAACGCGGCCTATCAGCAGCTCCAACTGGATATCTACGGCGAAATGATGGACTCCATATATCTGGGAAACAAATACGGGGACGCAATTTCCCAGGCCGGGTGGCAAGACGTTCAGCGTCTATTGGAGTGGCTTAGCAAGAACTGGCAACGACCCGATAACGGTATATGGGAGATTCGTGGCCCGGCGCGAGAATTCCTGCACTCCCGTTTGATGTGCTGGGTGGCTTTCGATCGAGCGTTGCGGCTCGCTCAGAAACGCTCCCTTTCGGCGCCCGACGCGTGGGTGCGGACGCGCGACGCGATTCGAGAGGATATCTTTGCGAACTTCTGGGATGAGGAATTGCAGTCGTTCGTGCAGTCGAGAGGGACCAAGGATCTGGATGCTTCAGTCTTGCTGATGCCGCTCATGCGGTTCATCAGCCCCGTGGATCCGATGTGGCGCTCAACAATGAAAGCGATTGAAGGACGGTTGGTCGAAGATACTCTCGTTCATCGCTACGAGGCGGAACGCACCCATGTGGACGGAATTCCAGGCGGCGAGGGCAGCTTCACTGCATGCTCGTTTTGGTACGTGGAATGTCTGGCACGCTCTGGCGAGCTGGAAAAGGCTCAATTGCTGTTTGAAAAACTTTTGGGATACGCGAACCATCTTGGGCTCTACTCGGAGCAAATTGGCCCTGGCGGGGAACACGTCGGCAACTTCCCACAAGCATTTACACATCTGGCTCTGATCAGCGCCGCGACTTATCTGGACAGGGTCCTTGCCGGGAAGGATGACGCAGTCTGGCGCTAGCGTCGTTATCGAAGTCGCCCGAAACCAAGCGTGGTGAAGACGGAAAACCGCAGGTGCGCAGAAGGCGCGTACCTGCGCTACAGAAAAGCGAAAGCGCATAGCGAGACAGAAGCGGGCAGACAGGAGTGTCTGCCCCACGGATTACTCCCAGCGGAAGACCTTGGCGGAGAGCGCGGTGAGAACAGCGAAGATGACCGCGAGCGCGGCCACATCGCCGAGATGGGCGGACCACGGATCGCCACTCCAGATGCCCTGGAGCAGCGAGACTGCGTAGCTGAGCGGCAGCAGTCGCGCGACGGCGTGAAGCGCCGGCGGCAGGGAACTCACGGGCAGAAAAAGTCCTGAGAGGCCGAGCGTCGGATAGAGAATCACGGCGCCGACTGGCTGGGCGAAGCGCGCGGTGGGAACGATGCTGGCGATGAGAAATCCGATGGACAGGATGCTCCACGTGCTGATGAGGAGAGCGACGGTAAATGAAAAGAAACGGACGTGAACGCCAACCGGGTAGTAGCGTTTGCCGGCGAGAACCATCAATGCGAGCGTGACTGCGGTGAGCATGAGCTTGACGATCACGTGCGCGCTGAGGATGGTCTGCGGGCGGAGCGGCGTGGCGCGAAGCCGCTTCAGGATACCGCCTTCGCGGTAAATGGAAATAATGGTGATCAGCGACAACACCGCACTGAACGAGATGAGAATAGAGGCAAGTACGGGAAGTCCGACATGAATGAAATTGCTCGCGGCGATCGACGCCGGCGGGAGGCCCCGGCCGAGGAGGCGGCCCGTCACAACAAAAACTAGAACAGGGATGCCGATACTGCCGAAGGCCCCCAGCGGTTCGCGCAGGAATATCTTTGTTTCGATCCAAGTGAGTTTCGAGAGTCCGCGTAGCATTATTTTTCGTCCTACTCCCGGATCGAGTGACCGGTAAGTTTGATGAAAACGTCTTCGAGATTGGGAAGAATCGTCCGGAAATCCGTCACGCGGATTTGATTCTCGGAGAGACAGTGAATCACTTCCGTCACGAGGTCTTCGCCGCTGCCGCGAATGGTGAAGCGGCCGCCGGTACCGACGACCTCCTCAACGCCGCGTATCGTGCGAAAAAGCTCTTCCGCGCCGGGGTGAGTCGTCGAGAGAACGACCGTCCGTTGAGGACAGTGGCGCGCGACCAATTTTTCGGGCGTGTCGATTTCAATGATGCGTCCGTGCTCGATGATGGCGACGCGGTCGCAGAGGCGCTCGGCTTCTTCCATCAGATGAGTGGTTAGAAAAACGGTCTTGCCGCGTTCGCGGATGCCGCGCACGAGATCCCAAATGGCGCGGCGCGCCTGCGGATCGAGGCCGGTGGTCAGTTCGTCGAGGAAAACCAATTCCGGATCGTTAATCAGCGCAAGAGCGATGAAGAGCCTTTGCTTCTGGCCGCCGGAGAGGTTCATGAACCAGGCGTTTCGCTTGTCAGTAAGACCGAGTTGCGCGAGGAGATGTTCGGCGTCAGCGGCTTTTTTACGGTACAGCGAGGCCCAAAGATCGACGGCCTCCCAAACTTTTATGCGCTTTTGAAGTTGCGCCTGCTGGAGTTGGACTCCGATGCGTTGCTGCAGCGCGTAGACGTCGCGAATCGGATCGAGACCCAGCACGGAAATGCTGCCGCGGTCGGGCGTGCGGAGACCTTCGATGCACTCCATCGTGGTGGTCTTGCCCGCGCCATTTGGACCGATCAGGCCAAAAATCTCGCCGTCATTGACTTCGAACGATACGGTATCGACTGCGACCGTTGAGCCGTAGGTCTTGCGGACGCCGACTGCTTGGACGACGGGGCGCACGATGGTTTGAGGATTCGTGACAACGAATCGGTGGTTTATATCACGGACGGAGTTTCGCGGATGCGGCGGGAGACCTCGCAGCTACAAGATGGTGAAATGCGGATAAAGGACAGCGGCAAAAGCGAACGGCGATTTCAAATTTGAGATTTGAAATTTCAAAATAGAAGACAAAGGCAAAATCTGACGCAGGGGAACGGAGAACGCGGAGCGTCGCGGAGGAAACCAAAGGCGATAAGGACCTGGCCGCCATTCGCGATAGAGAGCTCCGATCAAACACCGCGACCGACCGCGTCGGTGTGCAAGAATCGCACGTCGGGCAAGGGCGGAAGACCCTTCGCGCAAATCGCCGAGGGTAAACCCGTTTGCTCGGTGGAGTGGGCTCAGGGTAAACAGAAGGCGCGAATATAGAGGGAGCACCCGGGGGATGGTGGGACTCTCCATCCCCCGAATGCCCGGACAATGGTCGCCGCGAGTGCCTAGAGCGTGATTACGCCCAGGCGGGAGCGGCTCCGAAAAGGCGCAAGAGTGGAGTCGTTCCCGTGCCGGGGCTTGCAAGAACATTTGCCGCAGTGCCTTCGTTCTGGTAGCCGAGATTATTGACCGCGTTATCGCGCTCGGCGGCGGAGGTGGTGTAGAAGTGATCGCCACTCTTCGCGTTGTAGGCTCGATAGAGCGGAATTGATTTGGGGACGGCGTTCGGGTAGGCATAGCACGCAATGCCCTCGTCAACGTAACCGTACTGCGCGATTGCGGTCTGGCGCTCTGCCGCCGACATTGTGTAGAAGTGATCGATCGTCGTGCTGCTGCGTAGACGATAGACCGGAGCCGTGCCGGCAGCCTGATTTGCGAAGACGTGACATGCGGTGCCTTCTCCAGCGTAGCTATTGAAGCCATAGGCAAAGCACGCGGTGCCCTCGTTGTTGTATCCGTCCTTGGCGACGGCGTTGTCCCGTTCGGCGGCTGACGTGGTGTAGAAGTGGTCGCCGCTCCGCGGATTGAAAAGTCGAAACACCGGAATGGTATCCGGCTGTTGAGCGGCGAACACGTAGCCTGCAATTCCTTCGCTTAGATAGCCGTCATTGAGGATCGCGTTTTGCCGCTCCGGCGCAGACGTCGTATAGAAGTGATCGACAGAGTTGGGGTTGAAGAGGCGGTAGAGTGGGACGGTGTTTGGCTGGGGCTGCGGGAAGATGAAGAAGCTGGTTCCCTCAAAGCGATACCCAAAGGACACGAAAGCATTGTCCCGTTCCAGAGTGGACGAGGTGTAGAAATGATCGCCGCTGCCGGGGCTGAACATGCGGAAGAATTTGGCGGCGGCAGGATGAATGGCCGCGTCATGCTCGGCCTGGGACGTGGTGTAGAAGTGGTCGGTAAACAGCAGAGGGAAGGGATTGTCGTTCTGGATGTTGTTTTGCGTACCAGGGAAAAAGCGCGCAAGCAAACGGGAGAACGGGGCAAAGGCGCCTGCCTGGCCGGTTAGCTTCTCGAAGCCCTTTTCAAACGTGGCACCGGCCGCGATGACGGCGGGCTTGAGGCCGATGTCCAACTGGAAGCGAAGATAATTGATGAACAGGGTGCCGCAGCCGGTCGAGACCGGATTTGTGTCCGAGGGATCGGTGTTGTCCACGAAGTTTTGCCGCGTGCTTCCGAGCCAAGATGAGCCGGTAGCGAAGCCGTTCAGCTGGGCAGGATAGATCTCGGCGGCGAGTACGCGGGAGAGTGCCTCGCCATTGCTGAATCCGCAGCTCCAGCCTGCGTTCTGACTGGCCATGAAAACCTCGTCCGCTTCCGCGACCACGAGCATGTTTTCGAGGTCGCCGTTATTGCCGCCGAAATCGTCGCAGAAGAGCTCGGTGGCACTGCAACCGGCGTGGCTGGCGCCATTTGAGCCCGCTTGAATTCGAATGGTGAATGGAAGATTTCCCGGAGTGATCCCGCCGAACCAATCCTGGAGGGTGGCGAAATCGCGTTCGCAGTTTGCGAGTACGGCGTCGCATAGATTTTGGCCGACCTGTCCGAGGGATTGGTCGTAGGTGATGATGAAATGCGGCGTGCGGGCCCATTCGATGAACTTGGCCAACGAAGCAGCGGCGTGACCGGCGCCCATCTTTTCACTCAACAGCAGAACACCTTGCTTGGCTTTTTGTGGAGCGGGCATTGGGGACAGCCTCCTTCGGTGAGATGTTTCCGTCAGAGACGGAACGTGGTCTTACGGGGGAAGTAACGCCTATGGGGCGGAGCATATAGTCCAGGCCCGCTGTTTATATCCGCGTGAGATATTTGTGCTTGGAATACCGAGCAGGGTATCTACGGCGATAGCACTGAGCTGCGGGCGAACTCGAGGCGGACGATGCGAATTTCGCTGGCGAAGGGCGCGGTGGCGCGCGAATAGGTGATGAACATGACCCTGCTGCCATCCTCGCTGTATTCGGGATGGGCCTGAGCGTCGTAGACGTTGGTACCGTCTTGCGGGCGCGCGGCCTGAAAAATCTTCAGCTCATCCGACCACGGTCCTTCCGGTGCCGGCGCGGTGCGGGCCATCACGTTGAGAGAGCTCCTGGCTATAAATGGCGACGTAGCGCCCGAGAAAGGGATTGAAGGAGACGTTCATGATGTCATTGCCAGTGAAGATCGGCGAGGCGTCGGCGATGTTTGGCGACCAGCGATTTACGGACCAATAGCTCCAGGCACTGCGGTCGAGGACGCGCGCCGGGTCGACGCGCGCGAGGCGGCAGGGTTTCCCGGATGGGCCTTCGCAATAGCTGTACACGTAAAGCATTCCTTGCGCGATGAACGCCGATGAACCGAAATTTGTTTCGTGCTGATCGAAGAGCAGTTCGGGATGGGCGGCGACGACGATGGGGGAAATGTGTGGACGCAGCGGTTTGGCTGAGAAATCGTTCCAGATGGCGACGGAGTTTCCGAGCGAGTGAAAGTTGAAATCGCCGGGTTGAGCGGCGATCAGCGAATAAAACATGAGAAGACGGTGGCGATCGGGATCCGGCACCATCGCGCCGGGCCAGAGAGCGAAGCGCGCGCCGCAGGGCTTAACGCGGCATTTCTCGCCATCGTGAGAATCGTTGTAGACGGTCTCTTCAGAAGTCTCGGGCAGAAGCATGGTGGGCTGGGCGGACTTGTCGAGGCGTTCGCGGAAGCCAGCGAATCGGGTTGGCGCGCTGCTGCGTTCGTCGGCGAACGACCATGAGTTGCTGATGAGAAGGCGGCCTTTCTCATTTTTGTGCTCGAGGAATGTGTCGCCGTAGAGCCAGATGTAGTGTCCGTCAAACAATGCGCTGTAGGCGCCGTCGCGGCCGCGGATTTTCGGCGAGGTTTCGAGCGTCCCGATGTCGGTGGCGCTGGCGATGATGAGTTCGGGGGCGGAGGGGGCTGGCCTTCTGGAGGGAGGATTGGCTGATATGGCGCTGCGGTAGCTGATTCCCGAAACGGCGGCGAGGGTAAGGACAACGAAGGAGATTGCTGCGCGAGTGAGCGACCTGGCGCGGAATTGACGGCGTGCTGCTCTCGACGGTGAATATCGGTTGGCGGGGCGCATTCCAGTACGCGTACGGATGAAATCGAATTCCGGGCGCGGCGAGGGATTGTATCGAAAATGAGTCCGGGGCGAACCAATCGAAAGACCGCAGGTGCCCCGACCGAAGACGTCGCGGTACCTGCGCTACAGAAAATCAAAAGCGAAAAGCTAGTCGGCGGCGGAGGAGGACTTGGATTCGCGCCAGCGGAGAATTGGTTTGCGGGCGGCGCCGACTTCGTCGAGACGGCCGACGCGCGTGGAATGCGGCGCGGTTTTGACGAGATCGGGATTTTCTTCCGCTTCCTGCGCGATGGAGCGCATCGCGTCGATGAAAAGATCGCATTCTTCCTTGGATTCGGATTCGGTGGGCTCGATCATGAGCGCGCCGGGAACGATCAGCGGAAACGCGGTGGTATAAGGATGGAAACCGTAGTCGATCAAGCGCTTGGCGATATCAATGGTGTTTACGCCGCGGCGCTTCTGCTTTGAATCGCTGAAGACAACTTCGTGCATAGAGGGGAGAGAGTAGGGAAGATCGTAGACGCCTTCGAGATTTTTGCGGATGTAATTGGCGTTGACGACGGCGTCTTCGGTGGCCTGGCGCATTCCCGAGCCGTAGGCGAGCGTGTAGGCGAGGGCGCGGACGAGCACTCCGAAATTTCCGACGAAGGCGCGCACGCGGCCGATGGATTTCGCGCGATTGCAATCGAGGGCGAGCGAGCCATCGGATTTTTTCACGAGCACGGGAACGGGCAAAAAGGGCTCGAGGATTTTCTTGACGAGGACGGGGCCCGCGCCCGGGCCGCCGCCACCGTGCGGAGTGGAAAAGGTCTTGTGAAGATTGAGGTGCATCACGTCTACGCCGAAGTCGCCGGGACGCGCGACGCCCGCGAGGGCGTTCATATTGGCGCCATCCATGTAGAGAAGGGCGCCTGCTTTGTGGAGGATGTCAGCAGTTTCGGCGATGCGCTGCTCGAAAACTCCGAGCGTGGATGGATTGGTGACCATGAGCGCGGCGACGTCTTGATTGACGATTTGGCGGAGCTGGTCGGTGTCGATTTGTCCGCGCGAATCGGACGGGATGTTTTGAACTTCATAGCCGGCGATGACGGCGGTTGCGGGGTTGGTGCCGTGCGCGGAGTCGGGAATTAAAACTTTTTTGCGCGCGTTGCCCTGCGATTCGAGATAGGCGCGAATCAGAAGCAGGCCGGTGAGTTCGCCCTGCGCTCCGGCGGAAGGCTGAAGGGAGAGAGCGTCCATGCCGGTGATTTCGAGGAGGCATTTTTGGAGCAGCTCGAGAATGCGCAGGCAGCCCTGCGAGAGTTCGATGGGCTGATAGGGATGCTCGGTGGAGATGCCGTCGAGGCGGGCGACGTGTTCATTGACGCGCGGATTGTATTTCATGGTGCAGGAGCCGAGCGGATACATGCCGAGATCGATGGCGTAATTCCAAGTGGAAAGGCGCGTGAAGTGGCGGATGACTTCGATCTCGCTGACTTCGGGGAAGCCCGGGACTTCGGCGCGAGCGAATTCGCCGAGAGCGTTTGCGGCGTCAGCAGTGGGGACGTCGAGCGGTGGGAGTTCCATGCCGCGTTTGCCGGGCGCGGATTTTTCGAAGATGAGGCCTTCGTTTTGGCTGACGTGGCGGGCGGCTTTTTTGATGCGGTTGGTCAATGGGCTCCTCAGTGTGCTCTTCCTCAGGGGTTAAAACCCGCTGGTGTGCTGCCTAATGTCGGAGCTAAAGCTCCGACCCCCGAAAAAAATAATTACAACGGCTCCGCGAGGGCTTTTTTGAGTGAGGCGGCGAAGCGCTCGATTTCGGCGCGGGAAATTGTTTCAGTGACGCAGACGAGGCCATGCTTGGTGAGCTCGGGATAGAACTGGCCGAGCGGAAGCGGGCCGATAATTTTTTCGCGCAAGAGAGACTGATTGACGATTTTCACTGAGCGCGGCAGCTCGATGGCGAATTCGTTGAAGGTGGGGCCAGTGAAGCTGAGCTTCACGCCCGGAATTTTCGCGAGTTCAGCGGCGGCGAACTGGGCTTTGGAGAGATTCTGCTGCGCCATTTCTTTCAGGCCCTCTTTGCCGAGCAATGTGAGCTGCACGGTGACGGCGAGCGCGCAGAGCGCTTGATTGGTGCAGATATTTGAGGTGGCCTTTTCGCGGCGGATGTGCTGTTCACGGGTGGCGAGAGTGAGCACGAAGCCGCGGCGGCCTTCCTTGTCCGTGGTTTGTCCGGCGAGACGGCCGGGAAGTTGGCGAACGAATTTATCGCGAGTGGCGATGACTCCGGCAAACGGGCCGCCATAGCTGGGGGGCAAGCCAAGACCCTGCGCTTCCATGGCTACGATGTCTGCATCGGCGGGCGGATTGATGGCGGCGAGCGAAACGGGTTCAGCGATGCCGACGACGGAAAGCGCATCTTTGGCGTGAGCGATTTGCGCGATCTCTGCGGTGGGCTCGATGACGCCGAAAAAATTGGGAGACTGCACAACGACGCAAGAAGTGTCGTCGTGAACGAGTTCGCGGATCGTGGCGAGGTCGGCCTGGCCGCGGGAGGTCCAGCCCACTTCGACGATTTCCATGCCGAGATTTTTCGCGTAGGTGGCGAGTACCTGGCGATATTCGGGATGCACAGAGCGCGCGATCACTACGCGGCGGCGATCGGTGAGGCGATCAGCCATGAGCGCGGCTTCGGCAAGCGCGGTGGAACCATCCCACATGGAGGCGTTGGCGACGTCCATGCCGGTGAGCTGGCACATCATGGTTTGGAATTCGAAGATGGCCTGGAGCGTGCCTTGGCTGATTTCGGCCTGATAGGGCGTGTAAGAAGTGAGGAATTCGCCGCGAAGAAGAATCGTATCCACAACGACGCTTCGATGGTGATTGTAAACGCCGGCGCCAAGGAAGCTGGTGTAGCCGCGAGAATTTTCGGCGGCGCGCGCGCGGAAATAATCGATGATTTCCATTTCCGAGAGCGCGGGAGGCAAGTCGAGTTTGCGCTTCAGGCGGAACTGTTCGGGAATGGAAGAAAAAAGTTCGTCCGCCGAACGAACGCCGATGGCTGCGAGCATCTCCTGGCGTTCGCTGGGGCTCTTCGGGAGATAGCGCATCAGGCCGAGGCTTCCTTTTCCTTTTCGTCGATGTAGGCCTGATAGGCGGCGGAATCCATGAGTGATTTGAGCTCGTCGGGCTTGGCGAGTTTCACTTTGATGAGCCAACCTGCGTTGTGCGGATCGGAGTTGATGGTTTCGGGAGAGTCGGCGAGCTTGGCATTGGTCTCGGTGATCTCGACGGAGACGGGGCAGTAGATCTCGCTGACGGCTTTCACGGATTCGACGGTGCCGAAGGATTTTCCGGCGTCGAACTTCGCGCCGACTTTGGGGAGCTCGACGAAGACGACGTCGCCCAATTCATGCTGCGCGTAGTCGGTGATGCCGATGGTGCCGGCGCCGTCTTTGGCCTCGATCCATTCGTGTTCTTTGGTGTAGCGATAATTGCTCGGATACATCGCTGGTCTCCGTGATGAGTCTGCGCTTCGCGCGTGACGCTGCGCGGGGCACGCAAGATGTTAGGGTTATTTTGGCCGCTTGTAAAACGGGAGCGGGACGATACGCGCGGCGGCTTCGTTGCCGCGAATGCCGATGGAAATTTCCGTGCCGGGCTTGCTGGATTCGGGCGGCACGTAAGCCATGCCGATATTTTTCTTGAGGAAAGGCGCGGGCGAGCCGGAGGTAACGCGGCCGATCTCGCTTCCCGCGGCGCGCACAGGGCAGGCGTCGCGCGCGATTTGCTTGCCGGACATTTCGAATCCGACGAGGGTGCGCTTGAGGCCTGCCTGTTTTTGTGCGGCGATGAGGTCGCGGCCCATGAATTCGTGCTTATCGAGTTTGGTGATCCAGCCGAGTCCGGCTTCGAGCGGCGTGGTGGTCTCGTCAATTTCGTGGCCGTAGAGGCACATGCCTGCTTCTAGACGCAGCGTGTTGCGGGCGCCGAGGCCGCAGGGAATTAAGCCGTCGGCGCGGCCCGCTTCGAGGAGATCGCTCCAAAGTTTTTCGGAGTGCTGCGGCTCAAAATAGATTTCGAAGCCATCTTCGCCGGTGTAACCGGTGCGCGCGATGAGGCAGTGGACGCCATTCACGGGGCCGAAGGTGAATCGGTAATACTTGAGATCGGCGATCGGGACTTTCGTGAGGCGTTGCATGATGCCGAGCGCTTTGGGGCCTTGCACGGCGAGCTGCGAATAGCGCTGGCCTGCATTTTCAAGCTGAGCGCCCATGGCGTTGTTATTGCGGATGTGGTCGAAATCGCCGTCCTGATTTCCCGCGTTGACGCAGAGCAAATAGTGATGATCGGAGATTTTGTGGACGAGGAGATCGTCTACGAAAGTGCCATGCTTGGTCATCAGGCCGGAATACTGCACCTGGCCGTCGACGAGTTTCGAGGCGTCATTGCAAGTAACGTGCTGGACCAGGTCGAGCGCGGTGCCGCCGCGGACTTCGATTTCGCCCATGTGGCTGACGTCGAAAAGGCCGGCTGCGGTGCGCGTGGCGAGGTGCTCGGAAATGATGCCGGAATATTCGACCGGCATGTCCCAGCCGCCGAAATTCACCATTTTGGCGCCGGCGCGGCGATGGACGGAATTAAGCGCGGTTTTGCGGAGTTCAGCGGTCGCTTGCGTCACAACTTTTCCTGTGGCCATGAAAAAATCGGAGTGGCACGAAGAACATCGAACGTAGCATGCGGGTTTTGGGGTGTCAAGAAAGGGCGAACTGTTCTCGCCAGTCGAATCGAAGGCTGTATACTCCGCGCATGACAAAAATATCTTGGCGCGAAATTATGCTTGGCTTGCTATTGCTCGGATCGCTGGTGCTTATCTCGAGCCCGTCGAAAGGCGGGCAGCAAGCGCAATCCCAGCAACCCGGAAGTCCGAAACCGGCCGTTCAGGCGGAGCAGCGCGGGCGAATCATCGGGATCGGCGGAGTCTTCTTCAAATCTGCGAATCGCGATCAGACGCGCGAATGGTATGCGAAGCATCTGGGACTCGCTGACAAAGGCTCAGGCGCGATGCTTCCGTGGCGCGAACACGATGATCCGCAGAAGGAACACGTCACGGTTTGGACCGTTTTTCCCGCCGCCACGAAGTACTTCGAGCCAAGCCAGGCGTTCATGGTCGACTATATCGTGGACGACTTGGACGCTTTGCTCGAGCGCTTAAAGCAAGAGGGAGTGAAGATCGATCCGAAGCGAATGGATGAATCGTTTGGCCACTTTGCGTGGATCTACGATTCGGATGGGAACAAGATTGAGCTGTGGCAGCCGGCTGCGAAGCCGTAGGGCCGATCGCTACGATTGGCCGAGCAGTTCTCGCCAGACGGCGCGGCTAGTTGTCGATTTGCGTGAAAGGCTTACCGCCTTGGCGTCAAATTGATGGCGTAGGTTGATTTGCCTGTGACGGTGCCTCAGAGAACTTCGTTTAGCTCTGGCTCTAGCTGTAATAAGTAGAGCTCGCGCCTTCCCGTTAGGAAAATCCACAGGCTGAAGCCCGCGCCACCTTATGGGTTTTTGGTGCTGGGGCCGATTTTGGAGCCGATCACTTCGCCGGAGATGACGATTTCGACGCGGCGATTTTGCTGGCGTCCGGCGGCGGTGGAGTTATCGGCGACGGGGGTGCTTTTGCCGAAGCCTTTAGCGGTGATGCTGGCGGCGTCGAGTCCTTGCGAGACTAAGTAAGATTGCACGGAGGTGGCGCGCTGCTCGGAGAGCGTCTGGTTGTAGGCGTCGCCGCCGACGTTGTCGGTGTAGCCTTCGATGCTCAGGCTGAGTCCGGGATGAGCGAGCACGATTCCTGAGAGCTTGGCGAGGCGTTCGCGGGCATCGGGGCGCAGATCGAATTTTGCCGTGGCGAAGAGCACGTCGCCCAGATTGACGACGAGCCCGCGGGGAGTGTCGCGCGTTTCCAGAATGCGGTTGAACTGCTCGAGAAGGCTCGCGCGCAATTGCTGCTTTTCGAGTTCACTTCTTTGCGCGGCGGCGAGTGCGGCGGCGGCGGATTCCTGCGCTTCTTTGGATTTTGCCTCTGCATCGGCACGAGCCTTTGCTTCGGCTTCGGCCTGGCTTTGCGCCGCGAGGCGCTGCTTTTCCGATTCGGCGGCTTGCTTATCGGCCTGGGCGCGGGCTGCTTCGGCAGCGAGGCGCTGTTTTTCAGATTCAGCCTGCGCCTGCTCGGCTTGCGCGCGGGCAGCGGCTTCCTTGGCGGCGGCTAATTCAGCTTCGAGTTTCTGTTTCGCGGCGGCATCTTGCGCGGCCTTCCCCGCGGCTTCGCGATCCGCGGCGGCCTTGCGCTCGGCCTCGAGGCGTTCGTCTTCCTGGCGGCGGACGCTGATGGTGATGGAATCTTCGAAGGCTTGAATGGCGTCGCGTGCGACGGTGGGGATGGCCTTTGATTGCTTTTTGGTTTGCAGGTCTTCGGCTCTCGCGAGCGCGTCCGAGGCGCGGCTCCAGGGTTCGGGCGCGTATTTATCAGCCTGCTTCCATTGCGCGATGCGCATGGCGTTGCGCGCTTCGAGAAGGCTCAGCGGCTCGCCTGCAGTTTGGAGCGCGGGGAGTTTGGCATCGTCGTAGCGGCCGCGCTGGAGAAGATCGTATTGCGCGTTGACGGTATTAACCTGGCCGGCGGTATCGGCGCGGACGACGTTTTCCATGATGACGTCCTGGCTGGGGGCGCTGACGGCGAAGAAGGGCTCGGCGGTGACGATGAGTCCGAAATTCTGTAGGCGCGTGGAAACTTCGACTTTGCCTTTGCTGCCTCCGCCATCGAGAACGACTTCGCCGAGATTATTGGGGCGGCCTTCGGGAGTGATGGCCCAGAGGACGTAGGTAAGATAAGCGCTGCCGAATTGCGTGGCGGTGGTGAGGCCTTCGAGATTGGCGCTGATGGCGATGGCGCCATTTTTCGGCTCGATCTTGGCGACGCCTTTGGCATAGGGCATCAGCGCCGTGCCGCGGAAATCAATGCGCGTGGAACCCTTCGAGTGATAGTCCACCGTCTGAATGGTGCGCTGGATGTTGATGCTGATGACGGGCGCATTCGACTGAGGATTGGATTGAGATTGGGATTGGGCCGCGCTTGGAGCGCAGAGGGCCGCGGATCCCAGCAGGCAAGCAAACATCGCGTTCGCGATTTTCATCGTCGTTCCTTCCGGTGGAGCACAGATTGAACTCGGATTGGCGCAGACACAGGCGCCGTCTTGCATAAGCGTAACGGAAATGCGCTCCAACGGCGAAATGATGACTTGGAGATGTGCCAGAAATGAACAGGGCGAGCTATTGGAGTTTCGCTCTGCCGCACGGCGACGAACGTCCCTCAGAGGCTAAAGCCCGTTCACATATCCTGGACTTCTGTCGGAGCTTCCCGATAGAAAGCATCGGGACGCATAAAGCGCGAAAGCTCCGACCCCCGAAGGATTAATCAGTGGAAGATAAGGTGGGCGATGCGGGTTTCGGCGTTGAAATAGATCATGATCAGAGCGGTGAGGTCGAACGCGGCGTGGGCGATCATGAGAAACGCGATGCTGCGCGTGCGCGCAAAAATTGTGGCGAAGATGAGTCCGACGATGAGCGCCTGCTCGGTACCCGGGATGCCTTGGCCGCGATAGTGCGCTGAGGCAAACCAAATTGAAGTGAGGACCACTGCGGCGAATTTGGTGGCGGCGCCGGAGCCAAACGCTTTGGTGAAGCGTTCGAAGGCGAAGCCGCGGAAGACGGTTTCCTCTCCGAAGCCTGCGACGAGCATCATCCAGATGGCGAAGGGGAGTTGGGCGCGATTCCCGGTTAAATAGTGGAACGACCAGTTGATGGGGTCCGCGCCGAGGAGGGGCATAACGAGGGCTTTCATGGTGAATTTGAGCGCGGAGCCGAAGACGATGCCGGAGGCGATGGTGAGAGGCCAGTTTTTCGGGCGGACGTAGCCGATCTCGCGCCAAGGTGTGTGGGAGAGGACAACCCAGAGAAGGACGAGGATTGCGCCGACGGGAACGACGATGCCGATGAGATAAAAATTGCCAGAGAGCGCGATCAACAGAATTGCGAAAATGCCGATCGGGCCGAAGGAGCGGAGGGATTGGGCGAAGGCGTCGTGTTGTGGGCTTTGTTGCGGCGGTGGGGCGGCGGTCCTGGAAGACGGAGCTGTGTCGACGGAAGGCATTGCGGATTCTGGGAGGGATACGCGGAGTCGTGACGGATTGTTTCGGGAGGTTGAGTCGAGTGTGAAGGGTTACGTCGGCTTGTGGAACGGAAATTCAAAAACCGCAGGTGCCCCGACCAAATACCCCGATTAAAAACATCGGGGTGCAAAAACCGCACGTCGGGGTAACTGCGCTACAAATACCGGCGGCCGGAGAGTGAGGATGACCACCGGGGCTAAAGCCCGCCGAATTCAAAGCAGCTTGAATGTCAGGGCTGAAGCCCCGACCCACAAGGCGCACACCGCGACCGCCTAGTTGCTGGGCCAGAGGGCGTTGAGGACGGCAGCGAGGCGCGCGCCTGCTTTGGCGAGCTGCTCGTCGATCACCGGGACGGCGGCATCCTGATAGGGCTGCTCGAGATCTTCGTGAAGCGCAAAGAGGCGATTGCCGACATTGTTGTCGTCGGCGCAGGTGGTGATTTTCACTGGCGGCTCGACGGAAATGGGGACGGGCAATTTGCCGTAGGTGACTTCGTTTGCGAGAAGGTGAGTTTCCCAAGACCATTTGTCAAAGCCCTGCAACATAGCCATTTTGTTCGGGCCGGTCTCGACGGTAACGACGTTGAGTGACTTTTGCCACACATCGAACTTAGCTGCAAAGCGCTTCTGCAACTCTTCCTCGAGTTGCTGTACGGTTTTCTGGCCCATGGAGCGGACGAGGATGTCCGTGTCCCAGACGCCGTGCAGGTTCGGTGCGTAGGATTCAGATTGGGGATTGCGGAGCTGCGCTTGAGTTCCGAAAAAGCTGACGGGGACGCAATTGCCGCCGTGGTCGTTGTTATCCACGTCGTGCAGCGGCTGGTGCATGTCGCCGATGAAATGAATGACGAAGCGCAGCGCGTCACCGCGGGATTTCGGATCGGCGGTGGAAGATTGCAGGATGGCGATCTGCGCCTTGAGCGCGCTGAGGATGCAGCC
>DASTCZ010000342.1:0-2869 GCA_035710585.1 Candidatus Acidiferrales bacterium | reverse complement strand
CCCACCTTTTTGTAGCTGTTGCAAATGCAGGGGTTACGGATAGGGGTAGCGTAACTGTTGCAGTTAAAGCACTTACGGACGCTCCCAATTTGAATGAATTTGTGTTTGGAGTTCTTGGTCGAAGGGCGAAACGAAACGGCTAAGTTTTCAAAGAGCGATCCCGCCTGTCCCGCAGGCAGGCCGTGCCAGTAGCACGGAGTCCTAGCATCGCTCGGGGACGCGAAACGATAACGGAGCTTATCACTCCGTTACCAATATGTCGATAGACTTCCACAGAACTAAAGCGATCGGACTCGCCGGCTCGAGATTCTACTCGTAGCGCAGAGCAATCATAGGATCGACGCGCATCGCGCGGCGCGCCGAGGATTTATGCTGCGAGGATCCCGCAGCCAGCAAGGACCAGCGCCGCCTAGCCGCTACTTTTTCCGCGACTATGATGGAGCCGTAGTCCGTGAGACCAGCCGACGCCGGCCAGTCTCAAAAATCAGCAACGCACCCATGAAATCGAGGCGTCATTCGCAACGCAGAGCCACCATTGGATCTATGCGTGTGGCATGGTGCGCCGGAAGATAGCACGCCAGCAGCGCGACCAACCCGAGACCGGACGCGACTGCACACAAAGTCACCGGATCCGCGGCACTGACTTCGAACAACAGGCTGCGCATCGATCGCGCCAAAGAAAAAGAACCAGCAAGGCCGATCGCAGTTCCGATAGCAGTCAGCAGAAAGCCCTCACGCAACACCATACTGACCACGTTCGCCGGCCGCGCTCCCATCGCCATTCGAATCCCAATCTCCCGTGTGCGCTGCGCAACGGCGAAGTGCATCATGCGGAAAATCCCCGAGGCTGCCAGTGCCAATGCAAGCGCCGCGAATATGCTGACCAGCAGCATCTGAAATCTGCGTGGCGCAGTTTGCGCACGCAAACGGCCCTCCAGCGTCGATACATTCAACAGCACCGCCGCTTTGTCGACCGACCGAACCGCGTCGCGCAGCACGTTTGCGCTCGCGCTGGTGCGTACCACGAGGTCTTCGGTCTCGTCGTGCGACTGCATCTGGGTCTCATAGAGTTGCGCCATGGGCTTGCGCTCCAAACCGTTGCTGCGCATATCTCCCACCACGCCGATGACCCGCACCCATTCATCGTTGTGACCACGCGCATCGAAACCTTTGAGTCCTTTGCCAATCGGATCTTCGTCGGGCCAATAGCGGTGCGCCATCGTCTGATTGATAATGACCACTGGCGATTTGCCGGCGGTGTCGCCTTCGTTGAAAAATCTGCCGCGCAGCAGCGGAACGCCGAGTGCCTGGAAGTAATCGCCGCTGACCGTCGCCCAAGTCATCTCCGTCCACTCGGTCTGCTTCTCCTCGGGCTTCCCTTCGACGGCTCGAAGGCCGAACTTATTCCGCTCGCCCGAGAAAAACATCGTACTCACACCCCCCACGGCGCTGACGCCTGGTACTTGCGCCAATCGCGTCATAGCCTCCTGATAAAGAGCGTATCGGCGATCTCGCGGGTAGTCGTTACGGAACCTGAGCGTCGCTGCGATCACTCGCTGGGTCTGAAACCCTGGATCGACCGACTGCAATGCCGCGAAACTGCGAATCAATAGCCCGGCTCCCGTCACCAGTACCACCGCCAGCGCCACCTCCGCGACAACGAATGTACGCCGCAAGCCACGAGCATGGACCCCCGTCGTGTGACTTCTCCGGCCGGCATCGCGCGAGATACGAATCGCCGGAATCAGTCCGAAGATGATGCCCGTCGCAAGCGACAGGATGAGACCGAACACCAACACCCCGGCGTCGATGCGCGCATCGGCCAGCCGCGCGAGTTTCTGTGGAGCGATGGCAATCAACGCGCGCACGCTCCACGCGGCGATCGGCAGCGCGAGTAAGCCCGCGGCGCCGGAAAGAAGCACGCTCTCCGTCAGCAACTGGCGCAACAGGCGCGTTCTCGCTGCCCCTAATGCCATCCGTACCGCAAATTCCTGCGCCCGCGCTGCGCCTCGGGCAAGCAAAAGGTTGGCCACATTGGCGGACGCGATCAGCAATACGAAAACCACCGCGCCGAACAACACCATCAGCATGAACGGGATCGTTGTACCATTGACCAGCGCCGCCAGCGGAACGATGTTGACGCGCTTGTATTGGTTCTCTACCGGATAAGCCGCCTCCAATTGGTGACTGATCGTTGTCATTTCGGCGCGAGCCTGCTGTAGAGTAACGCCCGGACGAAGCCGTCCTGCAACCGAGAAGAATCCCCCGCGCCGGGTGGCCCGAATCGATTGCCAGTTGGGCAACGCCGTGGCGGGCGCCCAAAATTCTGTCTCCCTCAGCGGGAAACTGAAGTCCTCCGGCATCACTCCGATCACCTGGAAATCGACGCCGCCGACCATCACGGTCTTTCCGATCACACCTTGCGATTCGCCGAAGCGGCTCTCCCACATTCGGTGGCTGATCACGATCGCGTGCGGGTTCGGCTCGTCGCTCCCAAACGTGCGGCCCAGGACGGGACTCCGTCCAAAGAGCGCGAAGAAATCGCCGTACACCCACGCGAATTCGATCCAGTCAGGCTCACCGTTCACAATGAACGCCGCGTCAGACTCGCGGTATCCCGCCAGGTTCTCAAACGTCCGGCTACGGCTGCGCCAGTCTTCGAAATTCGGCACACTGGTATTCAAGTCCAGCGTGTTCGTCAGGCTATTCGTGCCCAAGACCACGGCGATGCGATTCGGTTCCTTGTATGGTGTCGAGCGGATCAAAACCGCGTTCACAACGCTGAAGATCGCCGTGTTTGCGCCGATGGCGAACGCCAGCGTCAGCAGCGCAACTGTCGTGAATCCGGGGGACTTGCGCAGCATCCGGA
>DASTCZ010000341.1:0-3275 GCA_035710585.1 Candidatus Acidiferrales bacterium | reverse complement strand
CGAACCGAGATAAAGCAGCGGGGGACCGCCGCGATTTTCCTGCGTGGAAAAGACCTCGATCAGCGTGTCCGCGTCCTTTACGGGAAGCGCCTGGAGGAAGACTGCTTTCACCAGCGTGAAGATCGTGGTGTTCGCGCCGATTCCGAGCGTGAGCGAGAGTATCGCTACCGCGGTGAAACTTGGCTTACGCAAGAGCGTTCGAAAAGCGAATTTAATATCTTTCCAGAGGGTCTCCATCGAAAGCCTCCTCGGCGCTTGGGAGCGGCGGGCGCGATGCGAATCGCTTTGCTACTTACCGCGTTGGACGCAGCAATCGCGCTACCTTCTTGCCGGCAGCACGCTCCTATTGATTTAGGAGACGCCACAGCAATCGAAATGTTCCCTTTAAGTGGCGCGAACCAGGCCTGAACCGAAAACAAAAAGAGCGCGGCTCTGTGAACCGCGCTCTCGCCCTCAGAAACTCCAGGGTTTATCTGATCTGAACGTGATCCACGGCGTCCCAGTTGGACATGTCGTTCAAGAGAACTTTGTCCCCTTCCTGTAAGCCGTTCTTGATTTCGATCGCGTTGACAGAAGCAAGCCCAAACGCTACGGTCACGCGGTAGGCGTCCCTGCCATCCGGCGTGTACTTGAACAGGCCAACGCTGCTGTTTGGCTCGCCGTGCACCGGGCGGCCAACGTACAGCACATTCTGAAGATTGTTCGTCGTGATCGTACCGTCCACGCTCAAATCGGGCACCGCGCCAGGAGGCAGCGCGCCATCGAGCGAGATATCGACGCCGCGAGTGCCGTTGACCACCGACGCATCGACTCGCGTCACATGGCCGGGAACGATACCGTTTCGCGTATCGACTTCCGCCTTCTGCATCAGCACGATATCTTTCGCCTGCGTCTCGGGAATCTGGACCGTCGCCTTCAGGCGCGTAGGATCGGCGACGCGCGCAAGATTGGTGCCAAGCGTCACTTGCTGGCCTTCGTCAATATTAGTGCCGCTCGCTGTGCAAACGCATTGCAGCACGCCTTTCAGGCCGGCGCGGAGGTGCAGAGCGTCGAGCTGAGCCTTTTTCAATTGGTAGGCTGCCTTGGCGCTATCAAGCTTCGCCTGGGCTGACGCGAGCTGTGCTTTCGAAGTATCGGCAAATGCCGCGACGACTTTCTTTTCCAGTTCGAGTTGCGCTTCGTCCTGTTCGGTGCGGGCCTTGTAGATGTCCACGTCGTACTTTGCGCCGACGCCGCCGTCGAGCTTCTGCTTGTTCACTTCGTAAGTCGTCTTATCGACGTTGTATGTGCCCTGATACTGCGCGAGCTGCGTCTGCAGAGCCATCAGCTGGCTATTCAGCGACGCCTTCGTATTCTCGTAATCGGCAGCCGCCTGGTTGAAATTGCCTTCCGCGGCGGCGGCATCACTCTGCAACTGAGGATCGCTCAGCTCCAAGATGATCGAGTCCGGATTTACATTTGCGCCGGAGCGAAGGACGATTTTTTCCACACGAGCGTTTGATTGCGCCGTAAGCCAGCGAATGTCTTCGGGGACGAGCGTGCCCAAGCCTCGCACCTGGACGAGCATCGGTCCGCGCTTCACAGTGTCGGCCCAAAGCGTAGCGGCATCCACCGTCGGAGCGGCGGGATGCAGCCGGTAAAGTCCGACCGTGATACCTGCGATGACGAGAGCGCCGACGCTACCGTAGATGATTCTTCGAATGCGCTTTTGGCGCGCCATTGATGGTCTGGCGATATCCATAATCAGCTTCCTTTATTGCAGAATTCCATAGTATTTGATGGCAATTGCCTGGCCGTATGTGGCCATTATAACTCGTTTACCCTCAAGCGATTAGCGCCGCCCCCATGTCGGGCACCGGGCTGGCTTGGCCGCTCGTGGGATTCCCCGTTGCGAAAGCGGACGCGGCAGATAGCAACGCCGCAGGCGGGTAACTTCGGGCGAAAATGCAATTTTCGAGCGCTTGCCACCACTCACCGAGCGATGTACCGTTTCGGCCCAACCCGTCCTATATATCATACGCTGGAAAGGGGCTTTGCGTTCTAGGGGTCTCGCTCTGGGACCGTGCTCGGACGCGTCCGGCGGGGAAATTGACAGAGCGGAAAGCGCCGCATAGCATGGCTGAATCCCCCTGCGCGAGATTGCGCGCCAGTGTAGGCTGGGAATTGTCAAAATGGCTGCAGAGACCAGAACCGGAACGGTGCTCGACCGCATTCTCGATGCGAGGAGGGCCTCTGTCTCGCACCGGAAGCGAGTTTTGCCCGAGACGGTGCTGCGAATGGCGGCGAAAGATGCCCCGCCCGCGCGGGACTTCGCGGCGGCGCTGAGCCGTCCGGGGATTAACGTCATCGCGGAACTGAAGAAGGCTTCGCCCTCTCGGGGTGTGCTTCGAGAAAACTTCGTTCCTGCCGATTTGGCTTCAGCCTTAGAAGTCGCGGGCGCGGCAGCGCTTTCCGTGGTCACTGAGGAAGAGTTCTTTCAAGGTTCGCTGCGAAATTTGCAGGACGCCCGCAAAAAAATCTCGATCCCGGTATTGAGGAAAGATTTCATTTTCGATGCGTGGCAGGTGTGGGAGGCGCGGGCTGCCGGTGCCGATTCGTTTTTGTTGATCGTGGCGGCCCTGGAAGATGAATCGCTACGCGAATTGCTGGCGTTGGGGCGGCGCAACGGCATGGAGCCTCTCGTCGAAGTTCATACCCGCGAGGAATTGCAGCGAGCCAACGCGGCCGATGCGCAGATCATTGGCGTGAATAATCGCGACCTGAAGACGCTGGAAGTGAACATCGAAACCTCGATGGACTTGATCGACGACATCCCCGACGGGTGCATTGCCGTCTGCGAGTCAGGCATTCGAAGCACTGCTGAGATCGGCCGACTGCGTGAAGCCGGCTTCGACGCGTTTCTCGTCGGGGAACAGCTGATGACGCAGCCGGATCCCGCTGCTGCGCTTCGAGAGCTCTTAGGCGCGCCGTGACATGGTACGGGTAAAGATTTGCGGCATCACGTCGTACGATGACGCGAAGCTGTGCCTCGACGAGGGCGCGCACGCTCTCGGATTTAATTTTTTTCCTCCGAGTCCCCGCTGCATCTCGCCCGCGGCCGCGTGGGACATTATTCGCCGGCTGCCGCCATACGCCGATCGAATCGGCGTGTTCGTCGATTGGCAGCCGCCCGCGTTGCACGCGCTGGCACAAGCATTACATCTGACGGGAGTGCAGCTGCACGGCGATGAACCGCCGAGCGAAGTGGAAGAATTGGCGAAGCACCATTCCGTGGT
>DASTCZ010000340.1:0-8391 GCA_035710585.1 Candidatus Acidiferrales bacterium | reverse complement strand
GCCGATGCCGAGGGACTGGCCGAGCGAGTGGCGCAGAATGGTCGCGGGCTGCGCGCCCAAAGCGAGGCGGATTCCAAACTCCTGAGTGCGCTGCTGGACGAAATAGGCAATGGTGCCAAATACCCCCACCGAGACGAGCGCCAAGCCGACGAGCGCGAGGGAGCCGATGAGGAATACGTCATTCTTAGCGCCTTGCACGGACAGCGCTTCGCGGTCGTCCATCGTCTGCACGTCGTAAATCGGCTGGTCTTTATCGAGCGCGTACGCAGCTGCTCGAGCCGAATCGAGAAGTGAACCGGCCGGCAGATTTGAAGTGATTGCGACGTAATTCGCTGTAACGGGGCGCTGCGCAAATGGCAAATAAACATTGCTGAAGGGGACTTCGTTGGCGCCAAACTCGTTTGCATTTTCCACGACGCCGACGATTTGCAGCGGAGGTTCTGGAGGGATTCCGCGCTTCGGTTGCGCGACGGGTTCAAGCACTTTGCCGAGGGGATCTTCGTCGCCAAAAATCTCTTTAACGGCATTGCGATTGATGATGGCAACTCGCACGGAACCCTGGACATCGTGAGAATCGAAGCCGCGTCCCTCGACGAGGCGCATGTGGAGCGCGTCAAAGTAGTTCGGCGCCACGGGATGGATTATGACGAACACGCCGTTTTCGTCGAGCGGCGGCCGGCCGGAGATATTGACCGTGGAATAAAAATCTGTAGTTCCGGTTAACGGAAGTCCGTTGCCAATCGTGACCTCATGCACACCGGGCAGCGCTCGAAGCTGATCGGCCAGAGTTTCGAAATAGCGCTGCGATTGCGCGGGCTGTGCATAACGGTCGCCGCGGAGCGAGACGCGGAAGGTCAGTGTATTGGGAGCATCGAAGCCGCGGGGGGCTTCGCGCTGTCGCTCGAAGCTGCCGAGAAAAATTCCAGCGCCGAACAGGAGCACGAGGCCGAGAGCAACTTCAGCTACAACGAGCGCGCTGCGGGCGGTGCGCTGATTGCGGCTGGAAGAGGCTCCGCGAGCGCCCTGGCGCAGGACCTCGTTCAAATCTGCGCGCGAGGCAAAGAGCGCGGGCGCCAGGCCAATGGCCACCGCGGACAAAACCGACACGCCGAAGATAAACAGCACGACTCGCGGATCGAGCGAGGCACGCGCCGAACGCGGGAGGCTATCCTCATTGAACATCAGGCCCAGCGCGCGCGAGAGCCACGACCCGGTAAGGATGCCCGCCGCGCCGCCGGCAAGGGAGAGCAAAAGGCTCTCGACGAGCAATTGACGGATAAGAGTGGGGCGTGTGGCTCCCAGCGCTCCGCGAAGAGCGAATTCACGGCGGCGAGCGAGGCCGCGCGCGAGCGTCAGACCGGCCGTATTGACGCAAGCGATCAGCAGCACGAGTGCGACCGCTCCCGCATAGAAATAGAGCGAACCGGTGGAAAATCCCGTGTACTCCTCGCGAAGTTTTGTAACGCGCACGACGTCGTCGCGAGTATCGCCGTCGGCCTTCAATTCACGCTGGAGGATCGGCGTCAGCTCGGCGCCGGCCTGTTGCTCGGTGACTCCCGGCGCGAGGCGGCCAAGCGTGTCTGTGCCGCGAAGAAAGTCAACGGAGGAATCTATCGTCAACGGAACGAAAGCGGCCGGTTCGCTGATGACTTCGAAGCGAAGGTTTGCGGAGGAAATGCCGACGATAGTATAGGGTTGGCCATCGAGCACAATCGATTTGCCGAGAATCTGGGGGTCCGATGCGAAGCGATTTCTCCAAAGCGCGTCAGTGAGAATCGCGACCTGGCCCTGACCGGAGAGCTCTTCCTGAGGTGAGAACGCACGGCCGCGCTGAAGAGGTACTTGGAGCGTGTCGAAGAAATTAGAAGCTGCACGCATCACGCGGATGCGCTCCGAGGTGCCGCCTGCGGTGAGATTGCGCCAAGCCGGATAGCCCCAGACGGTTAGGCACGAGAACGAGCGGCTCTGCTGCTGCCAGGCGCGAAAGACGCGGTCGGAGCGGGCCTCGCGCGAGTTCTGATTTACTCGCCGGACGGAGGACACATCGACGAGGCGCTCGGAGCCGGGAAATGGAAGCGGGCGCCAGAGTTGCGCTTGGAGAATGCTGAAGATGGCGGAGTTCGCGCCGATGCCGAGAGCGAGGGTAAGAATCGCAATGGCGGTGAAGCCGGGATTCTTGCGGAGGACGCGCGCGCCGAAAATGACGTCACGCCAAAGACCTTCGAGCCATGAGCCGGCGCGGGCGGAGCGGATTTCTTCCTTAAGCTGCTCAGGTCCGGAAATATCGAGGCGGGCGAGGCGGCGGGCTTCGCCGGGATTGATTCCGCGAGACATTTTTTCCTCCTCGAGCAGAGAGGTGAAGCTGCGGACTTCGGAGTCGAGATCGCGTTCGACGCGATTGCGGCGGAAGACATTGCGGATAGCGCTGAGGATGCGATTCATTGGGCGCGCTCCTACTGATGGCGCAGCGTGACCATCGGATCGGTGCGCATGGCGCGGCGCGCGGGAATCCAGCAGGCGAGCAGAGCGACGAAAATCATGAGCGCGACGGAAACTATGTAAGTGGACGGATCGGTGGGCTTGATTTCGTAGAGTTCCGACGCAAGCAGGCGCGATACCGCCAACGCACCGCCAACACCGATGACAACTCCGCCGGCGGCCAGCAGCAGACCATACCGGAGAATGAGACCCAGCACGTTGCCGGGCTGAGCGCCCAGCGACATGCGTATGCCGATTTCGCGCGTGCGGCGCGCGACGGAATAGGCGAGGACGCCGTAGACACCCAGCAGCGCCACGATGACGCCGATTGCGGCAAAAACGCCGAATAGAATAACGCGGAGGCGTTTATCGGCCGTATCCGTGCGGATGTTTTCGCTGACGGTCGTGATTTTCCCGATGGGCTGCTCGGGGTCCACACTCCAAATTTGCTTCGGGACGGTGGCGGCGATCGAAGCCGGATCGCCAGAAGTGCGAACGAGCAATTCACGTTCAGTGGTGAAAACCTGGTAGGAGCAGACGTAGTATTCCGGATCGGGCGCGCTGGAAAGGTTCACGTCGCGCGTGTCGGGAACGACGCCGACAATATCGGCCCAATCTGGCTTGCCATTGTCCTTGGTGGAAAAGCTGATGTGTTTGCCGAGCACATCTTCGGCGCCCCAATAGTGTTTCGCGAACGCGACATTGACGATGGCCACGGGCTGCTTGTGACGGACATCCGAGTCCCCGAAATCGCGGCCGCGGAGCACCGAAACGCCGAGCATGCGGAAGTAGCCAGGAGTGACGCTTCGCGCGTGTGGCGAGACCTTGGAAGTTTGCGCGGATTGAATCGCGCCATCCACCTGCATCCCGCCATACATCATCATCGAGCCGCCTAGCAGACTGTGGTCGCTGGCTGCAACTTCTTCGACGCCCGGAGTGGATTTCAGAGCCGCGACCATTTGCCTGAGATTTTCGAGCTGGACCTGGCCAGCGCGGTCCAACTCTTCCTTGTTTCCCGTGGTCGCAACGTGAAGAAACTGACCGTTGGGGAGATCGAACATGAGCAGATGGTCGGTGCGCATCCCGGAGTTCGTGTGGAGAATGCGAGAGAGACTTGTGGTTGTGAGCGCGGAACCGATCATGAGGATGAACGCTAGCGCGACTTCTACCACGACGAGGGCGTTGCTGAGGCGCGACTGGCGCACCGATGAATTGCCGACGAGGTCGCCCGAGGCTGCTGCATTCAGCGTCTGGTTTGGATCGAGCTTGGCCGCACGGCGCGCCGGAGCAAGGCCGAATAAAATTCCTGAAAGCAGAGAGAGCGCGAGCGCGAACCAGAACATCGTGGCGTTGACGGAGATTTCGTCCAGCCGGGGAGTGCCCGGAGGCGCAACCGCGCGGAAGATGCGAACACCAGCGACGGCCAGGATGATCCCTAAGGAGCCTCCGATCAGGCCTAGCAAGCAGCTTTCGACCAAGGACTGACGCATGATGCGGCCGTGCGAAGCCCCGAGCGCGGCGCGCAGAGCCATTTCGCGCTGGCGCACCCAACCGCGAGCCAGGAGAAGGCTGGCGAGATTGGCGCAAGCAATCAGGAGGACGCAGGTGGCCGCGCCGAGAAGGAGCCAATAGGCTTTGCGGTCGCCGCCGACCCTGCTCTCGGCGAGGGTGTTGGCGATAAACGTGTATCCATCCCGCAAGACGGGGAAGTCGTTGCGCATCGAGGAGGCGATCGTTTCCATCTGAAGCTGCGCGTGCTGAAGAGAATCGCCGCGCCTAACTTTTCCGAGCAGAACGTAGCTGAAGTAAGTGGGATTTTCCTTTTCCTTCGCGTCGAGGGAAATCGGATACCAAATGTCGACTTTTTCGTAGAAATGGAAGTCGCGAGCGGCGACGCCAACGACGACGTAGGGTTTGTGCTCGAGCTGGATAGTGCGATTGACGATCGAGGGATCGGCGCCGTAGTGCGTACGCCAAAAGGTGTCGCTCAGGACCGTTGGGAGAGTGCCGCCCGGCTCAGCGAAATCCCGTGGGAGGAAGAGGCGGCCGAGCTGAGGCCGCGCGCCGAGTTCCTCGAAAAAACCTTCGGAGATCGTTGCGGTGTTGACGCGCTCGGGATGGCCCGGCTCGTTGAGAGTCGATTTCGACGTGTCGAAGATCGCCATCTGCTCAAAAGCGTTTGCTTGATTGCGAACGCGCTCGAACGCGATCCAAGAAAGACCGAGGTTGAAACTCGGAAACATCGCGGTCTTGACGCGGACGACGGCGATGCGGTCGGAACCGGCGTAAGGGAAAGGCTTGAGGAGAACGGAATCGACGATGCTGAAGATCGCGGTATTGGCGCCGATGCCGAGCGCGAGCGTGAGCGCGGCGATGGCAGTAAAGGCGGGAGTTTTGCGCAGCGTGCGCGCGCCGAAGCGGACGTCGCGCCAGAGTGATTCCAGCCACGCGCCGGCGCGGATTTCGCGAACGGATTCCTTCACTTGCTCGGCGCCGCCGAGGTCGAGATTGGCGGAGCGGTGAGCCTCCGAACGATTCATTCCTGATGCCATGTGATCATCCTCCAGCATCGAGCGGTAACTGAGAACTTCGGCGTCGAGATCGCGCTCGATGCGAGCGCGGTGGAAAAGATTGCGGAGGGCGAATTGAATGCGCGAATTCATTCCGATTCAATTCCCTCGAACTGAGAACTCTCTATTCATGGCGGAGAGCCACCATCGGATCGACATTCATGGCGCGATGCGCAGGTATCCAGCACGCTGCAGCAGCGGCGATCACCAACACCAGTGACGTGCCAGCAAAGGTAATCACGTCGTGCGGCCCGATCCCGAAGAGCAGCGTGGAAAGATACCGCGCCAGCACAAACGCCACTCCCAACCCGATCGCACTGCCGGTTATTGCGAGCCGCATTCCCTGCCCCAAAATCTGGCGGAACACGTCCCGGCGCTGCGCGCCTAAAGCTACGCGAATGCCGATTTCGTTCGTGCGCTGCGTGACGGAATACGAAATCACCCCATACACGCCAATTGCCGCCAGCAGCAGCGCCGCGATAGCGAACCCCGCAAGAAGATTGGTGCGGAATCGCGGCAGAGAAACAGAGCGGTTCATCGATTCGTCGAGCGTATGCACTTCGCCGAGAATCGTGTCGCGGTCGATGGAGGCGACTTCCGAGCGAATCGCGGAAGCCAGCTGCAGCGCGGATTCCGTGCGCGAGCGCACAATTAAATTGGTGAATTGCCCGAAATTCTGCGCCAGCGGCAGGTAGTACGCGCCGCGGCGATCCTGATCGAGGCCCCAGTAAACGGTGTCGCCAACCACGCCGACGATTTCCATGAAATCGCCGCCGGCTTTCGTCCCGCTTGCCTTGAATCGGCGGCCGAGCGGATTCAGACTCGGGTAGTACTGCTTCGCGAGCGATTCAGAAATCAGCACCACCGGAGCCGCTTTTTCGGCGTCGGCTTCAGTGAAGACCCGACCGGAGCGAAGCGGAATTCCCAACGCGCGAAAATAATCTAGAGTTATCGTTACGACGGGCACCGCGGGATTTTCCTCTCCCGGCGGCAGCGACTGACCTTGAATCACAAACGTGTCGTAATCGTTAAGCTGGTCTGGCGGCAGACTGTCGCTGAACGCCGCGTAGTCCACTCCCGGAATCGCCTGTACTTTCCGCAAGACTGCTTCCATGTAAGGCAGACCAATTTTTGAGTCTGAATATTTCTTCGCGTTGGGCGAAATCGTCATGTAGATCACGCTCTCCGGAGGCGCCTGAAATCCGGGATCGACGCGCTGCAGACGGTCAAAGCTACGGACAAATAGACCTGCGCCCACGAGAAGGACCAACGACATCGCGATTTCCGCGATGACCAGCGACGAATTCAGCGCCCTATGCGACGAACTCTGCGTACGGCTCCGTCCGCCTTCGTTTAACGACCTGGAGATATCACCGCGGCTGGCGCGCAAGGACGGCAACAGACCGAAGGCGATTCCGGTGAACAACGCCAGCGCGACCGCAAATGTCAGGACGTGCCATTCGAGCCGGACGTCGTCCATTCGCGGCATAGTTCGCGCGAATTGTGAACCGCGCAACAGCTGCACGCCCGCCCACGCGAGAAAAATGCCCGCGGCCGCGCCAATCAACGAGAGAAGTGCGCTTTCCACAAGCAGTTGCCGCGCCAGCCGTGAGCGAGTTGCGCCCATGCTGCGACGAACAGCCATTTCCCTCTCGCGGGCAGCGGCGCGTGAAAGCAATAGGTTCGCGATATTCACCGACGCTATGAGCAACACAAAGAGTACTGCGCCAAACATCACCATCAGCGCGAACCGCACCCTGCCCACGATCGATTCGCGAAGGTCCCAAACGGGCAGCGTGAGATTTTTGTAGTAAGGATTTGCTTGCTCGATCCGCGTTCCGATCGCATTGGTATCGGCCTGCGCTTGCGCGAGCGTTACACCCGGTTTCAGGCGGCCGAATCCGCGGAAGAAGAAGGGACCGCGGCGGGAAGGGGGCGCGACTTTCAGGTTCGTCCAAATCTGGCTGTTTTGCTGAGGGTAATGAAACGCCGCCGGCATCACGCCAATCACTGTGTACACAGAACCATTTAACGTGATTCCACGCCCGATAATTCCGGGATCGCCGGAAAATTTCCCGCGCCAGACCGATTCGCTGATGACCGCTATGGGAGTTGCGGAGGCGGAATCATCTCCCTGCAGAAATTCACGGCCTTCGATGGGACGCACGCCGAGCGTGGTGAAGAATCCAGCGGAGACTGCCGCGCCTGAAAATTGCTGCGGCCGGTCGATACCCGTGAGATTCATCGAACGCGAAGCATAGATCTGCGGATCCTCAAATGTGTGGTTTTGCGCCTTCCAATCCAGATAATCGGCCATGCACATCGTGCCGCGATCGGAATTCTGCGGAGAGAAATGCATGTAGACCGCGGCTAGGCGGTCCGCATTCGGGTAGGGGATGGGGCGCAGCAAGACGCCGTAGACGATGCTGAAGATCGCGACGTTTGCACCGATGCCGATCGCGAGCGTCGGAATCGCGACTGACGTGAATGCCGGACTTTTTCGCAGTACCCGCGCCGCAAAACGCACGTCGCGCCAAAAGGATTCAAACCATGCGCCTGCGCGTGCCTCGCGGACCAGTTCTTTGACTTGTTCGCTTCCGCCGAGATTCACATTTGCGGCGCGACGGGCATCGGGAGGCTGTAGACCTTTCGCCATATGTTCATCCTCCAAGATCGACCGGTAGCTGAGGACTTCCGCATCCAGATCGCGATCCACTCGTTTTCGCCGAAGCAAATTTTTGATTCCGCTGAACAAACGGCGCATATTCAAACCCGCGTTCTAGGATTCCGCCGAGAGAGCACGTCCAATGGCGAGCGAGATTTTTCCCCAGCGCTCGGTTTCGGTTTCGAGCTGGCGCCTGCCGCGCTTGGTGAGCTCGTAGTACTTGGCTTTGCGATTGTTGGAGGACTCACCCCAATACGCGGCGAGCCAGCCGGTTTCCTCCATACGGTGAAGCGCCGGGAAAAGCGAGCCCGGCTTCACACTAAACGTTCCTTTCGTCACCTGCTCGATGCGGCGCGCGACGCCGAGGCCGTGAAGCGGGCCAAGCGCGAGCGACTTCAGAATCAGCAAATCGAGAGTTCCCTGCAAAAGTTCCATTGTCTCGGGCGGCAATTCATCCTCCGTGCCTGCGTGCGGCGCGATGTGTGCGGCGCGCTCAGCGGGCAACTGACATATAGACGTTCGATATGAGGAAACGTTTCTAAGGAAGTCGCGGCTACCAAGGCACGTCGCCAGCGTGATCCGGCGTTTCGCCGGCCGCATCGGATGGGTGCGCGCCTGGAAGCGCGGAACTCAGGTTGCGGCGTTGGGAGGTTTCGATATGAGCCTCGGCGGACGAAT
>DASTCZ010000339.1:0-8548 GCA_035710585.1 Candidatus Acidiferrales bacterium | reverse complement strand
TGCGCGGCCTGCCGGCGCAGGAACGTCGGCACTTCGAGATCGTCAGCCTGCACCTGCGGCGCGGTTTCGGTCACAACGGGCGGCGATGGACGCTGCTGCGCCTGCGCGGCGTTTCGCGGAGCCGCAAAATTCGAAGCATTGCCATGTGACGAACCAGCGCCGGCACTCGCTGCCGCAGCGGCGCTCGCGTGCACGACTTCGGGCTCGCGCTCAACAACCTCTTCGTCGCGTTCGACATCGCGTGTGGCTCGCCAGGTCTTCGGCAAATACGATTGCCGCTGGCCGGGCTGCTTGCGCTGCACTTCGCGGAAACCCGCAGCGATGACGGTGATCTTGACGGACTCCTTCATCGCTTCGTCGAGCACGGCGCCAAAAATGATGTTCGCATTTTCGTGCGCCGCTTGCTGAATCACGGACGACGCTTCGTGAATTTCGTGCAGCGAAAGCGAAGACGACCCGCAAACGTTGATGAGAATTCCCTGCGCGCCGTGAATCGAATTGTCCTCGAGCAGCGGGCTGCAGATCGCGCGATTCGCCGCTTCGATGGCGCGGTTCGCGCCGGAGGCAACCGCAGTTCCCATCACCGCGTAGCCCTGCCCCTGCATGATAGTGCGCACGTCGGCGAAATCGCGGTTGATGATGCCCGGCACGGTGATGATGTCGCTGATTCCCTGCACTGCCTGGCGAAGAATATCGTCGGCGATGCGGAAGGCTTCGAAGAAACTCGTGCCGCGCTCGACCGTTTCCATCAAACGCTCGTTGGGTATCACGATGACGGTGTCCACGCAGCCGACGAGCTCGGACAGTGCGTGTTCGGCCTGCAGCGCGCGGCGCTTTCCTTCGAAGGCAAATGGCTTCGTGACGACCGCTACCGTGAGCGCGCCGAGTTCCGTCGCAAGCGAAGCGACCACGGGCGCCGCACCGCTGCCGGTGCCGCCGCCCAAGCCGGACGTGATGAAAATCATGTCCGAGCCTTCCATCGACTCGATGATTTTGTCGGTATCTTCCAGCGCGGCTTTCCGGCCGACCTCAGGATTTGCGCCCGCGCCCAAGCCCTTGGTGAGCTTGGCGCCGAGCTGCAACTTCACCGGCGCTTGAGAGAGTTTCAGCGCCTGCATGTCGGTGTTGGCCGCGATGAATTCCACGCCCTCGACTTTGGCGCGGATCATGCGGTTGACGGCGTTGCAGCCGCCGCCGCCCACGCCGACCACTTTTATTTTTGCGCCCTGCAAAAGTTCTTCACTGAACGACAGCCGGATGCCAGAGTCTTTTGGTGCCATCCAATCCCCCTTCAATTTCCACGCGCCGCGCGAATTTTCGCCCGGCGAAAAATGTGAATCCTAGTGGCCGGCAAACATTGCTTTAAATTTGCCGACCAGACCGACCGGCTTCTGCGCTGCCTGGCGGCGCATCTTCGCGCCATAAATCAGCAGGCCGATTCCGGCACCGTATTCCGGCTGAGCAAAACTTTCGGGCAATCCCGGCAAGCCACGCACCGCGGCGAGGCGCACCGGCAGGGAGAATTCGCGATCTGCGAGCTCGATCAATCCTGAGAGACGCGAGCCGCCTCCACCCAGAATCAAACCGGCAGGTATATTGCGATCAAAGCCCGCGCGGCGAAGATCCTCGTGAACCAGCGTGAGCAATTCCTGCGCGCGCGGCTCAACGATGTCGGCGACCATGCGCGTAAATACCGTCCGCGGCGGGCGATCTCCGACGCTGGCGATTTCGATGGGCTTGTCTTCGCCGACCAGTTCGCGCCAGACGCAGCCATACTCGCGCTTCACGCGCTCCGCTTCCGGAATCGGCGTGCGCAACCCGACGGCGAGATCGTTGGTGAAATGATCGCCGCCGATGGGCACTGCAGAAACGTGCCGCACGATTCCGCTGGCATAGACGATTAATTCCGTGCTGCCGCCACCGATATCGAGCAGGCAGCAACCCAATTCCCGTTCGTCCTGCGTGACGCAGGATTCCGCGGCGGCCAGCGGCTCCAGCACCGTGTCCGAAACGATTACGCCAGCGCGGTTCGCAGCCGTGACGAGATTTTGCGTTGCGGAAATCGCCGACGTCACTATGTGCACGTTTACTTCGAGGCGTTGCCCGACCATGCCGATCGGATCGCGAAGGTGATTCTGCGAATCGAGGAGAAAGTCCTGCGGGAGAACGTGCAGGACTTCTCGGTCTTCAGGCAGTGTAATCGCGCGGGCGGCGTCTACGGCGCGGCGAACGTCATCGCGCTGGACGTCCCGCGGACGCGCGCCCAACGTGATTCCGCCGCGGCTATTCACTCCGCGAACGTGAGCTCCGGCGACGCCAAGAATGGCGCGTTCGACTGGGACTCCGGCGGCGGCTTCGGCTTCGTCTACGGCGCGGCGAATCGAGCTGACCGTGGCGTCGAGATTGACGATTACGCCTTTGCGGAGACCTTTCGATTCAGCGGCGCCGGCGCCGAGGAATTTCGCGCCGTCTTCGGTCAGTTCAGCGATGAGTGCGCAGGTTTTTGTACTGCCGATATCGAGGCCAACGAGATATTTTTCTTGCTTCGCCAAACCGCCGCTCCCCAACTATTCCCAAAAAACTCAGCGAACGATGCCACAGGCGTTCGCGATAAAACTTGCCAACTACATCTCAAACTCGCCGTCGCCAGGGCGTTACGCGCCCGAGAAAATTTACTGCCGGCCTCGAATTACTCGCTGCGCCGTGGCGGTCAAACGCGATTCCGGGTTCACCACGACCTGCCGCGAAAATCTCAAATCGACCGACTCAACCCGCCCGGCCGCAATTCGCCACTGGCCGATATTTTCGAGAAGAATTTTATACTTCGAGTCAAAGTCCTTATTGCCGAAGTGCACCAGAACCGGACCATCGTCGTCAAAATTGGCGATGGACATCTGATTCAGGCCTGCCAAAGTGACGCGAACGTCTTCCGCGTCGCTCAAATCCGCTTCGCTTACATGATCGGCAGAGCCGGGACGAGTGCGATCGAGATCAGTCATCAACTCCGAATAAAGGCTCATGCGCGCTTCGCGCTGCCCGGCGCTCATCGTGTCGGAAATTCCGCTGATCACTGGAAATTGAAAATTCGATTCGAGGGGACGGTCGAGGATCATACCATGCGCATCGACGAGCGAAAGCTCGGAACCAGTGCGCAAGTACGCGACAGGAACGCGTTCTGAGATCTCGACTCGGAGCCGGTTGGGCCAGATGCGCGATACGACCGCGTGATCGACCCACGGAATCGATTCGAGCGCGGCGCGGCGGGTATCGAGCGGCACGCGAAAGATGCTGCGCGCCGAATCCGCGACGAATCGATCCACGACGGTCTGGCGCTGCACGTATTTGGCGCCGAGCACTTCGATATCGTCGAGTGAAGCAAGCGTGACGCGCGGGGATTCCAGGAAAAACGAGGCGACGAAATATGCCGCGCAGCCGGCGGCGATGACGCCGCCGGTAACGGCGATGGCGCGACGGTAAAACGGCCAAGTGCGCTTGCCGAATTTTCGCCGGCGAATCTCCACCGGCTTCTGCCGCCGCAAATACCGCGGCTCTTCTTCGGCCGCGACGTCCTGCGGGACGGCGTCGATTTCAGTTGCCATTGCGTGTCCCCCGACACGTTTGAAGCAGTACCGCAAAACACAGAATCAGGACGGATCGACTCCCGCCCTTCAATCAATCTCGAGGCGATTCCCTACCGCCAGATAATGACTTCTTCCTCCAGCGTCACTCCGTAGCGCTCGCGAACGCGTTCGCGCACCTGCTCGATCAACGCAAACATGTCGTCAGCTTTCGCGCGGCCGGCATTTACAAAAAAATTCGCGTGGCGATCGCTGACGCGGGCATCGCCGACGTTGAGCCCCTTGAGGCCCATGTCGTCAATCATCCGCCCAGCGCTTGCGCCTGGGGGATTCTTAAAAATGCAGCCTGCGCTCTTCTGATTAATGGGCTGGCTGGAGCGGCGTTTTTCGTTGCAGATACGTATCCCTGAGAGAATTTCCTTGAATGGCTTCGAGGGAAGCTCCAGTCGCACCGCGAGCATAATATCATCGGCAGCAAACGAAGTGTGGCGATATTCAAACCGAATTTGGTCGCCCTTCAGCGCCACGAGCTCGCCCGTCGAGCCGCGGAACAATTTGATCTCACGGACGTGGGAACCAATTTGCGTGCCGTACGCGCCAGCGTTCATGCGCAACGCGCCGCCAACAGTTCCCGGTACGCCGATCAGCCCTTCCATTCCGCCTAAGTCGTGTTTCGCGCAATAAGTGACTGTGCGGCCGAGATCAGCTGCGGCGTCAACCCAAACGGAATTTCCTTCGATGCGGATGTCCTGCTCAGGGCGGACGAGATGCAGAACGACCCACGGGAGTTCGCCGTCGCGCACCAGGAGATTGGTGCCGCCGCCGAGGAATTTGTAAGGAATTCCCGCGTCGCGTAGCAGCTTCACGATTGCGGGAAGGGAGTCGTGATTTCGAATTCGCAGGAGATCCGTGAAGCCACCGATTCCAAGAGAAGTGTGTTCTGCAAGGGAAGAATTCTCGCGGCGCTCGATGCCAAGCGACGCGATTGCGGAAATCAGTTTGGGGTCGGTCAGTTTCACTCGTTCATTCTCGCTCGTCAACGCGTGGGCAATCGCACGCGCAATTAAGACTCGTGCGTTCCTACTTTCGCCCCCAACAGCACCGCAAGCTCGCCGAGTGCGCGGTTCACGTTGCCCGCTCCAATCGTGAATACAGCGTCGCCGGGTCGCGCTTCAGCGAGCAAATACTCGATGCCTTCGTGCAAACTGCTGCGATAAATCACCTGCTTGTGGCCCGCGTCCCGAATTGCGGCGGCGAGAGCTTCCGAAGTGACGCCGGGAATCGGAGGCTCGTGCGCTGGATAAATATCGGTTAGTACGAGTACGTCAGCTTGATTGAATGCCCGCGAAAACTCCTCCCACAGATGTTGCGTCCGCGTGTATCGATGCGGCTGGAAGAGAACGAGCACGCGATTGAATTTGCAGACGCGCGCAGCTTCAAGCGTGGCGCGAATCTCCACAGGATGATGGCCGTAGTCATCGATCAATGTGATTCCGTTGATGACGCCCTTTACCTCGAATCGGCGGCCCACACCGGTAAAGCTCTCGAGGCCTTCGCGAATCAAGTCCGGGGGCACATCGAGATAGAGGCCGACGGCGACTGCGGCGGCGGCATTGCGCACGTTGTGAATTCCGGGCGGCGATGGCAGCACAAATTGTCCGAGGTCTTCGCCGCGAAAGGTGAGCCGGAAGCGGCTCTCCATGCCAATCAACTCGATATCGCTGATGACCAGGTCCGCCTGGCTTGAGGTGCCGTACGAAATCACGGGCCTCGTGACGCGCGGCAGAATCGCCTGCACGTTCGGCTCATCCATGCACAAGATCGCGCAGCCGTAGAACGGGACGCGATTCACAAACTTTACGAAGCTCTCCTGAATGTCTTCGAGCGAAGAATATTGATCGAGATGTTCGCGATCGATCGTGGTCACCACGGCGACGACGGGCGCGAGCATCAAAAATGTCCGGTCGCTTTCGTCGGCTTCGACGACCATGTAGTCGCCCTTGCCGAGCCTCGCTGTGGTGCCGACTTGATTCACCCGGCCACCGATGACGAATGTCGGATCGAGTCCGGCTGCTGCGAGCACCGAGGCCACCATCGAAGTAGTCGTCGTTTTTCCGTGCGCGCCTGCTACGGCGATGCCGTATTTCAGGCGCATCAGTTCGCCAAGCATTTCCGCGCGCGGGATCACGGGAATCTTAAGGCGGTGGGCTTCGACGACTTCGGGGTTGTCGGCGTGGATCGCGGAGCTAATCACAACAACGTGAGCGCCTTCGACGTTTCCTGCGTCATGACCTTCGAAAATCTTCGCGCCGAGAATCGTGAGGCGATCGGTGATGGGAGATTGCTTCGCGTCGGAACCCGAGACCGCATAACCGAGAGTAAGCAGCACTTCGGCGATGCCGCTCATGCCAATGCCGCCGATTCCGACGAAGTGAATCTTTTTGAAATTGTGGAAGGAAACCATCATGGCCGAGCCACCTGTTCGATCAAATTGACGATATCGCGGGTCGCGTGCGGCCGGGCAAATTCGTGCGCGCGCTTTGCTTCGTCCGCCAACCTGTCCGGACGGGCAACCGCCTCGCAAATTTCCCAGGCGAGCCGCTCGCCGGTTGCTTCTCCTTCAAGCACGATGCGTGCCGCTCCCGCACGTTCGAGCGCCTGCGCGTTTCGAAGCTGGTGATTGTCCGCGGCAGCCGCAAATGGGATGAAAATCGCGGGCCGTCCGACGGCGGCAAGTTCGGCGACGGTAATCTGACCGGCGCGGCAGACCGCAAGATCAGCCCAGGCAAGGCGTTGCGGCATGTCCTGGATAAATGGCTTTACCTGCGCGGTGAACTCGTGCTGGGCGTAGGCGGTTCGGACTTCTTCGAAATCGCGTTCGCCGGTTTGATGAACGATTTCGAAATCCTGCTTACGCTCGGCCAGGAGTGGCAGGGCGCACACAATGGCGCGGTTGAGCGCACGCGCTCCCTGGCTGCCGCCGGTGATTAGAAGATGAAAGGGTGTCCCGACGCGGCGCATAGGCGCGAATTGAAACTCCTCGCGGACTGGGCTGCCAGTAGCGATCGCTTTGCGGCCGAAGCGCTGGGCGAGCGCGTCATAGCCCGTAGCGATGCGTGCCGCAAAGCGCGCGAGAACGCGATTCGCGAAGCCGGGCTCGGCGTTGGGCTCGAAGATCACCACTGGAATTCGCTTCAGCCACGCCGCAAAAATAATCGGTCCTGCGGCATAGCCACCGACGCCAAAGGCAACATTGAAGCGGTATTTATTCAAGATCGCGAACGAATCCGAAAACGCCTTCGGCAATAGCGACAAGTTTTCGAAAAGTTTTTTCCCGCCGATGCCTTTGAGACCGGCGGAGCGGATTAATTCCAGAGGAATTCCCGTGGGCGGCACGAGTTTGTTTTCGAGGCCGCGTGCCGTTCCGACGAACACGGCTTCGCGTCCCGGATCGCGGGCGAGCCACTCTTTTGCGACGGCCAACGCGGGAAAAACGTGGCCGCCGGTTCCTCCTCCAGCAACGAGCAACTTCAAGGGAGGACCAGCCTCACTCGCACGCGACACGTCTCTGGCGCGATTGCGCGAAGCATAACGAGTCGAGGAAATGTCCCGATTGCGCGCCGCGCTGCTTCGGGATGCTGAAAATCGAGTTTGGTTCGCTCGCTGCATACATCTTTTCTCGCAATTTGGTGGCCGAAGTTTGCGATTTGCACCGCAGCTCCTTTGCGCACGATCAAGCGGATTGCTGGCTAATGTTCAGCAGGACGCCGGTGGCGATGAGCATCACTAACAAGCTCGAACCTCCGTAGCTGATGAACGGCAGCGGGATTCCTTTCGTCGGCATCATGCCGAGCACAACTCCCAGATTGATGAGCGCCTGGCTGGTCACCATCGCCGTGATGCCCAACGCGATGAGGCGGCTGAACGGATCGATCGACTCAACAGCAGCGCGCAAACCGCGCCACGCATAGACGGCGAAGAGCCCAAGCACGATCGCGCCGCCGATAAACCCAAGCTCTTCACAAAGCACGGCGAAAATAAAATCAGTGTGCGCCTCGGGCAGATAGAAGAGCTTCTGTTTGCTCTCCATCAGGCCGACGCCAGTGAATCCGCCCGAGCCAACCGCGATTAGGGACTGCAATAGCTGGAATCCGTTGCCTTGCGGATCGAGCTCAGGATGCCGGTAGGAAAGCAACCGCCGCATGCGCCAGGGAACGAACAAGATCATGCAGACTACGATGGGCACGACGACGGCGAGCGCGCCCAAAATCCACCGTATCGAAAGCCCGGCCACGAAAAGCATCGCGAGCGCGATCAGAAAGACTTCGACAGCGGTTCCGAGGTCCGGCTGCAAAGCAATGAGCGCGGAAAGAAGAGCGACGGGGCCCAGTGCAGGCAGTACCGTGCGCCGGATGTCATTTACGGCCGCTGCGCCTTCGCGCATTCGCCGCTCGAGAAACCACGCGAGATACAAAATCACCGCGAGCTTGGCAAGCTCCGACGGCTGCATTCCAAACGGCCCAAGCTTGATCCACCGATGCGTGGCGTGCGACTTATCGAGGAAGAAAACGCCGAGGAGCATGACGAGCACCAGGAACAAGCCGGAGAAAATTACCGCAGGCTTGCGAAGCATGTGGTGATCGATATTCATCAGGACGAACATCGCGAGAAGGCCAAACCCAAGCCACAAGGCCTGACGGATGAGAAAAAAGTAAGCGCTGTGGTACTGCTCACGCGCGGTCATGGCGGAAGCGCTGAATACCATGACGGCGCCGATCAGGCAGAGAGACACAGTGGAAAGAAAAAGCCAGCGGTCGGTTTCGAAGCGGTGGTTCATGTCAGCTGGCGCGAGCGCGGCCGCCCGCGGCGATTTCCTCCTCGAGCAGGCGCACGCGCTGCTTGAACACTCGCCCGCGATGCTCGTAATTTTGGAATTGATCAAAGCTCGCGCACGCCGGCGCGAGAAGTAC
>DASTCZ010000338.1:0-2900 GCA_035710585.1 Candidatus Acidiferrales bacterium | reverse complement strand
GTGGCGACGAGCACACGCGGCAATTCATTCGAACGCGCTGCGACTGAACCCGATGTCGGGGGTTTGGTTCCCATAAATTCCGGAGAATCGACCTGTCAGTAGCGGGGATTTATGCTCGCATGATCTGCGGACAGTGTCCAGCGCGCCCGGCCAGGTTTTGCGTAGGAACAACGAGCTATGAAGACGTGGCGCCGAAATTCCGCAGGCACTCCGCGCAGGGACAGATCATCCGCAGATAATCGTAACTGTAGATTCCTGCGGAGTGGCCGTCGGTGAATTCCAGCTGAATGGCGTACCGGCCGATCACCTCCGCATGGCGCGCCTTCGGTTTTGGCTTGAAGAGCGGCAGAACCGCGACGCCGCTGGCGGGAGCCGTCATGGCGTTCTCCACCTCGGACTTCTTGGAGCGCTCGTCCTTACAATTCGCGCAGGGACAGTGATCGCGCAGGTAAATAAAATCGAAATGGCTGCTGTGCCCGTCTGCCCATGAGATATCGACGCCCGTTCCCGTAGTGACGTGCACGCGCACTGTAACTGGTTTTTTGCGCAGATCTTCGGCGACTGACATCAACTAATGTTAGCAAATTGCGGTGAGAATTGTTTTCGCGAACACCGTTCACCGTGGCGGGCAGCAGTCGCCCCGTGGAATCGGGCTTCCGTGCGGGCAAGTGCGCGGATGATTCAGGAAGGTGCAAATTTTCTGGTCGAGTTCCGGGCTGATGATGTGCTCGAACTTGCACGCATCGGAATGCGCTTCCGGATCCGCAACTGAGAAAGTATCCATCAGCAGGCGTTCGGCCAGCCGGTGGCGCCGAATCACGTCTCTCGCTCTCTGCCGTCCCTGTTCGGTCAGCCGTGCCGCCCCGCCGTTGGTGACGACCAGATGCAAATCGGCAAGGCGGGCGAGCAGGCGCTCAGGTTCCGCCGCCGCGACTTGAGCTTCGCGCGGGCTTTCGGCGTTCGCGTCGGCGCCCTCTTCCTCGCGCACCCAGATCTGCTCGAGCATGTGATCGAAGTGCGCTTCGTCTTCCTGCGAGAACGATGTGATTTGCGCAAGCCTCCCGTGCTCTAGTTCGATGCGGCGGTCCGTCATCCGGCCGATCGCCGGATCGTGCGTCACGATAAGAATGGTGTGGCCGGCGGCATGAAGCTCGGCGAATAGCTCAAGGATGATTTTTTCGTTCGCTTCGTCCACATTTCCCGTGGGTTCGTCCGCCAGAATCAGTTTCGGTTGATTGATCAGCGCGCGCGCGATGGCCACCCGCTGTTGCTCTCCGCCCGAAAGCTGCGAAGGAAGGTGACGCAGGCGGTCGCCGAGGCCGACTCGCTTCAGCGCTTCCGCCGCGCCCGCCTCGTCCGTCATGCTGTGAAAATACTGCGCGAGCATTACGTTTTCGACGGCCGTCAGATAGGGAACCAGATGATACTGCTGAAAAATGAATCCGATTTTCTCCGCGCGATAGCGCGTCATCTGTTCTTCGCCGAGTTCGCCGATTTCGATGCCGTCCACGCGCGACATCCCGGATGTCGGGCGATCGAGACCACCCAGAATATTGATCAGCGTCGTTTTTCCCGAGCCGGAGGGCCCCATAATCGCGACGTATTCGCCTTCGTTCACTTCGAACGAAAGCCCGTCGATGGCGCGTACGTTGCCAAATTGCTTTGTGAGCTTTTCGACCTGAACCAGCGGCGCCATCATTCGCCTCGAAGAATTTCCGCGGGCCGCACGCGGCCGAGCAGGCGCAGCGGCGCGGCTCCCGCGAGCGAAACACCGATCATCAACGCGACGACCAGCGGAAGAACTTCAGGGCGCGCGTCAATCGCTACATCGAACGCACGTCTGCCGATCCACCGTGAGAGCGCAACACCGATCGCATATCCGGCCAGGCCTCCGGCCAGTCCGAGCGCGCCCGCTTCCGTCAGAAAAATTGCGACGATGCGCGACATCGATCCGCCAATCGCTTTCATCAGCCCCACATCGTGCCGTCGTTCCATTGCAAGAGCGGCCATGCTGGCGAGCACGCATAGCGCGGTGAGCACCAGAATTAGCAGGACCATCGCAAAGATGAGCCCGCGAAGCCGGCCGATCAATTGTCCCTGCGCCTCGGCAATCTGGCGTACGGGGCGGACGTCGAGTTCCGGGAACGCGGCAGCGAGGCGATTCATCGCAGAGGAAATCTCGTGCGGCGCACCCGGTACGCTCAATTGCACCACACCGATTTTTCCCGGAAGCCCCGCGAGCGACTGCACCGTCGCGAGATTCGCAAAGATCTGGCTGTCTTCGTCGCCGCCCGCGGTGATAACACCGGCGACGTCAATCTTTGCCGTGCGGTCCTGATAGCGCAACTCAATCTGCGCACCGGGGGCGAGGTTGAATTGCTTCGCAACGCTACGGCCGACCAGGCAATGCGCCACATCAACGCGCGAGGCGACCTGATTGCCTTCGATTTTCCACCACGGCGCCATCTGAGAAGATTGGTCGAGCCAAGTCCCCGTAAGGAGTACAGGCTGAGCGGCTTGCTGTGCGCGCACAAGATTTGCGGCGACAAAAAGATAGGGCACGGCAGTAAACGGTGAATTCTGAGGCATCGCGGCAACGATGCGCTGCGTGACGTCCTCCGCCAATAACGCTTGATCGGTGGCCGCGCCGTCTTCCGAAGTTGAACCGGCTCGCGGAAGGATGAGTATATTGGCACCAAGCGAGCGAAATTCCGTGCCGAGCTTGCTCTCTGCGTCCCATTGCAGATTGAGAAGCGCTGTCGTGACCGCCGCGCCCGCCGCCACGGCGATAACCGCAACGACCAGTCTGCCGCGGCTGGCGCGCAACAATTGCTTCAGCACGCGCCAGAACACTATTCGCCCCTCAAAATCGGCGCGGGATCAAATCGCGAAGCGCGGCG
>DASTCZ010000337.1:0-3407 GCA_035710585.1 Candidatus Acidiferrales bacterium | reverse complement strand
GCCAGGCCGCACGCCGAGAGATTTCACTTCCATCTGCAGCTCTGAATCTTTTCCACCCGGCTGCCCGCGTTCGCGCGCCATGCTCATTTCGCTCGCGATGCCTTCTTTCATCGCATCGCGTAGGGCCGTTTCGAGCCTGCCGAGTTCGCGTTCCTGTTCGCTCCGGAAATCCACTTTGATGGAAGCGCTCGCTGGAATCGCATTCACCGAGCTGCCGCCTTCGATTTCCCCCACGTTGTAGGTAGTCTTCGGAGAGCCCGGGACCTGCACCTGCAAAAATCGATTTATGCCGCGCGCGATCGCGTTGATTGGATTTGGTGTTCCGAAATCGGACCAGCTGTGCCCTCCCGGCCCGGTGATCGTGACCTGCAATCTGCGAGATGCCAGCGCCTGCGCCACGACATAATCGGTGGAAGCCCCGTCCACAGCGATCATGGCCTTCAGTCGACTTCCATAGGTTTCCACGAGCTTCCTTGCGCCGCGGAGATTCCCTTCGCCTTCTTCGCCAACGTCTGCTGCAAAGACGACGCCGCGCTGCGTTTTGATTTTCGCGTCTGCAAACGCCCGCGCAAGGGCCACGATCGATGCCAGGCCCGTTCCGTTGTCGGAGATACCCGGAGCGTACAGAACATTTTTGTCGCGCCGCACCGAGGTGTTCGTTCCGGCGGGAAAGACCGTGTCCAGATGCGCGATGAGCACGACGACTTCGCCGTTTTGCGCCACGCCAAACTCAGCGATGACGTTTCCGGCATCATCGGTGCGCGGATTCGCTCCAGCCGAGGCGAACAGGATTTTCAAATACGCCGCACGCTGTGCCTCTTGAAAAGGCGGCGCCGGGATCTCGGTGATCTTTGCTTGCTCCTCGGTGATTGCCGCTGAGTTCTTCGCCAGATAATCCAATGCGCGCGCTACGCGCGGGTCTCGCGCCAGTTCTCCGGCCGCGCCGTTGGGATTCTTCTGCGCTTGAATTGAAGTAGGGTGTTTCGCCATCACGAACACAAAAGCAGCGCACGCGATCCCTGCAGGAAAGAGAATCCGCCGCGTTGCCAAGCGGGAAAGTCTTAAACAAAGAGCGCCGCGCGTCAATGTCGAACCGATCATCGGGACATCAATTTTGTGGAGAGCCGGCGGCCGCATTGGACGGCGCGTTGCAGAGCGCGAAGATCTCTTTATCCGTCAGCACACGGCTGGCTTTCTTCGCGGCGTCGAAAATCCGGTTCACCGCCTCGTCCGAGGCTGGAACCCCGTGCCGCTCCAGCCAAAAGATCACGTTTGATTTTCCGCTCAGCGGCCCGATCTCGATCACTTGCTCCAGGCCGAATAAATTTGCGGGCACGCCGCTATACACCTGATTCGCCAGCGTTTCATTCGTTTTCTTGAAGGCCTTGATGATCGCCGCGGCGTGGACGCCCGTCGCCGTGCGAAATGCATCGCGCCCAATGACCGGATAATTCGGTGGAATCTCGGTGTGCGTGGCGCGTGCAACGGTCTCGCAGTATTCCTTCAATTTGGAGAGATCCCGCTCGATCAATCCCAGTAGGCGGAGATTGACTAGCATCAGCTCCATCGCCGTATTCCCGACCCGCTCCCCGAGCGAATTCGCCGCCGCGTGGATCTGGTCGGCTCCCGCGAGAATCGCCGCAAAGGAGTTTGCGATCGCCAACCCGCGATCGTTGTGACCGTGCCAATCAACGCGAATCGTCTGGCCGCTCGGCTTTACAACTTCCTCCCGCACAAACTTGACCAGCGCATGCGTGCCGGCAGGAGTGGCGTGCCCGACCGTGTCGCAGAGCACCGCCGCCCGCGCGCCAAAATTGATCGCCGTGGAATACAGCCGCTTCACGGTCGCCGGATCGGTGCGCACAGTGTCTTCGGTCACGTACATCACCGGCAAACCCTGCGCGGCGGCAAACTTCACCGCGTTTTCAGTCGTGCGCTGAAGGTGATCGACGGTCCAATCCTCCACCAGCCGCCGGATCGGGCTGCTTCCGAGGAAGGTCGCAGCTTCAATCGCCATGCCCACTCGCTGCGAAATTTCCGCGATCGGGCGGATATCGGCTTCCACTGTGCGCGCGGCGCAGTTGGGGCGAATCTTCATCTTCGATGTGACGATTTCGCGCGCGAGCGCTTCGGTGTCTGCAAATGCGCGCGGTCCCGCCCCAGGAAGACCGATATTCACCGTCTCGATCCCGAGCGCTTCCATCAGGTGCAGGATTTTTATTTTTTCTTCGATCGGCGGATCGAAGACGGAGGGGTTCTGCAATCCGTCGCGCAGCGTTTCGTCGTTGAGTGCAACTTTTCGCTTGGGAAATTGCGGCGGGCCCTGCAGGTTCCAATCGAAGATCAATTCTTCGGTGGCGTTACCGTTTTGCGCCGGGTCGTTCAGAGCGCCCTCAAATCGTCAGACGCGAAGCGTATAGCTGTGCGGCATCTCGCCGAGATTGGGTTTGTAAATCGTCTTGCAGAATTCGCAGCGGTAGACTTCGGCGTGATGTCCCACCAACGCTTCGATTTCCGGCGGTAGATCATAAAACCGCTTCAAGTGCCCGCAGCAGAGCTTGCCCTTGTCGTCTTTCTCGTCGCAAGCGCGCTGCTTCGGTTTTCGAATCTTCACCTTGGGCGGCTTCGCCTCGGCGGATGCAGTGGCTGCCGCGGCCGCCGGCGGATCCGGCTTCGCAGGAGTCGCGGCCGCCGGGTTTGCCGGTGGCGCAGGCGTCGCGCCTGCATTTGGTGCGGCGTCAGTCATTTCGTTCGTCGCTCCCGGAAAATAGTATCTGCAACTTCACGCATTCTACTGTAAGCCGAAGTTGAGTCAAAGAGGGAGCGGTTCACCGCTTTCGCTCTTCGCGCAAATTATTTCGCGCCGCCGAGAACTTAACGAGCTTTGTGATGAGCGTCGCGGGCAGCGGCTTATCCACGGGAAATTGAATCGTGCCCTTCGAAATCTTGTACCCGCGCAGTTCGTCGCGAAATTCTTCGACGATGCCTCCCGGAAATATGCTGCAATGGTTTGAAAACGCTGCATACCCGACAAGCTGGCCCTTATACTTGAACATCGGGATGCCGTAGCTGATCGTTTCCTCGGCTCCGCGCGGCGCGGCCGAACGGATCGCCGCACGCACTTTCTTCAGCGTGCCTCGCGCCGGTTCGGGCACGCCCGCGAGATATTCGCTCACCGTCTTTGCGACTGGCCTTCCCCTCATCATCGGCCTCCATTCTATATTTTCTGTTTTCATCCGTTCATTCTTATCCACAATGCGCCAAAGTAGTGGATGACAAGCGGCAGCGAGCCGCCTATATTTTTGCAAATCCCTCTCGAACTTTGCTGTTTTGCGTGCGCAATTGCGAACCGTCGCGCGTGTGCGCATTTCGGGGGGATTCGTGTCAGAAGAAAGTCTTCGCACTGC
>DASTCZ010000336.1:0-5750 GCA_035710585.1 Candidatus Acidiferrales bacterium | reverse complement strand
GTGATCGGATCGCCGAGTACATACTCGAACGCAGGCGCGGCATTTTTCAATTTGTCGTAATACGTGTATTGCGTCGTCTCGTTGATTGCGATTCGCCCGTTGCGGAATCCTTTTTCCGCGAGCCACTTCGCCACCAGCTCGCCGGGATTTTGATCTTCCTGCCACACGCGCAGCTCCATCGGCCAGCGCATCAGCTCGCGAAAACGCAACTCTTCAAATCCCGGGCAGAAGAGCAGCGGCTGCCCGGTCCGCGGAATCACCACTCCCGCCACTCGTTCGCTCTGGCCCCAGCGGATTCCCGTGAAGTAGTAAAGCGACGTTCCCGGCGCGATATACGTCGCTGCGTACGCAGGCCGCGCGTTTGTCATCAACTCCTGCGCGCGGGTTATTCGCGCCTGAAAGTCCTCGTTGGTGATCGGCCGGATCTTGTCTCGAATCGGCTTCAGCGAATCAAACGCCGCCGGCAGCGGCCCCGCGTTCTCTCCTCCGCGCTGCGGCCCTTCCTCCTGCGCCTCGTCATACAGCCGCGCGCGTCCCGCCGCAAACGCAGCACCCGGCAACACACTCGCCGCCCCCGCAATCGCTCCCGTTTGTAGCAGCTTTCTGCGTGTCAGTTTCATCGCTCCTCTTTCCTGAATCCCCGCCCGAACGCCGATAAGCACGTTCCAGCGCGCACATACACACGTTGCAGTTCGATGCTGCGCTTTTACTTCCACCACTCCGCAATGTCAAGAAACCGCCGAAACGAACCCACTCATGCCCTCCGCATTCTCTGCAGTTCTCTGCGCCTGCCCTCCGTGGCGGGCCTCTGCGGTGAACTCCGTTGGCGTTGTCCTTGCTTAATTCTGTGCCCTCTGTGTCTCTGTGCGCTCTGTGTTAAGTCTTTGCCCTTACCTTTCGCTTTTGCTTTTCATCAGTGTTTATCAGTGTTCATCTGTGGTTCCAGAATTTTTGTTTTCCCTGAGAAGTCCCCTCGCAAACTCCACCACCCTCGCTTCCGCCCAGTGCCGTTCCGCGCGGTCCGAAGAAATGAACCCGCAGTGCCCGCCATACGGCGTCGAAAGCAGCGTGATATTGCGGTTCCCACGCACTTCCCGTGTATCGAAGATTCTCGGCGGCACGAACGGATCGTCTTGGGCGTAGATAATCAACGCGGGCACGCAGATCCGATCGATTACGCGTGCCGCGCTGCATCGTTGGTAATAATCGCCGGCGCTGAGATAGCCGCTGTGCTTCGCCGTAAACACGTCGTCGAATTCGCGAACGCTGCGGACGCGGCCCATGCCGTCGTACGAATAAATTTTCGGATGGAGCGCTATCTTCCGCCGCAGCCGGCTCTTCAGGCTGCGCACAAAATTCTGCTGGTACAGAAAATTCCGCCTCCGGTCCAGCGCATCCACGCACGTAGATAGCTCGATGATCGGCGCCACGGCGGCCACACCACGAAGTTCCGTAGGCGCGCTGCCGCCCAACTCGCCCGCCATCTTCAGCACCAGATTTCCGCCCATGGAATATCCGCAGAAGAAAATCTGCGAAAGCCCGTCGCGCGCGATCAATTCCTCCAGCACAAACCGGAAATCCGCGCTCAGTCCCGAATTGTAGATCGTCGAAGTGAGCGCCTCGGTCCCGCCACAATTCCGTTGGTTCAGCCGCACCGCGTTGAATCCCGCCGCAAAGGCAAGATTCGCAATCCCCAGCATGTACCCGGATTCCGACGACCCCTCGAGCCCGTGCACCAGCGCGATCGTCGGCGCGCTCTGCCGCTCCGCCTGCCAGTGGCATCTGCCCAAAATCTTCGTGCCGGGGACGACTTCGAACAGCCGCTCCTCCGCCGCCGGCAGCGACGGATAATTGCGCCGCCAAAACGCCGACGCCACCGTCATCACGTCCCGCTGCCTCAGCAACGGGTGTGGCTTGAACGCCTTCATCACTCCCAATTCTATTCAATTGCCTTGAATGGTTTCAAAATCTAGGAGATCTACATGAAAGGCACTGCTCGCTTTTTGTATACTTTGCGTCGAGAGTACTCACCCTTGCGACAAATTATTATTATTTGTGCCTTACTTCCTTTGCTGTGCCCCACCGACGTTGCCGCGGCAGAGTTCGGTCGAGTTTGTATCGCTCCGGTTCCCGACAACCCGGATAATCGCTCTGCCCCCGGCCTCTTTTGTGAGTCTGCGAAGCTGACTGTAGAAATCGACGCACAAGCCATCATGGCCTGGCCCACTAAGAAGAGTGTGCACATCGATCTCGATGCTTCACAGGCACATCGAGTGGTTGTTTTCTGCGACGGCAAACCGCAGCAGTCCTTCAAATTCCGCTTTGCCGACTTCAAAACACCGAAGCTCTGCCTTTTCATCAACGGTTTGTACAAAACCGTGCAACTGTGGGAGTCGAAAAATGCGCCATGGTGCAAGTGCGAGAATTCGTAAGAATTCGCTTTCACCGCGCATCGTCCAGATTGGGCCAGACGGAGCGCCCTCAAGAACAAGGACTCTGCGAGCGGCTAGTGTCCACTGAGGTCAACTTGACCCGACGCCGCTACCCGCTTAAAATCCACTCCTTCTAGATGATTGTTGTTTCTCGAAATCCTGTGCACTGCGCGCCCGGCGGAACGTCGCTGGGCGGTTGTGTTTTGGGGCTAATGAAGGCGCCCGCCGTTTTCGGGGGTCGGAGCCGGCCCGCCGTGGTGGGCTTTCGCGCATTTTGCGGCCCGACGCCTTTTGTCGGGAAGCTCCGACATTAGAAGTGACCGATCTCATTTGGGGTTCTAACCCCTGAGGAAATGCAGCTTCGACGCGAATCTCACCAAAATCTCATCGCGAGGAAATTTTGAATAGCGAAGACCAAATTCTAGAAGGCCTCACCTTCGACGACGTTCTCCTCGTCCCCGGCAAATCTTCCGTGCTTCCCGCGGAAACCGACACGCGCACCAACGTTACACGCAAAATCACGCTCCAGATCCCCTTGCTCTCCTCCGCCATGGATACCGTCACCGAATCGCGCCTAGCCATCGCCATCGCGCGCCAGGGCGGCATCGGCGTCGTTCACCGCAACATGTCCGTCGCGCGCCAGGCCGAGGAAGTCGACCGCGTAAAGCGCTCGGAAAGCGGCATGATCGTCGATCCCGTCACCATTTCGCCCGACATTTCCGTCCGCCAGGCGCTCGACATCATGGCCAAATACCGCATCTCTGGCCTGCCCGTCACGCGCGGCACAAAACTCGTCGGCATCCTCACCAATCGCGATTTGCGCTTCGAGAAAAATCTCAGCCAATCCGTCAACGACGTGATGACGAAGGAAAAGCTCGTCACCGTTCCCGTCGGTACCACGCTTGAGGAGGCGGAAAAAATCCTGCAGAAACATCGCATCGAAAAAGTTCTCGTCGTGGACAAGGACTTCAACCTCAAAGGCCTCATCACCGTAAAAGACATTCAGAAGAAACTCGAATATCCCAAGGCCGCCAAGGACGAGCACGGCCGCCTTCGCGTCGGCGCCGCCATCGGGGCCACAGGGGATTTTCTCGAACGCGCACACGAACTCGCCCGCACCGGCGCCGACCTGCTCGCCATAGACACCGCTCACGGCCACAGCACTCGCGTGATGGATGCGATTCGCGAAGTAAAGCGCGCGCTGCCCGAAGTACAACTCATCGCCGGTAACGTCGGCACATTCGAAGGCGCGCGCGACCTCATCGCTCTCGGCCTCGATGGAATCAAAGTCGGCATCGGCCCCGGCTCCATCTGCACCACCCGAGTCGTCACCGGCGCGGGCGTTCCGCAAATCACCGCCGTCATGGAAGCAGCGCGCGCCGCGAAAGGCACCGGCGTTCCCGTGATCGCCGATGGCGGTGTGAAATATTCCGGCGACATCACCAAAGCCCTCGCCGCAGGCGCATCCGCCGTGATGATCGGCAGCCTCTTCGCCGGCACGGAAGAATCTCCCGGCGAAACGATTCTCTATCAGGGCCGCACCTTCAAGTCTTACCGCGGCATGGGTTCGCTCGCCGCCATGGAGGGTGGCTCCGCCGATCGCTACTCGCAGGAAATGGTCGAGCGCGGCAAAAATGTTCCCGAAGGCGTCGAAGGCCGCGTCCCGCACAAAGGCCCGCTCGGCGGCCTCGTTGAACAGCTCGTCGGCGGCCTGCGCAGCGGCATGGGCTATTGCGGCGTGGAAAATCTCCGCGCGCTCCAGGAACACGCGAAGTTCATCCGCATCAGCCCCGCGGGACTGCGCGAAAGCCACGTCCACGACGTGATCATCACACGCGAAGCGCCGAATTACCGCGTCGAGTAACTCTGCGCACTCAATCCATGAACCGCGCGCGCCGCAAAGGTCTCCTGTAGATGCGCTGGCTGCGCGCCTGGGGCCCGGTCATCTTTTGGGCCGCGGTGATTTCGCTCTTTTCCACCAGGTATTTCTCGAGCGAAATGACGGGCCGCTACATTTTTCCATTCCTGCGATGGCTCCTGCCTCACGCCCGCACGCGCACGCTCCTTCGCATCCATCACTTCATCCGCAAATCCGGCCACGTCACCGAGTACTTCATCTTCGGCCTATTCGTCCTGCGCGGCTTCCGCTATGGCCGCGCGGGCTGGCGCTGGAGCTGGGCGGGCGCCGCGCTCCTGGTGTGCGTAGCGTTGGCGGCTTTGGACGAGTATCATCAGTCATTCGTGCCGGGGCGTACGGCCACTCCGTGGGATTCCTTGATCGACACCTGCGGCGCTGCCGCGGCGCTCGCGCTTGCGTGGCTTTTCTTGCGCCGGCGCAAACATCCGTCGCCCGAGACGGAATTGCATTAGCCATCATCCGATAACGTCCGCCCGACAGGGATTTCGCGGCACGCCAGAGCGGCATTTCATTTGTCGAGGTCGAAACATGATTCGATCGAATCGAATCTCGTTGTGTACTGCGATGATTTTCTGCACGATGCTGCTCGCCGCGCCGTCGCATGCCCAGGAAGTCAGTTACGATCTTTCGTTCGGCGCGCCAAATTCCCATCTCATCGACGTCGCGATTCGCGCCGGCGGCCTCAATGGCTCCGTCGATTTCTCGATGCCCGCGTGGGCGCCCGGGTGGTACGTCATCAACGACTACGCGAAGTTCGTGCAGGGTTTCAGCGCGAAATCGCCCGCGGGCGCACCGCTCGCCTGGCACAAAACCGATAAGCAAACCTGGCGCATCGATCTCGGCTCATCGAATGCCGTCACGGTGAGCTACCGCGTCTACGGCAATACGCCGGGCGTCGATTCCATGCAATTTAACTCCAGTCATGTGCACATCCCCGGCCCCGCGGTCTGGATGTATCTCATCAATGGCAAACAGCGCCCCGCAAAGCTGACGATCCATCCGCCAAACGGCTGGAAAATCGCCACAGGAATGACCGCCGAAGGCCAGTACAGTTTTTCCGCGCCTGATTACGACACCTTTATAGATTGCCCCATCGAGATCTCCGATTTCGCCGAGAAAGCTTTCGATCTCGACGGCACCATCTATCACGTCGTCGTCCACGACATCGCTGGCAAAAAAGATTTTTCCGATTTCGCCGCGAACTTGCAGAAGGCCGTGCAGCAACTCGTCGCCATCGATGCTCCCGTCGCCGGCACCTCCGCGCGGAAAGCGCCATTCGCTCAATACTATTTTCTGTTCCACATCATGCCGAATACCGGCGGCGGCCTCGAACATCTGAACTCGACCCAAATCTTCCTGGGCAGCGATTGGGACGCGGATTCCTTTGCCGGCAGCGCCTA
>DASTCZ010000335.1:0-7437 GCA_035710585.1 Candidatus Acidiferrales bacterium | reverse complement strand
GTTGGTGGCGGGAAAATCCTCGAAAAAATTGTTTTTGGTGGACGCGATGGGCTTCATTTTTCGCGCCTATTTCGCGCCGATGGAGCGGCTACGGAATTCCGCCGGAATCCCCACGAAGGTTCCCTACCTTTTCATCAACATGCTGCGGCGGTTGATGAAGCAGTTTGAGCCGGACTATATCGCCGTGGCGTTTGACCGCAGCGAGCCGACGTTTCGCGACAAGCTCTTCGCGGAATACAAGGCGCAGCGGCCGCCGATGCCCGACGACCTTTCGATCCAGCTGCCATTTGTTCGGCGCGCGTGCGAAGCGATGCGGCTGCCGATTTTGGAGGAGCCAGGATTTGAGGCGGACGACATCATCGGGACGCTGGCGCAGCAGGCGACGAAGAAAAAGCTCGATACATACATCGTGACGAGCGACAAGGACATGTTGCAGTTGGTGTCACCATGCGTGCGCTGCCTGATTCCGACGAAGCAGGATTTGATCGTGGACGAAGCGAAGGTGCAGGAGCTGCTCGGAGTGCCGCCAGCAAAAGTGACCGACATCATGGCGTTGATGGGCGATTCGATCGACAACATTCCCGGTGCGAAGGGGATTGGCGATAAAGGCGCGCGCGAGCTGATTCAGAAATACGGCAGCGTGGAAGCGGCGCTCGATCATGCGAACGAAGTGCCGAACAAGCGTTACCGCGAAGCGTTGCAGACGCAACGCGCGCAGGTGCTGATGTCAAAGCAACTCGCGAAGATTTCAACCGATGCGCCGGTAAAGCTGGATTTGGAGTTGCTGACGGCGCGAACGCCGGATGTGGAGGAGTTGCGGGCGCTGTATACAGAGCTGGGATTCACGTCGTTGCTGAAGGAGTTGGCGCCCGCACCGGCGCAAGTTACGGAGAAGCGCGACTATGCGGCGCTGGAATCAGCACCCGCGCTGCGAGAATTTTTGGAGCGCATACCCCGTGATCGGGAAATCGCGGCGTGGCTGGAGCCAGCACCGAGCGAGCGCGATGAGGAGGGATTCGGCGATCGCGTCGCGGCAATAGAGCTTTCGCCGGAAGCCGGAGTCGCGCGGACAGTTACTCTGCCGCTCGATGAAGCGCAGCAGAAAGAGTATTTCGCGGCGCTGCGGCCGTGGCTCGATGATGCGGCGCGGCCGAAAATCGTTCATGACCCAAAACTCTTCAGCATCCTGACGAGCGGAATCGCGGGTGTCCGCCACGCCACGATGCTGTATTCCTATTTGCTGCGGCCGACGACGGCAAACCACAAACACGCGGATGTGGTGCTACGTTATTTGAATACGACGCTCTCGGGAGCGCCGGGTGAGCGCGCGGACATGCTGCAGCGGCTCGCGCCGATGCTGCGGGAGCAAGTAGACGCGCAGAAGCTCGGGCAGGTGTACGAAGAGATCGACCTGCCGCTGGCGCCGGTGCTTGCAGAGATGGAATGCCACGGCGTGCGGGTGGACCCGGCGGCGCTCGGCGCGATGTCCGTGGTGATGGAAAAGGAGATTCGGTCGCTTGAGAAACAGATTTGGGAGCTGGCGAAGTGTGAGTTCAACATCAATTCGCCCACGCAGCTGGCGGAAGTGATTTTCGACAAGCTGAATTTGCAGCCGCCGGCGCGGCGCGGCGGCAAAGTGCGATCGACTGCGGCGGACATTCTGGAAGCGATGTCGGCCTCGCACGCGCTGCCGGCGAAAGTGCTGGAATTCCGCGAGCTTTCGAAGCTGAAATCGACATACGTGGATTCGCTGCCGAAATTAATCGATGAAAAATCGGGGCGCATCCACACGCGATTCAGCCAGACGACGGCGGCGACGGGAAGGCTCAGCTCGTCCGATCCGAATCTGCAAAACATTCCGGTGAGAACGGAGCTGGGGCGCGAGATTCGCGCGGCGTTCGCGGCGGCGCCGGGCTGCATGTTGCTTTCGGCGGACTATTCGCAAATTGAGCTGAGGTTGCTGGCGCATTTTTCGCAAGACCCCGTGCTGCTCGATGCTTTCCGGCGGGGCGAAGACATTCATTCGCGAACGGCGGAGGAAGTTTTTGGAGTCGGACGTCTGCTGCAGACGCCGGAGCACCGTCGCGTGGCGAAGATCATCAACTTCGGCATCGTGTATGGGCTTTCGCCGTTCGGGCTGGCGCAGCAATTGAGCATCGAGACGCGCGAGGCGGCGCAATTCATCAACGCCTACTTCACGCGTTACAAGGGCGTGAAGGAGTATCTGGACGCGGGATTGGTGGAAGTGCGGAAGACCGGCGCAGCGAAGACGCTCTTCGGGCGCGTAAGGCCAATCCCGGAAATCAACGCGCCACAGATGAACATACGGAATTTCGCGGAGCGCGCGGCGCTGAATTCTCCGCTGCAAGGCACTGCGGCGGATTTGATCAAGCTGGCTATGATCGAAATCGCAAAGCGATTGCGCGCTGAGAAGTTTGAAGCGCGGATGACCCTCCAAGTGCATGACGAACTGCTCTTCGAAGCGCCGCCGGGCGAAATTCCGAAGCTGCGCGCGATGGTGAAGGAGTGCATGGAGCAAGCGCATCCGCTGCGGGTGCCGCTCGTCGCGGATACGAAGTCCGGCGCGAACTGGCGCGACATGAAGCCGCTTAACAATTGAGCAGATCAGGGCATCAAACTTCTGCAGGCCAAGATTTTCTTGAGCGGAGGCTCTGAATTGGTAAAACACAGTGAAGGATTTGTGAATTTGGTGAACGACGCGAAATCTCGCGTGAAGGAGACGAACGTCTCGCAGATCAAGCAGCGCATGGATCGCGGCGAGAAATTCGTGCTCGTTGACGTGCGCGAAGAGAGCGAATGGGCGAAGGGACACATCGCCGGCGCGGTGCACATGGGCAAAGGCGTGATCGAGCGCGACGTCGAAGCGAAATACCCGGACAAAGATACCGAGCTGGTGCTCTATTGCGGCGGCGGATTTCGCTCGGCGCTGAGCGCGGACAACTTGCAGAAGATGGGATACAAGAAAGTGATTTCGATGGACGGCGGCTGGCGGGGTTGGAACGAAGCTGGATTTCCCACGGCGAAGGATTGATTTTTTACGCCAGAGAGTAGCTCGGGCCGAGATGGAGAGCACGATGGCGAACAGCATTTCGAACTTGCTGCTGCGAAATCTGAGCGACGTGTTTGGCGAAAATGACCCTGTGCGGCGCCGCGCCGCAATCGATGAAATCTTCAACGAAGATGCGGTGTTCTACGATCCAAACAGCGGCGCTTTTCGCGGGCGAGACGAGATTGATCGCATCGCGGGTGCGATAAAAGCGATACATCCAGATTTCCAATATCAGCCGCTCGCTCCTCCCGAGGAGCTGGGTGATGGTGGACGGGTTCGCTGGGTATCCGGCGCTCCCGGCGAAACGCCGGCTTACGCGGGAACCGATTTTATCGTCGCGCGGAACGGCCGCATTGCTGCGGTCTATCTCTTTTTCGACAAACTTCCTTAGGTTCAGAGCGAAACCGGCCACCTGAAGGATCGAAGCGGGATTTCCCACCGCGAAGGATTAGTTTTCCACACGGGCGATTGGCTGGGGCGGGAGGATTCGAACCTCCACCGTCTGCATTAACAGTGCAGCGTCCTGCCAATTGGACCACGCCCCAGCGGTCCGGAAGTTTGAAACAGTATGGGCGCTCCAAAAATCAAACGCAAAATCGCTATTCGTGACCGGGGATCTTTGGCGTTTTGATTTGAGCTGCGAGCTCGGGATGCGCGGCCATTTCGCGCAGCGCGGCCAGCAGGCGATCTACTTCCGCGGCGGTGTTGTAGTGCACGATGCCGATGCGCAGCATGCCGCCGTCTTTCTCAACGCCGAGCCGTTCGGTGAGGTTTAGCGCGTAGTAGTTCCCGTCCCACGTGAAAATGCCTCGGCCGTTCAAAAACGTAGCGAGCTGGAGAGGCGTGTAACCGTCCAAGCGGACCGCCACAGTCGGGACGCGCGAATCAATGCGGGCGTGATCGGTTATTCCGTAAAATTTCAGGCCGGGAATCGCGAGCAATCCATCAATCAGCTTCGTGACGAGCGCGCGCTCGTGTTTCTGGACGGCGGTGTACGCGGCGAGCAAAGCTGCGCGGCGATTGGGTGAATCAGGCGCGACGCGATGGCCGAGCTCGGCAAGATAATCTACCGCAGCGGTGACGCCGGCGAGGCATTCGTGATTCTGCGTGCCATTTTCCCAGCGATCGGGAATGAAATCGTATTGCGGGCGAACTTTGTATGGTTGAAAGCGATTGCCGACATCGGCCCGCGCGTACATCACTCCAATGTGCGGTCCGAAAAATTTGTATGTGGAGCAAACCAGGAAATCGCAATCGAGAGCCCGGACATCGATCGGGCCGTGAGGCGCGTAGTGGACTGCATCGATGAAAGCAAGCGCGCCAACGGAATGCGCGAGCCGGACGACCTCATGGACGTCGTTTATCGTGCCGACGGCATTGGCAGCGTAACCCACCGCGACGATCCGCGTTTTTGAACTAATTGCGGCGCGAAGCTCGTCCATTTTCAGCGTGCAATCGCGCACATCGAAATCCACGACGCGAATTTTCACCCCTCGCTCTTCCAGCGCCTTCCACGGAGAAAAATTGGCGTCGTGATCGAGCAGGGTGATCACGATTTCATCGCCCGGATTCAGTTCGCGGCCCATGGCGCGGCTCAGAGCGAACGTGAGCGTGGTCATGTTCGGTCCGAAGGAGATCTCCTCGGGGCTGGCATTGAGCAGGTCAGCCATCGCGCGGCGCGCTTCGAGAATGACTTCATCAGTGCGCTGCGCGGTGAGGAATGCGCCGCAATTATTCGAATTCGCGGTCATGAAGTAATTGGTGACGGCGTCCATTACCTGCCGTGGGACTTGCGTGCCGGCGGGGCCGTCGAAAAATACCGCGTCGTGGCCATTCACCTTCATGGCGAGCGAAGGAAACTGCGCGCGCACCCAGGTGGAATCGAATTCAGAAACAACTTGCGGCTTTGAAAGCGTGGCGCTCACGGACGCTCCTTCGTCGAAGAGGCGATGAGTATAGCGCGTGTCCGGCGGCTTGCCGCGATGCAGCCGAACAGATTTCGCCTGTACGGACGGCCAGTTTCTTCGAAGAACAAGCTGCATTCGGAATCGCATTGCCGCTGACGCGCGCGGTGCCTAGAGTGAAATTTACGGGGCTCCTCCTGGAGCGGGATCCGCAATCTGACCAAAGAAAAGAGGCACCATGTGGAATAAGCAGCCGCAGACCGAAGTTCCCGGAATGCAGAAAACACCTTCGCCGGCGCCGCCAGCAGCGACGCCGGTCACCAGCGCCATGCCGCCCGCGCGTCCCAGCGCGCCAACCGCACGCAATCTTTCGTGTCTCGGAGCGAGTATCGAAGTGAAGGGCCGCATCAGCGGCGACGAAGATCTTCAGATCGACGGCAAAGTGGAAGGGCCGGTCTCGCTGCAGAACCACCGCCTGATCGTCGGACGCAGCGCGCAGCTCAGCTCGGAAATCTCCGCGCGGGAAATCGTGATCCATGGAAAAGTGAACGGCAACCTAAATGCGCGCGACCGCGTGGAAATCAATAAGGATGCGTCCGTGATGGGCGACCTGCACACTTCGCGGATCATGATCGAAGACGGCGCGTATTTCAAAGGCACCATCGAAATCAAGCGCGGCAGCAATTCATCCGGCTCAACTTCTTCCTCGGACGCGGAACTCGAATCCAGCCTGGGGCTCGTTGGAGCCAAGGCTGAGTAACACCACCCACGAATGACTCTTATCGCGGAAAAAAGCACGCCCGTGTCGAACGAGCTCGAGACACGGGTGGCGAGGCGCGAGCTCGCCCAGGTCCTCGAACAGCACAGCCTCTGGCTGGAATCGAACGGACTCGAGGGCGAGCGCGCCGATCTCAGGGGCGCGCGGCTCGACCGCTGCTATTTGGCGGGAGCGAACCTGCGGCGCGCCTTGCTCGATACCGCGAGCTTCAAAAATGCGGACCTGATGCTCGCTGACTTGCGCGAAGCCAGCCTCGTCGGCGCAAACCTGCAGGGAGCCAACCTTCTCGGCACGCAATTTCGCGATGCGGACCTGCAAAGTGCGCGGCTCGCGGACGCGATGGGGCTCGCCGAAGGCCAGTTTGCGGGAACGAATCTGCACGGCGCAGAGCTTCCCCGGCCCATCGCAGAATTCCGCGGAATTCAAGTCGCGCGGCGCCTGTGCGCTTCGGTCATCTGGTTTTTTGCGGGGCTCATTGCGCTCTGCGGACTTGCGATCGGCCGGATCGCGGTGACGGCCGACGTCCAATTGATCAGAAACGATCCGACGATTCCGATTCGCGGGTTTCGGGCGGCCCTCCCGCTCGTTGGTTTCTACACGCTGGGTCCCATCGCGCTTCTCGTGCTCTTCATCGGTTTTCATCTTTATTCGCAGAAGCTTTGGGAATGCATTGCGGAGCTTCCCGCTGTGTTTCCCGACGGGCTGCGGCTCGACCGGTGCATTCCGCGAACGGTTTGCGGGGTAGCACGCAGACATGTGAGCCGGCTGTGGCAAAACCGGCCGCCGCTTTCAGTCCTGGAAAAGGCAATCGCTCTGCTCTTTTTGTATTGGGCCGTGCCAGCCACGCTGGTTTTGTTTTGGTCGCGGTATTTGACGGCACAGGATTTGCGCGGATCGTTTTTGAACGCGCTGATCGTAATGGCGGCATGCATAAGCGCCGTGTATTTCCTCGATGCAAAGGCGCGCGCATTCCGGTTCGATGCCGTTGGCCGCGGCGGAACGAAATACAAATTTGTGGCCAGGAAGCATGGCTATTGGATTGGCGGTAGCGTGGCTCTCGCGGCGATGCTGCTCGCGCTCACGTTCGGCGGAATTCTCGGCGCTCCTTCTGGATTTCAGCCGCCCACCGATGGATCCGCTCACCCGAAAACGTGGGCGGCGGATGTCTTCCGGACATTCGGCTTCAATCCCTTTCCGAACTTGAACGAGCAGACGATCTCGGCGCGCCCCGCGAACTGGTACGAGGGACACGAGGATTTCGCAGCGGTGCGCGGATCGCAGCTCAATGGCGCACGAATGCGCCACGCGCAGGCCTACGGTGTGTTTCTAGTACGAGCGCATTTGTTGCAGGCCGATCTGAGAAACGCATTTCTTTCGGAAGCGGACCTGCGCTTCGCAAATCTCCGGCAGGCCATCCTGAAATCGGCCACGCTCGATCGCGCACGGCTGAATCACGCGAATCTGCAAAAGGCCGATCTTCGCGACGCTAACCTTTCCGGCGCAAATCTCGAGGAAGCTGATCTGTCGTACGCGCTTCTTGGCGGCACCAATCTTACCGACGCAAAACTGCAGGGCGTGAGCTTCTACGGAACGGACCTGCGCGGTGCAGTCCTCGCGAGATCTGTGTTATCGAAGGCGGATTTCCGCGAAGCGATTCTGGCAAACGCCGACTTCAGTTACGCTGA
>DASTCZ010000334.1:0-9887 GCA_035710585.1 Candidatus Acidiferrales bacterium | reverse complement strand
CCCGGCGAAATCGAAAATGACTGAATTCCATGCGGCGCCAGCTCGATCGCCAGAACTTCGGACAAACGGATCATCGCCGTCTTGCTGATCACGTAGCTGGAAAAATTCGCCATCGGCTGCGTGCCGCCTCCGCTCGCCACGTTGATGATTCGCCCGGAGCGACGAGCGATCATCGCGGGGAGCACCGCATGCGCGCAGTTCGCCGGGCCGTGCACGTTGATTTCGAAGGTTCGCCACCATTCGTCGAGAGCATTTTCAGCGAAGGGGCCGAGCGGTCCGATGACGCCTGCGTTGTTGACCAGAATATCCGCAGCTCCCAGCGCTCTCGCGGCACGCGCGAATGCGTCCTGCACTTTCGCGAAATCCGCGACGTCCACGGCAAATTGCGCCGCTCTTCCGCCGGCGGCTTCGATCAGCGAAACGGTCTCTGCGAGTTCGTTCCCCGACCGCGCAAAGACCGCGACGCGCGCTCCCTGCCGGGCAAGTTCCTGCGCGATCGCGCGGCCGATGCCGCGGCCGCCGCCGGTGACAAATGCGACGCGGTTCTCGAGAGTCCGCGCGGCTGTTCCCTGCTCGTTGCTCATGTTTTGCTCCGGATATTCACGGCGAAATCGCCTGGTTCGATCCGTTTACGATATGCGAGACGCCGCAATTTGGAAACTTGTTCTCCGCGGAATCTCCCCGCCGCCGCCGGTCGACGGTATAGTTTTGCTGGATGCGCTTCGAAGTCGTCAATTCGCTCGGGAAATCTTCCGCGGCCACTGAAATTCCTTGGTCGCGCGGAGAAGAATGCTTCTTCGACCTGCGGCAGGAGCCGATTCAGATCAAGCGCGTTCCAGCAGCGAAAGATAGCGCCGTGTTTGCGACGATGCTCGCGGCGGTCAATAGCCCGCCTTCTATTTTCTGCAGCAGCCGCTCAAAAGTCTGGCTCACCGAAAATAGCGGCGCCAGCGCACGTGAGGGAACTGGCGAAAGCGCGGGACATTCGTCGCGCATCGAACTCGTCTTCGCCTACGCGGAGCTCAATTCATCTACACACAATGGTGAAGAAGCCGCAAGCCGCATCATGGATCTATGGATGAAAGATGAAGACGCGGGAAGCGTGCGCGCGAAGCTCGAAATTCGGCCGTGCAAATTCGCAGAACCCGCGGCAAATGGTGCAGCGCTGCGAATCACGCTTCACGCAACCGGCGCGACTCCCGATCAGGCACGCATGCGATGGGAACTGAGTATTGCGCGGCTGCAGCAATCGCTGCTCTTTATTTCGCGCGCGATGCGGCAAAGATTGTCGCTGGAGGATTGAACTCGAATCGAAGCGCGAAGCTAAACTTAGCAACGCGCGTAATTGGGCGACGCGCCGAATCTACGCGATAGACGCCGAGGCGAATCACGCGACGATGGCGCACTCGAACTATGCGACGAACGCGCAGCCGATGCGCACCCGATTTTCGGCGGTTTTCTGCAGATAAACCGGCTTTAGTTTCACTCGCACCGCCGGAAGAATCGGCACGTGAAGCACGGCCTGAAAGATTTCCTGCGGTGAAAACGCCGCATCGCTTTCGAGCGCGACTCCGCCGCTACTGATGTCAAGCACTCGCAGCTTGCGTTCGCCATTCGCCGTGAATTGCGCGAATGCCTGCGTCTGCAGCAGCGAAACGCGTTCCGCCTTGCGATTTTCGGGTCGGCTCGGCTGCGGCGGCGCTGCTGCTCGTCCAACTGCAGCGGCGATAGTTCGCTCCGGTTCCGTCGCCTTCGGCTCGGCGGATGGTGTCGGCGCAGCGGATGGAGTTTGAGGCGCTGCGGCGCGAGTCTCAGTTATCGGAGTTGAAGGAATTGCTGAACTCGTTTCTGGGCCCGCGATTGTCGGCTCCTGTTGCCGCGCAGTTGGAGTTTCCGGCGCTGGCGCTGAAGGAGCAGCTTGCGTTGCAGGTTGAGTAGTTTCTGGTGAAGGTGCTGGTTCCTTCGCGGCGCGTTGCGGCGCAGCGCGACGCGATCCTTCGCGGCCGACTCCTTTCATGCGATAGAGCTTCTGATCCGCGATGTGCTGCAAAACGTCTGTTTGATCGCCGTCTTCGGGATGAACGGCGAGACCGTAATCGAAGCTGATTTCCGGGCCGACGTTGAGCGGCGCGACGGCCGCTTCGAAATTGGCGCGGACGCGGCGGCCGAGAGTCGCCGCTTGCTCACGGTCGCTTTGTGGAAGCAGTAGCGCGAATTCATCGCCGCCAATGCGAAACGCGTAGTCCGAAGTTCGCATCGAGCTTCGCAGCGTGGTTGCTGCGAGTTGCAGCACTTGATCGCCGCGCGGATGGCCGTAGCGATCGTTCACTTCCTTGAATTGGTGCAGGTCGAGAATAATTAGCGCAACGTGATTCTCGTAGCGCTTGGCGCGATTCAGTTCCTTCTCGAAATACTCGTCGAAGAATCGCCGGTTGTAGAGACCTGTGAGCGGATCGGTCGCAGCATTGATCTGGAGCTTTTTCAGCTCGTCGTATTCCATCAGGATGGGGATTCGCAGAGCATTTGTGCCGGCGAGAAAATCAACGAGCGCGGTCTTCAGCGAGACGGGACGGCCCAGAATGTCCGAAAGCTCGCGCCGCCGCTCGATTGTGCGGTCCCAATATTCGAGGCTGAGCGATTCGGATAGATCGAGTTGCGTGAGCGATTTCAGCAGGCGCTGGAGGAAAAGCGCGCGCGCGCCCTGGTCCAACCCTTCCAGGGTGTCGATAAGAAGTTCGTAGAAACTGTCTTCGACGGGCAGTTTTGTACCCGTCGACCGCAGGGGGCTGGGCATAGCGCCTTTTGATGCTTCCAATCGGCCTCCCCAGCGGGACAGGTGGGTGCGCACGGATTGGTCTGACACAGGGTAGCATTTCCACTTCCACTTTGGGCCAGCAGAGATAGCCCGAAACAGGCTCAATCGGACAGCCCGGCTGCTGAATTGAGGAGAAGAGTTGCATATTCCGGGAATCTTCCGGGAAGGGCGTTTGTGTGCAGAGAACTTCCACACAGTAAATGAGCTGCGGATGGGGATGTTCGGCTGCGATGCCTAAATGCAGCTATTCCAGTGGCTTAGAGAATTCCACGCCGACAAGATACAGTTCGCCGACGCTCTCTTGCCGCTTGACGCGGCCCTGAATCGGGGGCGTCTCGGGAGGAAGATTGGCGTAGCTGAAAGAGGAGGGAGACGGAGCTGGGATCGTGAGCTGGACAGGGGCATCCGGAACGAGCTGACGAGAGGAGGCCACAAGGGCGCCGGTGGCGGAAATGTCCAAGGTTTTAGCCAAATCCAAGAAAATAGTGCCGTTTGGGTCGGTCGAACGGATAAAAAGAGGAATCTGCAGCCGAAGGCGGGCTGATCTTCTACGCTCGGCGAGGGGCAAGCGTGTAATTTCCTTTGCAGGAGAAACCAAGTTCCACCGAATCTAGTACTGAGTAACCAGTACCCTATGGAAGCAGCTTATTTGCCACAGTTGCGATAAAGTGAAGCAGACATAAATATTGCATTTACTTTTGGTTACGTGTGGAAGGAGTTTTCCACCGGTCACGAAGGTGTCAGGGACATGTCCGCTTTGCTAGTTCTTTTCTCTTAATGTGCAAACGGAACTCCTTTACCATTGACACTTCTTCGGACGTTTGCCACTATTTTTCCGCTCGTTCACTTCGTTCACTCTCCGCGAGTCCCCCGACGAAACATTCGGGAGTGGACCTAAGTAACTGAAAGCCTCAAAAAATCGCTTCTCTTGCTCGGAGAGCCATTGGCTGAAAGCCTTATCGCTGAACCCCGCAGCGGAGCCGCACTACCTGCCCCGCTCGTACAGTCGCTTTTCGACACAATCGATCGATGCATTCTGGTTGCCGAACGTAGCGGCCGGATCGTGATGGCCAACGCCCGGGCGAGGCAAATACTTGATCTTGAAAACCAGGCAAACGGCGGCCATCTGAATCTTTTTTCCCATTTACTACACGTTGACGGGAAAGTGATTGCCGGGCAGTTTGAAAGCGGCGAACACGAGATCGACCTGCAGATCCGCGCTGGACATCAGGACCTAAGGGCGCGCGTGCAATGGCTGCCCGAGCCGGACTGGCTGATCGTGCAAGTCGATGCGCCCGACTTAGAGCTTGGGGAGTCGGACGAGCAGCACACGGTCCAAGGGCTTCTGCAAGAGCGGGAGATCACCTACCGGAACCTGCTGGCGGCCTATTTGCGGCTACAGGAAGTGAACCGGCAAAAAACGGTGTTTCTGGCATCGGCCGCGCACGAACTAAAAACGCCGCTTGCGGTGATCAAAGGCTATTACGACTTGCTACTCTCGGGTTCGCTGGGGAAGTTGAGCGAAAAGCAGCGCGAGATTCTGCAGGAATCAAAGGAAAGTTCCGAGCGGCTGGTGCGCCTGGTTTCGATGTTCCTGAACTATTCGGCGCTGGAAAGCGGGAAGCTCGTCCTGCTGCTACACGACAACGACATGCGCGATTGCCTGAGCGAATTGGCGACGCGGTGGCACGATTCGTTTCAGCGCAAGCAAGTACGACTGGAAATGCAAATCGCAGAGGATCTGCATCCTTTCCGCTTCGATTACCAGAAAGTGCAGCAGGCGGTGGGAAATCTGCTGGACAACGCGCTGAAGCACACGCCGGCGGGTGGAAGCGTGACGCTGCACGCGGAGACTCATTTCTGGGAGCGGCGGGCTTCCGGAGAGCCCGCGCCGCAGGAGCGGCGGCGGCGTACGACGCAGGTGGCAAATAGTTTGAAGATTTACGTGACGGACACAGGCCGCGGCGTGGCGCCGGAATTTCACCAGGAAATATTCGAAGATTTTGTGCGGGTCGATCGCACATCTTCCGGCATGGGGCTGGGCCTGGCAATCGCCAAGCGGCTTGTGCAGGCGCATCGCGGAAAGATTTGGGTGGATAGCGAACCGGGACGCGGCGCGCGATTCACCATTTTGCTTCCAACTGATCGAATGCAATAGAGAGGAATCGAGGATTCATTTTCATGCCCGTTAAAGAACGCATCATGGTTGTGGATGACGAACCGAGCATCCGGAAGTATTTGCAGACCCTACTCGAAGTGGATGGTTACGCTGTCGATGTGGTCGAGTCCGGAACGCAGGCGCTGGAGCGGATCAGCTCGGGTGAACGGCCGGACTACGTGATTCTGGACGTGCTGATGCCGGAACTGAACGGGGTCGAAACGCTGGAGAAGCTGATCCAGATCGATCGCAACCTCAACGTGATCATGCTTTCGTGCTCGAACGAAACCGGCACGGTCGTGGAAGCGATCCGATTGGGCGCGCAGGATTACCTCACGAAGCCCTTCGAGAAGACGGAACTGGAAGCGGCGATCCTGAAGTGCCAGCAGAAGAAAAAGCTGCGCGAAGAAAACAAGGCGCTGCGCGAATATTGCGACCAGATTACCGAGGAAATGAGCTTCATCGTCGCGAGCCCGCAGATGGTGCGCATCCGGCAGCAAATCCTGCAAATCGCGCCGGTGGATGTGCCGGTTTTTATTTGCGGCGAAAGCGGGGTGGGCAAAGAAGTGGTGGCGCGGATGATCCACCTGCGATCGACGCGGCGGAATCAGCCGTTTGTGAAGGTGAATTGCGCGGCGCTGCCGGGCGAATTGCTGGAATCCGAACTTTTTGGATTCGAACAGGGCGCGTTTACCGGAGCGGTGCGTTCGAAGCCCGGCAAATTCGAGCTGGCGAATAAAGGCACGATCTTTCTCGACGAACTGGCGGAAATGAGCCCGCACCTGCAGGCGAAGCTGCTGCACGTGTTGCAGGACCATCAATTTTCGAAGCTCGGCGGTCGAGCGATGATCGACGTCGATGTGCGCGTGCTGGCGGCGACGAACGTGGAGATTCAGGAGGCGATGAAGTCCGGCCGGTTGCGCGAAGATTTGTATTACCGGTTGAACGTGCTTTCCATCCAGGTGCCGCCGCTGCGCGAACGAAGCGAAGAGATACCGATGCTATTCCGCCACTTTTTGCGTCAATACAGCGCGAAATTCGGAAAGGACGAGCCGAAGCCATCCGAGCACCTGATGGATGCGGCCAAGCGATACGAATGGCCCGGCAATTTGCGGGAGCTCGAAAACTTCGTCAAGCGCTACGTGATATTGGAAGACGACGAAGGCAGCCTCAGAGAATTGGTGGAGATGTCCGCGGTACGCCAGCGCCAGGCGCCGCGCGAGGAAGTGCCGGTATCCCGCGAGAAGGGGCTGAAGGCGTTGGTCCGCGGATTGAAAGACGAGGCCGAAATGGAGGCAATTGCGGCGGCTCTCGATAAGACGCACTGGTGCCGGAAAGATGCGGCGAAGATGCTGGGCATCAGTTACAAGGCGCTGCTGTACAAGATGCGACAGTTCAATCTGGACCCAGGGCGCGGCTCGAGGGCAAATCACGCGGAAGTTACCGCTCCAGTAACCAAGGATGTTTGATCGATTAGTGCAAAACTATTGCACATTCACGGCACAGGAGAGGAAAAACACTGGCTACAAAAGTTTGCAGGCAGGACTAAGATATAGACACGCTGGCGCTTACCGCAGGGGTCCAGGGACGGCGCAGGCGAAGATCAAATCCGACGTAATTGCTTGAGATTCGAGTGTTTACACAGTCTGGGAACCGGCATTTTGCTCCTTACTAGGCTTCGTAGTACTTGGACGGGAAGGTTGGCGAGGAATTAGCCCGGGTAACGTTGGAAGTGCGATTGCTTGAACCAGCGTTGTCCCGGTACAGCCAATCAAACTTGGAGTTTGTCGGGGGGAGTATGACAGAAAGGCGCTCGGCTCGCCGGTACGATCTTTCACTGCCCATTATTATTCGGATCCCGGTCGATAAAGCAGTAGGCTCGAAGAATGGCAGGACGCGCGACATTTCGACGCGCGGCGTTTACTTCACACTGGAACAGAACCTCGAAGCGGGCGCGGAACTCGATATCACTTTGACGCTTCCGACGGAGATCACGCGAGGCACGGAAGTGCAAGTTCGCGCGCAGGGGCGGGTGATACGCGTGGATCAGCAATCCGACGAGGAAGACAAGCGCGTGGGGGTTGCCGCGGTTATCGAGCGCTACGACATCATTCGCGGTGAAGCAGCTACGGCTTAGCGAAGTCCGGGTGATCCGGCGCCGGCGGGGCTTCGGCAATATTTTCCGTTACAGGCTGTGATGTTCTTTCTTCGACTCCAGGAATCTTCCGTTTCGCCAACGGCTTCCTTTTTCTCGTCCCTCGATCACTGACCATCCGCTGAGCCATCACCAATAGCAGCCTACGATCGCGGGGCTGCATTTCCGCCAGCAACTGGCGGAATTTATCCAGGACGAAAAGCTCTTTCCCGCTGCTTCCGTAAAGCGACGCAGCGCGTTTGGCGGCGCTGCCTTCATCCACGGGCGAATGGCCCTCGTAAAAAAACTGATACATCGCGATGTTCAGCGACCGGGCGATTTTTTCGAGTGTCTCGACAGAGGGGATCGTGTGGCCATTTTCGACGCGCGAGAGGTAGGAGCGCTTGAGGAAGGTGCGCTTTTCGATGTCACCCTGGGTGAGATCCCGGGCTTCACGCAGGACGCGAATCCGTTCGCCAATATTCATGGAAAGGTACCTATATCATTAATGGCATTGGTAAGTCCATAGTTATAAACTCTAGCGTGCCGATCCCGCAGGGTTCAGGCTCGGAGTGGCGCCGGCGCGCGCGGACCAAGCGGAAAATTGGAAAAACCCGGGCAGTCGAGCGAAAATAGGGGGGCGGAGCGAAGCGACTTGGCAGACGAAAACCCAGAGCAACAAGAAAGCCGGATATTCACGCTTACGGAAGCGGAGAGGACGCGAAAAGAAGTTGAGCCCGCGCTGATCGAGGCGATGGGCGGGCGCCGGAAGCTGGCCGAGGCTGAGTTTGGGCTGGCAAAGCTCGCAAGCAAGATCATGATGTCCGGCGGATTGCTGGTGAACTACGAGCGCGCCGCGCGAATGCGCGCCGAACGTGAGCGGTACGCGCGATCCGTGAAGGACGCGATCGAGAGCATCGAGGCGACCGGCTGCGTAGTGAAGGATCTCGATACGGGATTGCTGGATTTTCCGTCGCGGATCGACGGCGAAGAAGTGTATTTGTGCTGGAAGCTGGGCGAGGACCGCATACGATTCTGGCACCGGCAGGATGAAGGATTCGCGGGAAGGAAGCCGCTCAATCCACGCGAGCAGGGCGGCGCTGACAGCACTGTCAATTAGCGAAGAGGTTGACCGCTTCGTTTTGACTACCCAAGAAATTTCACACCAATTCCTTGAGCGATAACAAGAATCGACTAGCGGAATCGCACAGCCCTTATCTTCGCTCGGCCGCACACCAGCCGATCGACTGGTACGAGTGGGGCGATGCGGCGTTTGAACGCGCGAAGGAGACCGGCAGGCCGATTCTGCTGGACATCGGCGCGGTGTGGTGCCACTGGTGCCACGTGATCGATCGCGAGAGCTACGAGAACCCGGAAATCGCGGACATCATCAACAAGCTGTTCATCGCCGTGAAAGTGGACCGCGACGAGCGTCCGGATGTGGATGCGCGGTATCAGTCCGCGATCAGCGCGGTGTCCGGGCAAGGCGGCTGGCCGCTGACGGGATTCCTGCTGCCGGACGGGCGGCCATTTTTCGGGGGCACGTATTTTCCACCGGACGACGCGATGGGGCGCCCAGGATTCAAGCGAATCCTGCACGCGGTGGCAGAAGCATATGAGAAGCGGCGCGACGAAGTGGAAAATGCCGCGAACTCGATCGCGCAATCCGTGGCGCAGGCGGAATTGTTTCAGGGCGCTCGAGAGCCGCTCGATCGAGGCGCGGTGGCGCAGATGGTTCAGAGCACTGCGGCCACCTACGATCCGCGAAACGGCGGATTCGGGCGCGCTCCCAAGTTTCCGCATCCACAAGCGATGGATTTATTGATGGAGGAATATCAAGCGACGCGCGAGCCGAGACTGCTGGAGATCGCCAAGAATACGCTCACAAAAATGGCGCAAGGCGGCGTGTACGACCAGTTGGCAGGCGGATTTCACCGGTATTCGGTTGATGAACGCTGGCTGGTGCCGCATTTCGAGAAGATGTCGTACGACAATTCGGAGCTGCTGCGAAATTATCTGCACGGCTGGCAAATGACCCAGGATCCGTTTTTGCGCGCGACGGCGGAGGGAATTATCGGGTGGGTGAATTCGGTGCTCTCCGATCAAAAGCTCGGCGGATTTTACGCCAGCCAGGACGCGGACGTTTCGCTCGACGACGACGGGGACTATTTCACTTGGACGCTCGATGAGTTGCGCGCGGCGTTGACGCCGGATGAGGCGCGGGCGGCAGATTTGCGATTTGACGTCGAGGCGCACGGCGAGATGCACCACAATCCGGCGAAGAATGTTCTGTGGATTGCGAGGACGCCCGGCGAGATTGCGGAGCAGATAGTGCGCAGCGAAGCGGATGTGCGAATGCTGCTCGCGAGTGCGGGGCGGAAGCTGCTCGCCGCGCGAGAGAAGCGGCCGACTCCGTTCGTCGATACGACGCTTTATGTTGCGTGGAATGCGATGTTTTGCTCCGCGTATTTCGAGGCTGCGAACGTTCTGCGAGGGGAGATTGGCGCGGAGTGCCGCGCGTTCGCGCTAAAGACGCTTGACCGGCTGATGCAGGAAGCTCGCGGCGAGGATTTGCGCTTCGGGCACCGGATCGGTGGGCCGTGGCTGGCGGGCACGCTCGACGATCAGGTGTTTGGCGAGCTGGCGCTGCTCGACGCGTACGAAGCGACTCTTGAGAACCGATATTTTGCGGCAGCCGAAGCGGCGATGCAGAAGACTCTGGAGCAACATTGGGACGCGGAGAGCGGCGGATTTTTTGATCGCGCGGCGGACGCTCCGCC
>DASTCZ010000333.1:0-8060 GCA_035710585.1 Candidatus Acidiferrales bacterium | reverse complement strand
GAAATCGCGGCGCTCGCCGTTTATCTCGCTTCCGACGAGTCTGCATGGGTTACAGGTTCGGCGATCTCGATCGATGGAGGCCATTCCGCCGCATGAGCCGGCCGATTCGCAAGGCGGCGCGCGGCTATGGGAAGAAAGCTGAAGGCGCACCGTTCAAATTTGAAGAGATCGCGGCGGCGATTCGCAAAACTGTCGCGGGTCGTCTTTTCGGCTTTGAATTGATCGAACTCGAAGGTGGCCGCGCGACGCTGCGAATGCGCGTCCGCCCGAAGCACATTCAGATTCACGGAGTGGTCCACGGCGGAATTGTGGCCGCCATGGCTGATACGGCCGCGGCGCTGGCTGGCTATCCGCTGCTGCCGCGTGGGACGCAGTTGGCGACGATCGAAATGAAAATCAATTATCTGGAGCCGCTCGATCGAGGCGAAATCGTTGCCGAAGGGCGCATATTGCGGCTCGGGCGAAATTTCGTGGTGGCCGAGTGCGAAGTTCGTGATTCTGCAAAACGCCTGGCAGCGAAGGCGCTGCTCACCTTTGCGATCGCACCGCCGAAGGCTCCTGAGTCAAACTCAGCCCGCAGGTAGCCGCTCGCCGTCCCGTCTAAGGCTTCGTGTAAAGCAGCACGTCGATTCCTGAAAACCGATTCTCTTGAGCGAGGCGGTACCGCGTCTCGCACCAATGCCGCATAAACATCGTGCCGCGATCCAAAGGATTGTCCGGCGAATAGGGACTCAGAATGAGCCAGATACGCGGGGAACTTTCAGGAAGAGTCTGGAAAGTTTCGGCGAGCGGCTCGGGCTGGAGGTCCCTGAAATCGATCTCGCGGGGATTCGCGCCGTGCGCAGGCGAGATCACTTGCGGACGTTCGGCTCGAACTTGCCGCCGATAGTATTCGAATGGAGCCCTCCCCGGGGCCGTAAGGAAGATCGCGGCGTCGTCCAGTCCCGAGTAAGAAACTACGAATTTCGTGGCGGAGCGCCAATCGTCGCGGCCGAACTCGAAATACGCGTCACGATTTTTACGAATCGCGTCGACGGAAAATGCGAGTAGAGCAAAGGTTAGCAGAGCCATCGCCCAATTTGGCCTGAGCCTCGCAACACCCGAAGCCGCAATCAAAACGAAAGCTGGAAGAATGACAATCAGGTAGCGAGGAAAGAACACGGGTTTCCAGAATTTGGAGAGCAGCAGGACGATTACGGGTGGGATAACGGCCCACGCCCAGACAAGAAGATATGGCCAAAGAGCGCGCGTAGTCTTCGCCGCCCGCGCTGCACGAATCGCAACTACTGCGCTGAGGACGAATCCAAGCGCGTACAGCGCCTGCAATGCTATGCCTCCGCCTCCGGTCAGATCGTAGATAAACTGGCGGAAAAGCCCGCGCGAGATCTGCGCGATCCACCCGATTTGACTGGTGCCGCGCATCGCGAGAAATAAAATCAGCGGTGAAACAAAGTAAACAGACAACCTGAAAGCGCGAAAGAATTGACGCCGGCGGTCGGCGTCGGACGGCCACGCGAAGGCTGCGGCAATCCATTCCGACGCAACCACGAGTGCGGCGTACAAATGACAGTAGATCGCCAGCACGGATGCGAGCGCGAAGAGCACAGAGTTCCTGCGCACCGTCCGGTCTTCTGCATCTCGCGTTCGCAGTAGCCGCGCGAGAAAATACGCGCTGAGCGCGAGAGCCAGCATTGCGAGCGAATACCCGCGTGCCTCCTGTGAAGCCGCGATGTGCCATGCATTCAGCGCAAGAAGCGCTGCTGCGATCCATCCCGTCGTCCTGTCGAAGAGCTCTCGACCGAGCATCTCGACGACCGTTACCGTCGCGACGCCGAGAATTGCGGACAAACTCCGTATGAAATACTCGCTCGAACCGAGCTTGAGCCAGAAGTGTAGGACGACGTAGTACGCCGTCATGTTGGCTTCGCGGGCCCAAATCAATTTGAAGAACTGATTCCACGGCAGCCGCGCAATTGCGATGCTCATGCCTTCGTCGAGCCAGATGCTCTTCGTACCGAGACGATAGAAGCGCAATATCGCTGCGACGATCGCGATGAGAATTGAGACTAGAGTCGAGATTCTGGGACGGAGAGACGTGGGGGGCGCGTCAATCACACATCGATTGTAGGATCAGGGCGAAACGTGGAACAGAGCAGGTGTCGCGCGAGTTTCGAAACGCACATTCCCGCGCAAAATTACGGACCGGGTCCTGCAAATCACCGACGCCCGAATTAGAATTCTTAGACGGAGCGCCTTGCAGCGCCGTTTACGGCGTGTTTCCGTTGCTTCCGCCGTGCGAATTCTCTTCGCCTTCTTTGTAGACGTACTTGATTTCGTGTTTATAAACCATCAAGTTTGGACTCCCGAATCGAGTCAACTTGATGCAATCGCGATCGTACCATTCCACCACGCCGTGAAGCGTCTCGCCGTCCTTCATAACGATTGACACCGGAGTGCGGGCCTGCATTTGCTTCACCCAGTAAAAATTTTCCGCGTGTGTCTGTTCAGGCGGCGTCGGTTTCTTGTGCTGACCCTGCTGCGGAGCCGAGTGGTGCTGGCGAGGCGGGTTCTGCTCCTTGATTTCGGCAATAGCTGGACGAAATAACCTTCGATTAACCATCATAATTCCCCTGTTTTATGAATGTCCCACGAGACCAGCTTCATCGGGTTGAGATGCGCCTGCAATCTATCGCGTTACAAGTTTCTCGCCGCGTGTGTCTCACGCGACGACAGGCCCACTCCCAGAGCGTCGAGGCTGAGCTGGCGGTTGATGTTTCTGCGAACACTCGCAGAGATCTTGTCGAGCCCGAAAACAGCGTCGGCAATCCATTCGCCGGACACTCTCCTGGAAAGCGCCGCGATCTGTGTTTGCAGAGCCGTGTTCCGCAGCTTCGCGGCGTCCGGAGCGGATTTGAGTTCGACCAGGTCTGCTAGGACCCCATAGATTGCCTCAATAAAATCTTCAAACGGGAAGGCCTGCTTCTTTATTAAATCATTGGTCTGCGAAAAATATTCCGAAAACTTCCCGCTGGCAGCTGATTCGAGCAGACGGAGAGCCGCGCGCCGAAGTTCCAACTCTCGCTTCACGTCCATCGAAAGCGCTGCGCCGAGGCTGCCGTCTGCCAGCTCCGCAGCCGAGATCCGTGTAGCCGCTGGAAGATCAGCTTCCAACTTCAAAGCAGAGGCGATTTGGTCCGTCGAGAGCGGGGCGAAATGGAATTGGAAGCAGCGCGACACAATTGTCGGCAGAAGCGTGTACGCGCTCGGCGCGATCAGCACCAGAGTGGCGCAGTCGGGAGGTTCCTCGAGAATCTTCAAGAAGATGTTCGAAAGGTCCCAGCGCATCGTTTCGGCGCCATCGAGAATGAATATGCGGCGCCGCCCTTGCGGGCGAAAATTGGCCGCTCGCTGTAGAGCACGAAGCTGCCCTACGTGAATGACGGGTCGCGCGACAGGGTCCTTTGCCCGGATTGGATCGGGCGCGATTACCCAAACGTCGGGATGCGTCTGCAGAATGAGAGGGGTTCGCTCGACTGCAGCGGAATCGGGCCGCTCACCACGCAACGCGAGGCCCTGCTCAATTAGGGGAGCTGTATTGCCTAGCTGCGCGATTTTCCGGCAGGTAGTGCACTCGCCGCAAAAATCGTCGCGCATACGTTCGCAATTGGCTGCCTGTGCGAACATCCGCGCCAGAGTGTACTTTCCGACGCCCTTCGGCCCGGCAAACAGCATCGAGCTCGGCACACGCTCGCTGCGGAGCATTCCCTGGAGCGCCTGGATGATGCGCGGGTTGCCTATGAATTCGCTGAAGGGCATTAGCTCCGACCTCGGCTTTGTGCGCGCGGTCCTGCATCTGTCGGGCGCGCCAATCGTGAATCGATCGCCGCGAGCACCTCGCGATGGATATTCTCCGGGGGCAGGAGACGCGGGTCGCCTACCGAATCGGAGGCGTCAAAGCAGTTCACCGTCGTCCAGTTTGGCGCTTTCGCAAGTTGATCGTAGATGCCTGCCGCCTCTTCAAGGTGGCGGATATCCGCTTCGAGGATGTCGCGCTGGAGCTCCGTGTATTTCCTCGCGCGCTTGAGCGCGATCAAGCGATGCGCTACCTTTGCCGGCAAGCGAAGATAAATCACCAGATCTTCCTGCGGCAGGCCGTACAGCTCGTATTCCAATCGACGCAGCCAGGCCAAAAATTCGCCGCGCTTGCTCTCTACCACCCGAGCAGTTTGGTGCGCGAGGTTCGAACCCACATAACGGTCCGCTAAAATAGTCTTTCCGGCATCGAGCGCGTCATTCAGTGCCTTCTTCGACTCGAAGCGATCTCCTGCGTAGAGCAGCGCGGAAAAATGCGGATCAACCTGCTCGAGCCCGCCAAATTCACCATTCAAAAATCGAGCGACCAGCTTGCCGAAGAACGACTCATAGTTCGGGAAACTGACGCGGAGATAAGGAACGCCACGCTTTTCGAACGCCCGCGCGAGCAAATCGAGCTGCGTGCGCTTCCCTGAACCATCAATGCCCTCGATGGCGATGAATTGGCCGCGTGGCATCTCAGTACGCAGAAATTTTCATGGACTCAGGCCAGTCTAGCGTGAGTCTTGGCGCGTCGCAATGCGCCACCGGCGAGTTTCTGCTGCATGCTAATATTTCGTCCGTGGTCGCACTAAACACTGTCAGAGCAAATCTTCGCCGCGTGCAGGAGTGCATCGCGCGCGCCGCGGCAAAATCCGGCAGGCATCCGGAGGAAATTACGCTGGTGGCCGTAACGAAAACTTATCCCTCGGACGCAATCACGATCGCCTACGAAGCTGGCATTCGCCACTTCGGCGAGAATCGCGTGCAGGAGTGGGAATCCAAGCGCTATGCCGTCTCGGGGCTGGCGGCGACGTGGCATCTCGTCGGCCACCTTCAGAGCAACAAGGCAAAGCGCGCAGCGCAGGTTTTCAGCCGAATCGATTCAGTCGATTCGCTGGACCTGGCCCAAAAGCTCAGCGCGCAGCGGGATGGAACTGGGAAATTGCCCATTCTCCTGGAAGTGCGAACCGATCCGGTCACTACGAAATCGGGGCTCGCGCCTGAAGAAGTTCAGCCCGTCGCCAGCGAAATACTTTCCATGCAGAATCTCGAGCTATTGGGCTTGATGACGGTTCCTCCGCAATTTCCCGCCCCCGATTCCGCGCGACCCTACTTCCGGCTCTTGCGCGAATTGCGCGATGCACTGGAGCGCCGGTTCGAGCTTAAGTTTCCCGTGCTCTCGATGGGCATGTCCAACGATTTCGAGACGGCGATCGAAGAGGGCGCGACAGAGATTCGGTTGGGAAGGGCGCTCTTTGGCGAACGGCCGCACGGCTGACGGCGCTTCATATGGCTCTCGAAATTCATGAGCGTGATGGCGCCGTTCACTTCACTGTGCGCGTTCAGCCGCGCGCGTCTGCGAGCGAGATCGTCGGCGAGGTTCAAGGCGCACTGAAAATCCGTGTGACCGCTCCGGCTACAGAAGGCCGCGCAAATGAAGCGCTTTGCCGCTTCCTCGCCGCGCGTTTGAAGGCGCCGCAATCGGCTGTTAGAATCGTCCGCGGCGAGCACAGCCGCACAAAGCAATTGGAGATTCGCGGAGTCACCGCCGCGCAGATCCGCGCGCTTGCCGGCTGACCCGCCGCCGCTTCATTGCATCCTATTCGACGAGACGACGATGCCTGACCTCAACGCGATTCAGAAAACTCTGCGCGAAGAAAAAATCGACGGCTGGCTGTTCTACGACATTCTGCATCGCGATCCGATCGCTTACCGCGTGCTCGGGCTGACGGATGTGATGGCGAAGCGCCGCTGGTTTTATTGGGTGCCTGCGAAGGGCGAGCCGCGAAAGCTCGTTCATCGGATCGAATCGTTCGGGCTCGATACTCTGCCGGGCGAAAAACTGCTCTACTCCGCGCAAGATGAGCTGCAAAAGAATCTGCCGAAACTGCTCGGCCGCGCCAAGACCATCGCCATGCAGTACTCGCCAAAGAACGCGATTCCGTACGTTTCGCTCGTAGATGCGGGCACGGTTGAGCTGATCCGAGGCTTAAAGAAAAAAGTCGTCAGCTCGGTCGATTTGGTCCAGCGATTTGAAGCCACGTGGACTTCGCAGCAATACGAATCGCATCTGGAAGCCGGGAGGCGGATTGACAAGATCACGCAAGCGGCGTTCGAGCGCGCGGCAAAACTGGTACGCGACAAAACCGCTTTCACGGAATTCGACCTCCAGTCCTGGATGCTGGAGCAGTTTCGCGCAAAGGATCTGGTTTCGGACAGCGCGCCGAATGTTTCCGTCGGTCCGCATAGCGGCGACCCGCACTACGAACCGACGAAGAATTCAGCGGCTCCGGTGCGCGAAGGCGATCTGATGCTGCTGGATGTGTGGGGCAAGCTCAGTCAGCCGGGCAGCGTCTATTACGACATCACGTGGATGGGATACCTCGGCAAGAAAGTTCCCGAAAAATACGCGAAGGTCTTCGACGTCACAAAGCGCGCTCGCGACGCGGCGGTGTCGTTCGTAAGTGATGGGGTCGCGGCTGGGAAACCGATCGAAGGTTGGCAAGTCGATCGAGTGGCGCGCGACGTCATCACGAAATCGGGTTACGCCAAGCAATTCGTTCACCGCACCGGCCACAGCATTGGCCAGGAAGTCCACGGCGCGGGCGCGAACATGGACAATTTCGAGAGTCACGACGTGCGCAGAATTATTCCGCGCACCTGCTTTTCCATCGAGCCGGGTATCTATTCACCCGAGTTCGGCGTGCGCACGGAAGTGAACGTTTACGTCGGCGAAAAACAGGCTGGCGTTACCGGCGCCGTGCAAAACGAAATTCTCGCTCTGCTAAGCTAGGCTGGATGCAAGAAGAACATTCTATCGGTACGACGAGTGGCGAACCGCCGCTGGAAATTCCGCCTCCAGTTCCACAGGATGTGCCCGGGACTGTTCCGGCCGAGGAATTCTCCGAGCCGTCGGATCTGCCTCCGCCGCTCGAGCCGCAAACTCCTTCGCCGCGACGTCCGACCTTCGGCGATCGAGTGAAGCGTGGCTTGCTCGCGCTGATCGTCGCGGCAATCGGCTGGGCAATTCCTGGGGCAGGGCATTTGGTGTTGCGGCGCTGGGGAAGGGCTGCGGTTGGGTTTGCCGCCGTTGCGCTTTTGGCCGTTGTGGGCATGAAGATGCGCGGCAACGTGTTCCCGTACCACGGCAATGAGCCGTTTGACGTGCTGGGTTTCGTTGCGGACGCCAGCTCCGGCGTCTTTTACCTCTTGACGAAAACAGTGGAGGCTGCGGGTCCCGATGTAGCTCACGCTTCCGGCGACTACGGCACGCGCATGATTGCTGCAGCGGGAATTCTGAATTTGCTGCTGCTCATCGACGCGAGCGAAATCGCCAGCGGACAAAAATCCTGACATGCAGGCGCCGCAAACGCCGGGGCTCCGGCTCACGCACTGGCAGGCGATGTGTCTATTCGCGCTGCTGATATCCGTCGCATTCGGATTCCTGAGCCGCAAAAAACCCGGCGAACGCCTTCGATATGCGATCTACGCTTTCGTGATGTTTCTTCTGATCGCCGCGGCGCTCGGTTGGCTGATGTATCCGCTTTCGCACTGATGGATCGCGGTTGTTTGACGCGTTTTGACGCGGATGCTAAATTTTCCGCTACCGCATTTCCGACCTGCGCCGAGGTAGCTCAGTTGGTAGAGCAGACGATTCGTAATCGTCAGGTCGGGGGTTCAAGTCCCCCCCTCGGCTCCAGTCATCGTGGGTTCCGTTCCGATTAAGACGCCAGTCTCCGACGTGCAGCTCTCCTAAAACGCGTGCGGAACATACCACCGCAGGTATGTCGCGATTCCCAGCAATAGGACTGCCCACCAAAGGGCTAGCGCTGTTCGCATCCAAGGCTTGTACGCCTTGATTCGAAGTTGCTGCGGGAGGAGTCGCGTGCCGGCCGAGACCAAGATGAAAAGGCCCAGGAGTTCCGCCAAAGTGCCAACTACGGCATGCGCGGTCGAAAGGGCGTAGAAAGATCTCCCGATCTTCG
>DASTCZ010000332.1:0-10443 GCA_035710585.1 Candidatus Acidiferrales bacterium | reverse complement strand
CGGAACTGTTCTTGTGCGGGTTTCTGCTGGGATGGTCGGAATCTTGCTGAATTCATGCTTTCGTAGAGAGTACCCCCAAAGACTTACAACCGGGTTTGGGGATCGTTTCGAGGGAGCGACGAGAGGTCGAATCAGCTGCGCTAGGCTATTTAGGATTGTTGACTGAGGTGAGAGTGCTGAGGCAGACGCACGCGGCGGTAAGCTAAAAATTCCGGAGTGAGCTGGACCCTAACAACGAGCTAAGGGGCAACAAGTGAAAGCGATATATCTTCGGAGCGCGGTTCCGAAGCGGAACTCGCTAAGTGGCCGGTGAACTGGTGGCGATACTCTGTCGGGCTAACACCGCAGACATCTCGAAAAACTTGCGCAAAGTGCTGCTGGGTCTTGAATCCACAGGCCACAGCCACGTCCAATACCCGCGCATCAGGAACTCGCAACATCGCTTTTGCATGCTCGATTCTTTGACGTAGAAAAAATTGGTGAGGGGTCTCGCCCGTCGATTTGCGAAACATACGCGCGAAATGGGCCGTGCTCAATCCCACCGATTGCGCCATCTCGTCGAGGCTCAAGTCGTCTTCAATCTTCGCATGGACCAACTCTTTAATTCTTCGCAAGCGTACGGAACCCAGTCCGCCTTTGTATATCTGCACGGGACGGTGCCTTACAGCGTGACCATTGACGAGCGCTACTGCCATCGCCTGTTCGATGGAATCCAGAAAGAGCCGCCCGCTCGGAAACCCAGCCACCATCTCCTCATGAGCCGCCGCAACCAGCGCACCCAGGCGGGGGTCCGCAAACTTGCGCTTGGCGCGCAGTTCAACTTCGCCATAAGCTCCGTCGGAGGCGGCCAACAGCGGCGCATCGGAAATACCGAGTTGCACGTGCGGTGTGGCCATGACTCCGACCCACTCGCCCACATGACGATCGCAAAGAGCCAAGTCGCCCGCTGTGTAGTGGAACTTTTCGATCGCAGAACGCCGCGAGCCCCATTCAATTGAGCCGCGCCCCTTCATCATTGCGAAGGCCTGATCATGCCGTACCCAGTGGCGCGGCGCTGTTTCAGAATCAGGCGGAAAGAATTCAATTCTCATTCTTCTGCTTTATGACCTCGCGCGGTGGACATCGCCGACAATCTCTTCGTGGTTGTTTAGATGCTCGCCAAAAATGAAGGGTGCAGAAACATTGTGCGCTGTGCGATGGTGCAAAATCACTCGGCCGCTGGAGGAGAAACGATGATACGGCGATGCGATGAGAAAGACTTCGAGGCGATCTGGGAAATCATTAATGACGGCGCACAGGCGTATCGCGGCGTGATTCCGGCGGACCGTTGGCATGAGCCCTACATGAGCGAGGAGCATCTGCGCGGCGAGATGAGCGACGGGGTGCAGTTCTGGGGATTTGAAGACGGCGGCGAACTGGCGGGAGTGATGGGAATCCAACGCGTGCAAGACGTGACGCTGATCCGGCATGCGTACGTGCGCACGGCGCGTCGGCGAGGCGGAATCGGGGCGAAGTTGCTGGAGCATTTGCGCGCGACGGCGGAGACGCCGGTGCTTATCGGAACGTGGGCCAATGCGAGTTGGGCCATTGCGTTTTATGAGAAGCACGGGTTCCGCGTGGTGGGGCATGCGGAGAAAGAAATGCTTCTCCGGAAATACTGGAAGATTCCAGAGCGGCAGGTGGAGACGTCAGTGGTGCTGGAGGCGAAGAACAGCAGGCGGTAGGCAGGGGCAGGCGGCCGGATGCAGGGCGGAGGCGAGCGCATCCGCCGCAAAGGCAAGTTCCGACGCAGAGACGCGGAGGGCGCGGAGGGACGCGGAGAAGCGTGGCGAGAATCTGCAGCCACACTCGAATCTGAAGCGCGACAGCAGATCCCTCCGCAGAGTACGCGTTCGGGATGCATAAAACCCACAAATACGAATGGGGCTGACCGGACAGCATCAGCCCCATTCGCAGGCAGAGAGTACAACCTCGTTTTGACTTCAAGAGCGGCGAGAGAAGAGAAACCCAGCTGCTCTACAATCTCGGTGCATTTTCGAGAGCGCCGGGCGATCAATCACCCAACAGCTCTACAAACTCGAAAGCCGAGGGCGCGCCGGGAAGGATTCGGCGACGCCCTCGTACAAATCAGTTCGCCGCGCCGGGACCTCCTGGGCCGCCGGGACCGCGGCGCCCACCGCGGCCTCCGTGCCCGAAATGACCCTGCGTGATCGTGAAATCCGAAGGAACGCTGAACAGAGAGGGATCCGGTTCGCCGCGATTGATGTTCGTGAGCTGCATGCTGGTGGTGCCGAAGCGAGGGTCGGTGCGCGTTTCGGAGACGACCGTCTGCAGATCGGGCGAGAACCAACGCTCAACGGTGGAGGAGCCGTTGGGAGTATTGCGGGTGATCAGCGTTCCATTTGCGCTGACGCCGTTGATGGTTTTTGTGCCGAGCGATTGCGTGGTGACTTCGCCGCGTCCACGAGCGCCGAAGCCGCCTTCGCCGTGCTGGCCTGAATTCATGCCCAGAGGCGGCGGGGGCGGCATATTTCCATTGAGCGAAAACTGCTCGCCGGTTTTCTTATCGGCGTTGAGCATGTAGTTGCTGTGAGACACCGGGTCGTTGATGAAGATCATGTGCGGCGGTGTGCCCTGCGCGTGCAGCGGACCGATGCCGGAGAGCTGCATGTCGCGGCGCGTGCGGCCTTGCGTATCGCGCACGATGGAACCGGTAGAATTATTGGCGATGCCATTGCCGCCGCCTTCGCCGGGCGTGTGAGAGACGGTGAGGGTGGCGGAGAAAGGCGCTCCCGTGACGGTGCGTCCGCCGAAGCCGGGGCCCATGCCGTCAAAGGCGAAGCCGCCCGGGCCGGGACCTCTGCGGCCGCCGTGCTGCCCTCCTGGAGGCGGAGCGCCGGGATCTTGCGGGAAGACCGCAGACGGCGCGATGGCGAGAAGCGCCGCGAGCAATGCGAATGCGGAAACAGTGGTGATGCTCTTGCGAATCATCTGTAGTGGACCTCCACTCAACGTGAAAAAATCGAAAATCAGTTAGCGCTCAAAATCCTGAGACTGTTACTGCACCACGCGGACGGCGCGCGGCCAGCCGTCAACACCCACCAAGACGTCAGCATTTACGAGCTCTTTGCCTTTTCCCTTCTCGACTTGATAGCCGAGCTTGCCGAGCGCGGCGCGCGTGAGCTGCACGTGAACGATCATGGCGGGATCGCCGGAATCAAAATCGTCGGCAAAGGGTACCGGCTCGAAATCGGCGAGCAGGTTCGAATCCGCTGAAGTCGCATTCGCATCCTGCGCGGCGGGATTCGCTGTGCTCGAATTATTTGCTTCGACGGGATTTCGATTCACGCGAGCGGGTGCGGGCGAAGCGACGCGATCGTTGGATTGCCAGCGCGAGTATCCGAACCAGCCGCCAAAGGCGAGAGCGAAAGTCGCAGCAGCGGCAAGCGCCCATTTCGCGACTTGCGTGCCGACGTGACGCGGTCTGTGGATGCGGCGATATTCGCCGAACACGGCGGCGGCAACTCGGACGGGCGCTTTTTCGGTGCACACGGCGGTGCCTGCAAATTCGGTGGCGTCTGCCAGCGCTTGCGCATTGCCGAGGCGCGCCGCGCAGGAGGCGCAGCTATCGGCATGAAGCAGGGCGCGCTCGCGCAAATCGATATCGAGCAATTCGTAGCGCACGAGGCTGTGAACGAGTTCGTTGAATTCAGCGCAATTCATGATTCACCTTCAGCTTCCTGTCCCGGTGGCACGGAGAGAGTCGCGCGGCTCTGTGGCGGGCCGCAATTTTTCGAGAAGTAGATCGCGCGCGCGATTGAGGCGCGAGCGGACGGTGCCGACGGGGCAATCGAGGATGCCCGCGGCGTCTGAATAAGTTTTGCCCTCGAGATCGCAGAGAGTGACGACCTCGCGATAGTGCGTGGGCAAAGAGAGTATGGCCTGGCGCAAGCGCCAGATGGATTCCTGCTGCGAAAGCGATTCCCAGGCGTCGAGCGCGGAGCTGGCATCGTCGTAGGCGAGATGCGAGCACTGTCCATTTGTAGGGGCGACGACGGGCATGGCTTGCGGAAGCGCGACGAAGCGGGAGTCGCGGGAAAGCATTTGGCGGACGAAATTGCGCGCGACGCCATACAGGAACGGGAGAGCCTCGCCGCGCCGCGGATCGAAGACGCCGGGTTCGCGGACCAGGAGCATGAAAGTTTCCTGGGTGACGTCTGCGGCGGAATCGGGGCTGCCGGTCATGTGCAAGGCGAAGCGGTAAATCGGGCCATTGTGGCGGTTGTAGAACTCGGCGAAGGCGGACTCATCGCCTTCGGCGGCGCGGCGCAGCAGTTCGGCGTCTTTCAGTTCCAAGGGTCCCGCGATCTCCGGATTCTGGCCCACTTCCTTCTTCCTCTATCTATTCAACCCGGAGGGAGGAAAAGTTCCATTATTTTTCGGGCTCATTGGGGGATGCGGGGGGGGGGCGACTGGCGGGTTTCGTTCGGAAAAAAGTGGCTGACGGGAGGCGCTTGGGATAGGATGCGCGCTATCCGTTGAACCAAAAATTTTGCACCCGTTGATTTCTGACGGCAACCTTCATCGCCCGGAGGGCCCGTGAGTCATCGAGTACGTTTGCTTGCCGTGTGTGCGGTTGTGTCTCTCGCCGCAGTTTTGTGCTGGTGCGTGACCGCTTATGGGCATCTTCGAACAGAATCGGTGACGGCGCAGCAATTTCAAGCGTCAATTACTGCGAACTTTCGCCGAAGAAGTGAATTGATCAAGTGAGGCGCGAATATGAAAGGCTGGGTAAGAGGATCAATCGCTCTGGCAGTTCCAACTGGAGTCGCTTTGTCTCTGGTATTTATGTCAGCAGTTGCGGCACCAAACCAGGCAGCTCCAGACGTGATTATCTTCGACGGAAAAATCTTCACTAGCGACAGCGCACATTCGTACGTGCAGGCTCTCGCGATCCGAGGGGAGCGCATCACCGCGACCGGAGACTCGGCGAAAATCAAGTCTTTTGCCGGGCCTCACACAAAACAAATCGACGTTGGCGGGCGGACCGTAATTCCAGGAATCAATGACGCGCATAACCACGTGGAAGTGACCCCTGGAAACACGGTCGAATTGCAGTTTGAGAGCCTCGACCCGACGTGGACCGAGGTGAGAAGCGCTCTTGCCGCACCCGCCGTGACTAAAGCGCCCATGGGAGCCTTTGTCCGCGGATACGTTGGCCCGTCGGTCTGGAAGGATCTCGATGTGACGCGCGATGTCCTCGACAAGATTGCTCCCGATCATCCGGTCATCCTCTTCGTCACGGAACATGCCTCCATGCTCAACAGCGCGGCGCTCGACAGACTAGGAATTCGCCAACAGCAGGCAAATCCGCTAGGCGGGCGCCACGAGAGATCTGCAGATGGCAGGCTCAGCGGCGTCCTACGGGAATATGCGTCAATGCAAGCCGTCCGCAAACTCGCGGACCTAACGAGCGATGCAGACGCGGTCGCAGAGTTGCGCAAAACTCTTTCCGCCGCTGTTGCCTGGGGGATTACGAGCATTCAGGACATGTCCGCTGCAATTGCACCTAACCGGTGCGTCGCACTTTTGGAAAAAGTGCCGACCCCGATCCGGGTGCGCGTGATGAGGATGCCCGGAACAACGCCTGCAGGCCGGGACGTACAAGAAGGCCGGCCGGAGCCACGTAGTTCAAGTGCTCTCATCACGGTGAGTGGTACCAAATGGATGCTGGATGGGACGCCGCTCGAAAGGACGTTTGACGCGCGCGATGCCGGACTGCAACGTTCGGGAATAGACTTCGAGGCGATGTTTTCAGACCTCGCGTTGACCTTTCCTTCTGCGGAGATCGAGAAAATACTGCGAGAATCGTTGCAAGACAACGATCAGTTGTTGGTCCACGTCTTCGGCTACAACTCAGCGGCGGCGATTTTGAACTCGATGCAGGCCACGGGGGGAAAGAGAGCCTGGGCTGGCCGACGGGTACGATTCGAGCATGGCGACGGCCTTTTCCCGGATCTGATTCCGCTCGTTCGCGAGATGAAAGTGGTAGTCGTTCAGAATCCCTCGCATCTTAATGTCGCCTCGATCTTTCCTGGCCTCTTCCTGGTGCATGCCCAGCCGCTGCGATCCTTGCTGGCGGCAGACATTCCCGTTGCATTGGGCTCCGACGGACCGACGAATCCCTATCTGAATATCATGTTCGCGTGTCTTCACGCGAACCGGCCGTCGGAAGCCATTAGCCGGGAACAGGCGGTAGTCGCTTACACGCAGACGTCTGCGTATGCGGAATTGGCTGAGAAGGATAAGGGCACCCTCGAAGCGGGGAAGTTGGCAGATCTGGCGGTCCTTTCGCAGGACATTTTCACTGTGCCCCTTGGAGAACTTCCAACGACCCAATCCGTTTTGACGATGGTGGGCGGAAAAATTGTTTACGACGTTGGCGTCGTGCACTAGGCGCGAACAGTGAATTCTTTGTTCACAGAATTCTGACGAGAAAGTATGCGTCGTGAATCATCACTAAAAATCAACGCACTCATAAATAGTCAACTTTTTACTTTGACGCCAGGCATGCTTGGCCTTTCTACCTCTCGCAAGCGACATAAGAGTTGAGGCCCTGGCTGCCTAAGTTAGCGTGGAGCGTTCCATATTTCACAGGCTTGGGTAACGGAGCACGTGAGCCGGTTGCCTTGATCTTCGATGGGATTGATCTCTTTACACAGGAGCCGCGAGAAATCTTCGTGCCTGGAGGTTCTATGACTGATCGAGTACGTTTGCTTGCCGTGTGTGCGGTTTTGTCTTTCGCCGCAGTTTTGTGCTGGTGCGCACCCGCCGGCGCGCAATCTGTTGCTGGAAAGACCCGCGTGTATTACGTCGCTGCAGACGAAGTGGATTGGAACTACGCGCCGTCTGGCCGTAACGAAGCGATGGGGATGGCGTTCGACGAGTTCGAGAAGGGTTACGCCGAGCCTGCCGCGCACCACATCGGGCGGATCTACAAAAAAGCCGTGTATCGAGAATACACGGACGACACGTTCAAGACGTTGAAGATGCGCGCGCCCGACGAGGCGTATCTCGGAATACTGGGGCCAATTCTGCGCGCGGAAGTTGGCGACACGATCAAGGTCGTGTTCAAAAATAATGCGACGAGACCCTACAGCATGCATCCGCACGGAGTGCTCTATCTGAAGGATTCCGAAGGCGCGGACTACAACGACAAAACTTCCGGCGGCGACAAGGGCGACGGCGCGGTGCCTCCCGGCGCGACGCACGTTTACACGTGGCAGGTGCCGGAGCGCGCGGGACCGGGGCCGAACGATCCGAGCTCGGTTTTTTGGCTCTACCATTCGCACGCGGATGAGCTGAGAGATATTGCGTCGGGGCTTTTTGGCGGCATTGTGGTCACGCGGCGCGGCATGGCGTTGCCGGACGGGCGGCCGAAAGATGTGGACCACGAGTTTGTGAATCTGTTTATCGCGCTCAATGAAAATGAAAGTTGGTACCTGGATGGGAACATCCGCGCGCACGCGCTGGACCCAAAGGGCGTGGATAAATTCGAGCTGAAACCGGTCACGCCGGACGGGATGGCGGGCGCGTTTCTAGGCATCGGGTTCGTGGACACGAATATCAAGTGGTCCATCAACGGCTACATCTTCGGAAATATGCCGCTGATGACGATGAAAGTGGGCGACCGCGTGCGCTGGTACGTGGCGACGCTGGGCGATTTCAATAACGCGCACACACCGCACTGGCATGGAAACACGGTAATGGTGGCTGGGCAGCGGACGGATGTAATTGCGGTTACTTCGGCGCAGATGATCACGGCGGATATGGCGCCGGACGCGGCGGGAATCTGGCTGTATCACTGCCACATCAGCGACCACATGATGGCGGGGATGGTGGGGCGGTATGAGGTGAAGGGGCGGTGATTGGAGGCCACTGAAACTAAGATTGAGGGCTGACGAGGGGTGCGGCTGGCGCGCGCGACTTTGACGCGCGGATTCGCGTCATGAGAAGGAGAAGCCAAAGATAGATCGAAGTGACTAACGATACTGCCCCACTGAGAATCGGAGCCGGTCCATACAACCATCTAGGTACTTGCAACCAGTCGCCCGCGAATGGGACGTGGAGCACCGCCACGCAAGGTCCGACCGGCGGCAATGCCAACCAAACGTTGAAAAATAGGACGACCGCAACTGCAAAAATGCAGCTCGAGACGATTGCGAGGCGGAGTTTCATCGGGGATGTAGCGAGAAACCTTCTCCTTCCTATAAAACGGTTCTAAGAAGGAATTCGTTATCAGGGATTCTGAGCGAATAAGACTCGGCGTAAGAATCACCGGCTGGGCCGCTGCCATGGAAATCTAATCACAGATCACTCGCGTGCTTCAGCGCGGGCTGCGAAACTGCGGTATATTTATTGTGTACAGAAAATATTGAGAGGGCGGCGACCTGGCAGGGCGCGGCCCATTTCTTCTCGCATTCATAAATGCACGCAGACCACATCTTTCGATAGGAATTCGAGGAAACGAATGGCAACGAATGGTTCGGGCGTCCGCACAACGGTGAACGCCGGCATCGACAACGTCGAGGTAAATGAGTGGCTCGAGTCGTTTGATTCGGTGGTGCACGACGAAGGACCGGTGGCGGCGGCGACGATCCTGGCGCAGCTGAGGACGCGCGCGCACACGACGGGAATCGACGTCCCGTTTACGGCGAACACGCCATACGTAAATACGATTCCGGCGAGCCAGGAGGCTCCGTTTCCTGGCGATCAAGAGATCGAGCGGCGGATCAAGAGCCTGATCCGGTGGAACGCGCTGGCGATGGTGGTGCGCGCGAACCGCGAAGAGCACGGCATCGGCGGGCACATTTCGACATACGCGAGCGCGGCGACGCTTTTCGAGGTGGGGTTCAATCATTTTTTCCGCGCACGGAACGACGAATTCGAAGGCGACACGATTTATTTTCAGGGGCACGCTTCGCCGGGGATTTACGCGCGCGCATTTTTGGAGGGAAGGCTTTCGGTTGAGAAGCTGGAAAATTTCCGGCGCGAACTGAAGAAGGGCGGCGGGCTTTCTTCCTATCCGCACCCGTGGCTGATGCCGGATTTTTGGGAGTTCCCCACCGTATCGATGGGCTTGAGCCCGATCATGGCGATCTATCAGGCGCGATTTAACCGCTACCTGGAGAATCGCGGGATGAAGCCGGCGACGGACGCGAAGGTGTGGGCGTTTTTGGGCGATGGCGAGACGGATGAGCCGGAAGCGCTGGGCGCGATCACGCTGGCTTCGCGAGAGAAGCTCGACAATCTGATTTTCGTGGTGAATTGCAATTTGCAGCGGCTGGATGGGCCGGTGCGCGGCAACGGAAAAATCGTGCAGGAGCTGGAAGCGGCATTCCGCGGCGCGGGCTGGAACGTGATCAAAGTGCTGTGGGGCGGGCCGTGGGACCCGATTTTTGCCGCCGATGAGGACGGGTTGCTGGTGAAGCGCGTGGGCGAGATGCTCGACGGCGAATTTCAAAAGCTGGTGGTGGAATCGGGCGCGTACATCCGGCAGCAATATTTCGGGTCGAGCCCGAAGCTGATGAAGCTCGTGGAAAAAATCCCGGATGAGGGCCTGAAGAAGCTGACGCTGGGCGGGCACGATCCGAGGAAAGTGTACGCCGCGTATAAGGCGGCAGTGGAGCATACCGGACAGCCGACGGTAATTCTGGCGCGCACGATCAAGGGCTACGGGCTGGGCGAAGCGGGAGAGGGCAAGAACATCACGCACCAGCAGAAAAAATTGAATGAGGACGAGCTGCGTGTGTTTCGTACGCGGTTCGGAATTCCGATTAGCGACGATCAGATCGCGGAGACGCCATTTTACCGGCCGGCGGAAGACAGCGCGGAGATTCGCTATCTGCAGGAGCGGCGCGCCGCGCTCGGCGGCTATGTGCCGAAGCGTTCGGTGCGATCGAAGCCGCTGGTGGCGGACAACAAGGAGCTCTTCGCGGAATTTCTGACGGGCAGCGAGGGGCGCGAAGTTTCCACGACGATGGCGTTCGTGAGCATGCTGCGCAAGATGATGCGCGACCCGGAAATCGGCAAGCTGGTAGTGCCGATCGTGCCGGACGAGGCGCGCACGTTTGGAATGGAATCCCTCTTCCGGCAGGTGGGGATTTACAACAGCCGCGGGCAGCAGTACGAGCCGGTGGATGTGCACACGCTGCTTTATTACAAGGAAGCGACGGACGGACAGATTCTGGAGGAAGGAATTACGGAAGCGGGGTCGATGTCGTCGTTTGCGGCGGCGGGAACGGCTTACGCGACGCACGGGATCAATACGATTCCCTTCTTCATTTATTACTCGATGTTCGGGCTGCAACGCATCGGCGATCTGGTGTGGGCGGCGGCGGACATGCGCGTCCGCGGATTCTTGCTGGGCGGCACTTCGGGGCG
>DASTCZ010000331.1:0-11180 GCA_035710585.1 Candidatus Acidiferrales bacterium | reverse complement strand
CGACGCTGCTAAACTCCGCGTAGGCATGCTCGCGCATTCCACCTTGCTCTACGACGAGCTCACCGCCGCCGAAAATCTCCGCTTCTTCGCCAAACTTTACGGCCTCGATCATCCGCACGATCGCGCCGCGCAAGCGCTCGCGCCCGCGGGCCTCGCCGATCGCGCCAATCACCTCGTTCGCACTTTTTCCCGCGGTATGCGCCAACGCCTCGCCGTCGCGCGAGCCCTGCTGAATCATCCCGCGCTGCTCATCTTCGACGAGCCGACCACGGGACTCGACCGCGAAGGCTGCGCCTGGCTTGCCGAAATTGCGCGCGGCACTCATGCGAACGGCTGCACGGTTTTGCTCACCGCGCACAATCAGGACGAAACCACCGAGCTCGCCACGCGCGCCATCGCCATGCACGGCGGCACAATAATCGCCGATAGCGGCGCAAATGGCGACGCGCGCGCAGTGATCGACGGCGAATTCCGCAGCGCCGCCCATCGCGCACGCTCAAGCAATCCGTCCGCAATTCCTCTGGAGGCGCGATGAACGCATCGCTCCCCATCGCAGCCGCGCTCCGAAAACGGCGCACCGCATGACCACCGCCCGCGCCGCCGCAACGATACTCGGCAAGGAACTCCGCGCCGAATTCCGCACCTACGAACTTCTCATCTCCACGATCGTTTTCGTCCTCATCATTTTCGTCGTCTTCAGCTTCGCCTTCGACCCCACCACCGCCGAAGCCCGCCGCTTCGGCCCCGGCTTGCTCTGGATCGCGCTGCTCTTCGCCGCGTCGCTGATGCTTCAGCCTTCCTTCACCCGCGAACGCGCCAACGACACACTCGCAGCCCTTCGCCTCGCGCCCATCGATCCCTTCGCGATCCTCGCCGGAAAACTGCTCGCGAATCTTTGCTTCCTCTTGCTCGTCGAGCTCGTGCTTTTGCCCGTTTTTTCCGTGCTGTATGATGTTTCGCTCGGGCACGTAATCGTTCCGCTGGCGCTTGTGATGCTGCTCGGTTCGCTCGGCATCGTCACGGTCGGCACGGTTTTTGCGGGCATCGCGTCGCAAGCGCGCATGCGCGAGCTACTTTTGCCAATGCTGCTGCTTCCGGTTCTCGCGCCGGTGCTGATCGCCGCAACGGAATCGACTGTGTCGCTACTTGCAGATCCAGCAGAGCTTTCGCGTTCGTGGACTTTCGTGCTTGTCGCGTTCGACGTGATCTTTCTCACTGCAACCTGGCTCTTCGGCGGCTACTTACTTGAAGAATAGAAAGTATTCTCGAATTTCGTTTTCGGGGGTCGGAGCTTCAGCTCCGACATTAAATCCGATAAGCCTGGGGGCTTCAGCCCCTGAGGAACTATGCCGAAAAGCAATTTCGGCGCGGCCTCTCCGTGCCCTCTGCGGAGCTCCGCGCCTGCCCGACGCGGCGGGCCTCTGCGGTAAAGCCATTGCTTTTCATTTCAAATCTCAAATTTCAAATTTGAAATCGCCTTTTTCCCTGCCTCCTTGCCTCCCTCCCTCCCGCCTCGCTGCAGATTATTTCTCCGCCTCTCCGCCGTCTTCCTCGCGCTCCTCCCAGCAGGGAAGCATCGCCATCGACGCGCTCCTCATCCTCGCTTCCGCCGCCGCCGTCGCCATCGCCCTCATCGCCGCCTTCTACCGGGCGCCCACGGAAATCACCATGGGCTTCCTGCAAAAAATTTTCTATTTCCACGCCGCCAGCGGCTGGGCCGGAATCGCCGCGCTCACGATCGCCTTCGTCGCGAATATTTCGTTTCTCCTCACGCGCAAAATCCAGCTCGATTGGCTCGCGCTCGCGGGCGTCGAAGTCGGCCTCGCCTTTTTCTCCATCGTCCTCATCACCGGCCCCATATGGGCCCATCCCGCGTGGGGAATCTGGTGGACCTGGGACGCGCGCCTCACTTCCACCTTCGTGCTTTGGGTGCTCGACCTCTGCTACCTGCTTCTCCGCCAGCTCGTCGAAAATCCCGAGCGCCGCGCCGTCGTCAGCGCCGTCTACGGGATATTCGCGTATCTCGACGTCCCGCTCGTCTATTTCTCCATCTGGTGGTGGCGCACGCAACATCCGCAGCCGATGATCGGCCGCACCGGCGGCCTCGCGCCCGGAATGGGCTCGGCGTTCGCACTCAGCTTCACCGCGACCACATTCCTCATGACGCTCCTGATCTTTCAGCGCTACAAACTCGAGTCCCTGCGGCACCAGGTTTCCGAGCTGCAAATGGAAGCCGATGCAACCGGATGAAGCTGCGAACGCAACATCGAACTTTGCATCCCGATGTTTTTAATCGGGACTCGGCGTTACCGGAGGCCGGATGAAAAATTTCAATAGCGTCATGGCCGCATACCTCGTCGTCTGGGGCGTGCTTTTCGTCTATAGCTTCACTGTCTCGCGCCGCATGTCCCGCCTGCGCGATGAAATCGCGCGCCTCCGCGCTACAATAGATCGCGGAACGGCCCTCTCCGCTGCGAAAGCGCCCGCGGGAACGTCTCAGCCGGCCGGCGCATCCAAGCAGTCGTAATCTCATTCGTAGGACCTGCATCATGCGCAAGCGAGTTGGCATCGTCTTCTTCCAGTTGGGCGGCCCGGACACTCCCGAAGCGGTCGAGCCGTTTCTCTACAATCTCTTCTGCGACCCGGACATCATCCCGCTCGGCCCGCTGGGCGGAATCCTCCGCAAGCCGCTCGCGCGCTACATCTCGCGCAAGCGCTCCAAAGTCGTCGCCGAACATTACGCCGCCATCGGCGGCCAATCGCCGATCCGCATGCTCACGCAGCGCCAGGCGCTCAAGCTCGAATCCACGCTCGAATCCGTCTTCGAGCCGCGCGTCTTCACCGCCATGCGCTATTGGAATCCGCTCACCATCGAAGCCGTCGCCGGAGTCCAGCGCACCCAGCTCGATGACCTCGTCCTGCTTCCGCTTTACCCGCAATATTCCTACGCCACCACGCTCAGCAGCCTGAAGGAATGGCGCCGCCTCTATCATCCCGGTCCCGATGAGCCCACCGAACACCTGATCGATCATTTCTACGATCATCCGCTCTACGTCGAAGCCGTCGTCGATCGCATCGAGCTCGCCATGTCGCATTTCGAGCGGCCCGAGCGCGCGCATATCGTCTTCAGCGCGCACGGCCTGCCGCTCAGCCTCATCCACCGCGGCGATCCGTACCAGTCGCACATCGAAGCCACCGTGAAGCTCGTCCTCGAAACAGGGAACTGGCCCAACTCCTCGACGCTCTGCTACCAGAGCCGCGTCGGCCGCCAGAAATGGCTTTCGCCTTCGCTCACAGACACGATTCCGCAGCTGATGAAGCGCGGCGAAAAAAATCTGCTCGTCGTGCCGCTCTCCTTCGTCACCGAGCACATCGAAACGCTCCACGAGATCAATATCGAAGCGCGCGAGCAGGCCATGCATCTCGGCTGCGAACAGTTTGAGATGATGCCCGCCGTCGGCGATTCCCCCCGCTTCATCGGCGCCCTCGCTGACCTAGTCATGCGCGCAGTAGAAGTCAGCGCCCACGAACCCGTCCCCGGCGACTGATTCGTCTGTGTAGCGCCGGCATTTATGCTGGCATGGGTTTTTGCCCGTGTAGCGGCAGATTTCATTCCGCCAGCAGTTTGCTTTTGCCTGTGTAGCGCCAGCATTTCGCGTCCTGAGCGTCCCGATGACGTTTGTCGGGAATGCTGGCATGGTTTTTTGCCTGTGTAGCGGCGGATTTCATTCCGCCGGCCTTCGCTGTGCCTTGTGTAGGGTCGCCTTTTCGCACATTTTGCGTTCCGACGACGTTTGTCGGGAATGGCGGCCAGTCTCATTCGCGCCTTCGATTTTGCCTTTGCCTTTTTTGAAATTTCAAATTTGAGATTTGAAATAGCGATTTGCTTTTCCGCGCCTCCGCTCTCTCCGCTCCATCTCCTCCTATTTCACATGCAAAATCGTAATCGTCCCCGACGACGGCCCGGAAACCAGAATGTCCTCGCGTCCGCTTCCAGTCAGATCTGTGAGCGCGACGCCTCGATTGATCAGCTCCCCGCGCCCCCCGGCAACCGCTACCGTCGTCAGCGCATATCCGCCCGTCTTCTTGCCCTGAAATAGCAGGACGTCGTCGCTCCCCATGCACGTAACCACAAAATCTCGCACTCCGTCGCCGTTAAAATCTCCTGTCGCCACGTTTCCGGGATTGTCGCAGCCCGTCAGCCGAAATGGCGAGCCGCTCATCGCCGCGAATCCGCCTTTGCCGTCACCCACCAAAATCGTCGCGGCGATTCTGGCTTTGTCTTTCACCTGCGCGCCATAGGGAGTAATCACGAAGTCCGGATTGCGGTCGCCGTTCATGTCCCCGATCGCGACGCTCCACGGCACGGCGCCAGCAGGGAAGGGCGATCCCTGAGCCGCGCGAAATCCACACTTCCCGTCTCCCAGCAGGACGCTGGCCTGCTCCACATTCCAGTGGCCGATCGCCGTATCCGGCATCACGATGTCAGGCAGCCCGTCGCGGTTGAAGTCCGCCGACCGCAGCGGAAGGTCCGAGCCGGGCCCCGCGGGAAACATCGGGCCGTTCGTCAGATTCCCCGCGCCATCGCCGATCAGCAATTCCACCTGGCTGTTGCCCCAGCTGTCGATCATCGCGTCGAGCGGCTTGTCGCTCCCGCAGAAATGTCCCACGGCCACGCCATGCGGATGCGGATAAGACTTCGTCGCCAGCGGGGAATGCGCCGCGGGATGAAATCCGCCTTTGCCGTCGCCAAGAAAAAGACTCACGTAAGGCGTTTGCGTATTCGGCGCGATCAGGTCCAGATTGCCGTCGCCATTGAAATCGCCCACCCCGATGTCGCTCGGAGCAGCCCCGGCGGAGAATGGCGAGCCGGGCGCAAGCTGAAAGTGTCCGGCTCCATCGCCCAGAAAAACCGACACCGTCCCGGGAATCGGATTCGCCACCACGATGTCGAGCTTGCCATCATGATTCAGATCGACAACTGCAATGGACTGCGGGTCTCGATCCGTTCGCAGCTCAGTCTGTGTGAATTGTCCGGCGCCCGACGCACTGGAAAGCGCTGCACAACCCCCGAGCATCGACGCTGCGAGAAAAACGCCGATGGATGCTCCGCAAAACATCGCGGCTACGCCAACAACGCTGATACAGGCTCCGCGGAACACGCTGCCGGACGCTGCGCGAACCATGCCGATGGATGCTATGCGAAACATCGCCGCTAATAAGATGACCCCGCCGCTTACCCCGGCTCCGCGCCTCGTGTGTAGCCTGCCTGCCGGTAGGCAGGCGGCGGATTTGATTCCGCCAGCCTTCGCCCTATGTAGGGTCGCCTTTTCGCGTACTTTGCGTCCCGATGCCTCTTATCGGGAATGGCGACCAGATTCATTCGCGCCTCTGATCTTGCCTGCCTTCTGTAGCGGCTGATTTCCGCGTTTCTTGCGCTTGCCCAGATTTTTTTGGTCGGGGTCCCGATTCCTTTCGTCGCGAATTCCGCCAGCCTTCGTCTCATGTAGGGTCGCCTTTTCGCGTACTTTGCGTCCCGATGCCTCTTGTCGGGAATGGCGACCAGTTTCATTCGCGCCTCTGATCTTGCCTGCCTTCTGTAGCGGCGGATTTCCGCGTTTCTTGCGCTTGCCCCGATGTGCGGTTTCTGAACCCCGACGTAGTCAGTCGGGGCTCTTGATCGGGGCCTGCCCCGACGCATTAGGTCGGGGTCCCGATTCCTTTCGTCGGGAATTCCGCCAGTGTTTGCCGTTGCCACGCTTTGTGTGACGTCGGGGTCCCCACTCCTCGTATTTAGGGGTGGGGCCGAGGGCGATCCTTCCGCCGGCATCAATCCTGCCGCTTCCGAGACGCCGCGCCCCTACTTTGCGCGCTCGCCCCGATGTTTTTGATCGGGGCTCGCCCCCGATATGCGGTTTCTGCACCCCGACGTAGTCGGTCGGGGCTCTTGATCGGGGTCCCAATTCTTCTCGTCGGGAATTCCGCCAGCAGTTTGATTGCCTAGGTTATCCCGACGGTTTTCTGTAGCCCACCCCGTCTTGTTGGGGTGGGGGCTTTCTGCGTTTGACCTTCTTCAGAGATTATTGGACGGATTGTAGCCGCCGCCGATTCGACCCCTGCTTGGGGTCTCCGCGGCAGCGCCGTGAAAGTGGGGCAGACACTCTTGTCTGCCCAGAATCAAGCGGAAGCTCAGGGTCAAACAGCCATTCCTACTTGCCCTGAGCGCCAATTGCGAATGGGTCTGTCCTAGAGAGGTTCCGCCCGGCCCCTACGCGATGCAAAGGCAGACAGCAATCTCCCCGAGATCATTTCCATCGAATTGAAACTAGAGAGGGACTGAGGCGCAATGCCCTACTTTTTGGGGGCACGAAAAATCGGACATTCGACCGTTCGCCGCGTTTGCGGCGCGTATATCGATTGAATTTAGTGTATAACATACTACCTTTTACTGGCCGCCTCTCAAGGAGGCCTATTACTCATGGCGAGATGCTTCGTAATTCAGCCCTTCGATCAGGGGCCATACGACAAGAGATATCGAGATATCGTTAGACCTGCGATTTTAGCCGCAGAGCTTGATCCCTATCGCATAGACGAAGACCCAAGCACAACAATACTGATCGAAGACATCGAGCAAGGAATTAGGGAGTCCGAAATCTGTCTAGCCGACATAACGACGGACAATCCGAACATCTGGTACGAGGTCGGTTTCGCATTTGCGAATGGCAAAACAGTCGTGCTTATGTGTTCAGAGCCCCGGCCCAAGCCATATCCCTTCGATATCCAGCATCGGTTTGTCATTTCCTATTCCCAAGATTCTACGAGCGATTTTAGGACGCTCGAACGGCGACTCACGGAGCGATTGAGGGCCCAGTTAGAAAAAGCAGAAAAGCTTCAGACGGTTGCGTCGCTGTCTCCGGTGAAGACTACAGAGGGCCTCAGTTCCTATGAGATGGCAGTGATGGTCTCGATCCTCGAGAGCCGACTAACACCGGATTCGAGCGTCTCTCCGAGAAACATACAGGACGACATGCGTCGCGCCGGTTTCACAGACGTCGCATGCAGCTTAAGCATCGAGAGCCTGCTCCGCATGGGAATGATTGTTTTCGAAACTGAGGGTGGGAACTACAACGACCCATATCCGGTCTATCGACTCTCCGAGAAGGGGATGAATTGGATGTTGGACAACCGGGCGCGATTCCAGATGACGGCAGCTCCCACGTCAGACGCCGCTCCGGAAATCAGCGACGACGACATCCCATTTTAGTTTTCATTGAATCTTGAAAATTGCTCGCCGGATTAGGGGAGCTGATTAGGCCCAGTGGACTTGCGAGAAGCCTCATGTTCGACCTCGGCGCACGCGGTCGGAACGAACGTAGGGGCTTGGATCTAAGGAACGGCGACTGCAGCTTTCAGATATTTCAAGGCAAAATCAATCGGAACAAATCGGCTGAGCTCGTCGTCTTCGTGAGTCTGCCATGGAATGCCTTGCCCATGAACCGCTATTCCGACAATCTTATTATCAAGGTCAAGTATCGGTCCGCCGCTCGATCCACGAACAATTGGACAGTCGACGATGAAGTGTGGGACCCCGTGCCAAACTGCGGTGCCTGCGATCGCCGCCTCAACCATCTGAGCACGGTTCCCGACGCGGTAGAGCGGAAATCCAAACACTCTGATGGGGTCGCGGACTTTCAGCCCTGCCGAAGTGCCCAGTCTAAGTTGAATCCCCGGATGTCCGCGAACTTCAAATCGCGCAACATCCACATCCTTATCGCGCGCAACTTCGTCAAAATCTAGATCGCGAACCGCTAAGGCAGGGCAGCTGGCAAGCGTCCCAGCTTTCAGAGCATGGGCTGCCGTGATAAATCCAAAATTTTCCGCAGCAAACGCCGTGCCTTGAGTTCCGTCCTCATGTTCGAGTACCCAAATGGCCCGTTCAATAACCTCATGCTGCGCCCGGGCGCTCAATATGACGCGTCTCGTTCGACTCTTGGGATCCAGCTTACAGTATCGTTTAATAAAAGAAAGGTAAATGCCATCATCCCGGCCGCGCACACTCCCCACGAACTCGATCCTGCCTCGGAGCACGTGAAGGAATGACGGGGAGCTCTTGAATCTCTGCTTCGAGTCAAACTCGGATCGAAACGCAGACTCAGCTCGCTCAACTCCCCATTTTTCGGCTGCGTGCAACATTGCCCGCACGCGCCGAATAAATCGCCGTTTGACATTAATCCGGTGGTTTACAACCAGACCGGTGACTTCTTGTCGATAGCCTCGGGGAAGCACTCGCGTCTTGGATTCATTTATGCGGAAGCCGTTTCCTGAGACGACGGCATTAAGTGGGTCTCCAAGAATCCAGCGTGACGTGGTTGAGTCGCGATACACAATCTGGGGAGGAAAATTACCGTGCGAAAGCGAAAACGTTATGTCGTCGGCGTAGCGCGAATAACGGCAACCATGATCGCTCGCGAGCCTTTTCAAGGCGGCGTCGAAACGCCCGCATACCAGGTTAGAGACGATAGGAGACGTTGGCGCTCCAGCCGGCAGAAAACCATCGTGGCAGCAGATTTGAGCGAGCGTCACTGCGACGCTTTCAGGAAGCGAGTACGGCTTGCTCTCAAAAAGGCCCTTGATCCGACCGAAGTGCAAACTCGGGAAAAAGTCGCGAAGGTCAAAATTCAGGACCCAACTGCTGTTTAGATGCCTCCTCGCGTTGGAAACAATACTTTTCCCTCTAGCGAAACCGTGAACTACTGACCTACCTCCGTACACCGCGGTCAGAACCTGATTCAGCTTGGATTGAATAATTTTTATCGGAGAAACTGGCACAAAGATATCCCTTGTCCCGCCGCACCGTTTTGCGATCTGGAAACGCTTATAGTTGTCTTTCCGATGCAGATAGTAGCCAAGCAACTGGGGCCGTACTTGGAGAAGCGTTGCGATGTCGCGAAGGTCCCTGAGGGCCAGGAAATGCGTTTTCAACACATCGTCAGCTGCTGTCAGACGAGTAGACATTCGTTTTAGGGACGGCCACTTTCTCGCTTTTCGGCTATAGCACATGAACGCAGCGACAGTGCGACATGAGCGCCGCTACGTGCAACATTGTCTTCACGCCTGCAGGAACGCAGGCGAGTTTGCAAAGTATGACCGTCCCTCGCAGAGCATAACACACGCCTAAAATCAACTAGCCCGTCTCTGCTGGCAGCACCGCGCCCAGGCAACCCACACCTCGCACCAGTACTCACAATTTTGTAAAATTTAGTACTATTGGTTTATCGTACCGACTCTGCTATCAATGTACCGCTCTTTCGCAGTTCTCCCGCATGGCACGGGGCATCGGGAGCGACCTGGCAGGCCCACGGTCGTCGTTTTTTGACAACTCGAGGCTGTGCCGTTACACCAGCCGAAGATCCTGAGTGAAGGCTGCCAAGGATCTGCTCCTCCTTTACCTCCTGATATTCCTCTACTTCATTTCTTTGCTGCCTCTAAGTACCTTTAGCTTCACATCCTTAGCCTCACTTTCGCCGCAACTACCTTTAGAATCACATCCTTACGAAAAAAGTGGGTGTACAGTTTTCTAGAGTGTTAAGCGTCTCATTCTTACAACGCTTTTTGGGCGCAATGAAGCACGCGGCGCGGGATCGTTCGGAGGAGCTGGGCGGAGAGAGCAGCTTCAAGCGGAATCACTTCGCTACTTAAGAATGATGCCGATGGCGCGGGAGATTTTCCAGGTGGCATCTTTGTCGCGCCAGCCGTGGATGGACTCGCTTCGCCGGCAAACGCCGTGATCCGCCCGCCAGGGATTCAGCAAGGGGCGCGCGCAGTCTTGAGCGCACCACCAAGCCGCTCAACGAAAGCTTTCCGAGCGCAGCGAAAGATTTTCCTGGGGTAGAGCGTCTACTATCAGAGGTCCATGGTAGAATGCCTACCATCATGAGAAAACAAGACACTGACCGCGCCGAAATCCTGCAGGGCACGCTGGACATGCTGATTCTTCGCACGCTGCTCGCAGGCCCCGCGCATGGCCACGCGATCGCGAAACATATTCAGCGCACCAGCGACGAAGTGCTGCAAGTGGAGCACGGCTCGCTCTATCCGGCGCTGCACCGGCTGGTGAAGCGCGGCTGGATTTCCGCGAAGTGGGAAGTGGCGCGCGACCGCAACCGCGAATTCAAGTATTACCGGTTGACGCCAACGGGCCGCAAACAGCTGGCCCGCGAAAAATCGAAGTGGGCGCAAGTGGCCGCGGCGATTCACCGCGTGATGGGAGTTGCGTGAAGGCTCCAGCGAATTGCGTAGGCCTGTCGCCAATCGCAATCGTCAGAACAGCAGCTGAAGTCAGCGCTCGACGAAGCGGTAGCTGCCGTGGCTATCGTAATCGATGCCGTGCTTCTTCTTCAGTTCCTGAATGTAGCGGACGGTGGTTTGCGTGTGCGGCGTGACGCCATCGTTGGTGTGCAGCAAGATTTCTTCCAGGCAATTGCCGAGGGTCATGCGCTTGTGCTTCGCAAGATCCTGCAGCAGAGCAGCAAGCCGCTTTTCGAGGCGCATGGTCACTTCGACGCGTTCAATTTTGATCGGCGGGCCGGCGTTATAGAGAGGATGGCCGAAGGTCAAGTTGTAACCGTGTAGATCGCGAATGCTGTAGTCGCGGATTGAGTAATCACGGTCGCCGATTTCGCACGCGATTTCGACGCCATTCGCGCGGTGGAATTCGTAGAGCTGATCGGCATCGCCTACGTGAAAGTAAACGCTGCAACCTTTTGGATCGGGCGCGCCTTTTTGAAGGAAGAGCTGCACGTTGCCGAGTTTCACTCCCGCGAACGCCGGAGGATTGCCCCAGGTGAAGCCGAGGGTGAAGCCGAGTTTGCCGGTGTAGAAATCGACTGCGGCCGCAATTTCCGCAACGACGAGGGCGGCGTTGGCTTGCTCGCATTCGATGAAAGGCGGAGCGGTCGGCATAGAGTTCCTTGTGGTTTTAAGCCGACGACTCGCTAGCGGGTGCCGGCGGCTGGTTGGGTTTTTGTGCTCGAGGCGCTGGCGGCCATAGCCAGCGCGCGAGTGGCCCAGTTGGTTCCGGCGGCGGAGACAAATTGATCGTGCGCGTGCGGGAAGCCGCTTTCGAAATAGGGCTGAAGCGGAATGGCGCGGCTGCGGACGAACCAGGAGCCATCGGCAAG
>DASTCZ010000330.1:0-2697 GCA_035710585.1 Candidatus Acidiferrales bacterium | reverse complement strand
AGGAGAACGTCAACGCCGCCGTCGGTTGTGCCGCGAACTTGGTCAACGACGTTGGCCGCGGCAGGGTCGAGAGCGACGTCAGCGCCCATTTTGAGAGCGAGGGCGCGGCGATTGGCGTTTACTTCGGTCGCAAAAATGGTGCTTGCGCCGCAGGCTTTGGCGACCGTGATGGCCATCAAGCCAATGGGACCGGCGCCGGTTACCCCGACAGTTTGTCCGGCGATTTCTCCGCTCAGCACGGTGTGAACGGCGTTGCCGAGGGGATCCATGATCGCAGCGTAGTGCTCGGGAATCGCGGGATCGACCTTCCAAATATTCGTGGCAGGGATGGAGACGAACTCCGCGAAGCAGCCATCGCGATCGATGCCGATGATGCGCAGATTCGCGCACAGGTGCGGCTGCCCGACGCGGCACGGACGGCAGTGGTTGCAATTCACGTGCATTTCGGCGCTGACGAATTCGCCGGGCTTGATGCGCTCCACTTCGCTGCCGATGCGCTCGACGGTGCCGCAAAATTCGTGGCCGAAAGTCATCGGCGGATGAATCCGCGATGCGGACCAGCGGTCCCAGCCGTAGATGTGCAGATCGGTGCCGCAAATCGAGGCGGCGCGGACGCGAACGAGCACGTCCCGCGGGCCGATTTCCGGCGCGGAGATTTTCTCAACGGCGGCGCCGCGTTCGGGACGCACTTTGCGCAGCGCCTGCATTGTGGACGTAGGCATCAATTGCGCGCGAAAAGATTCTCGCGAATTTGCGATGTTATCACAGCGGTTTATGGCAAGGCGAAGCGCGGGTTATAGCTCATTGAACGCGGCGGAGGACGCCGATGGATTCGAGTGCGTGCAGATACTCAGAGACGAGTTCGAGTGGAACCGGGCCATATTCGGCGGACACGGCGTAGCTGATTTGTAGAGCGCTGCGCTTCCCGTCCACAAAATTGAGCGTTTCGTAAGCGTATTCTTCGCCGGACCCCCATAGACCCTGATAGTCGAGAAGTTTTGGACGGGCAACGCCTTTTTGCGCGAGATGATCGGCGAGGTAGTCGTAACCGAAAACGCTGAGAGGGCCCTTTGGATCGTTGCGGGAGTAGATCGGGTCCTCCGAGGCCGCGCCCGGACCGGTGTGAATGGTTTCAATGCCACCCGGCAGAATTGCGACGACATTCATCCGGTACATATAAAACTTCGTTACTGAGTCGCGCACAGAGAGATCAACCGGAGCGAATTGGTTAATGGAGCCGACGACTGTGCTTTCGTACGCCAGCGAGTTACCGTTCTGATTTCTTTGCTCAGAGGGCGAAAGTTTTTCATCATTGGCAATTAGCTTCGCATCGCGTTCGATGCTGGCGCGTTCGACGATGCGGACCAGTTCGGGGGTATCGGCAGTGGAAAGATTGGCGAGGAAATAGCCGCTGGCGGCGCCGATGAATGCGGCGCGCTTGAGTTTGGTGGGATCGATGTTGGCGGCGGAATCGCCATTGGTGTGGATGTAGCGATCGGGATAATCGTTGAGATAGATCGCGGGAATGCGAAACGAAGAATCCTGATAGACGTCGTGATCGCTGCCCATGCTGAAATCGGCGAAATCGGCCTGAAGCGGCTCCTTGCCGCCTTCAGGATCGACGAGCGGATACGCGGCTTCGCCCGAGCCCGCAAACTGGAGGCTTTCCTGATTCACGAATTCGCCGAAGGCCGCGCCGACGTCGTAGACGAACGAGGGCAGGCTCATGGGGCCGCGTGTGACGTGGAAGACGGCTTTCGTGGATTGATTGCCACCGACCATGTCCATATGCACGACGGCCTTGATGCGGCGGGCGAATTCGGGGCGCGCGTTGAGCAAGGTGACGGTGCCTTCGACTTCGGGCGGCCAGATGAAGCGAAGCGTGCGAGCGGGCCGTGCGAGCTTCCCATCGTCGATCAGTTTTTGCAGCGTGCGCGCCACTTCGAGAATGGTGACGCAGCCGCTGGCGTTGTCATTGGCGCCGGGCCGCTGGTGATCGAGGTGGCAACTGAAGGCGATTTCCTCATCGCGAAATTTTGGACCGGCGCCGGGAATAGTGGCGGTGACGACGCTGAGCACTCCGGGGTGCTGTCCAGCTTTCACGGCGGCGTGCATGCGAATGTGTTCGCCGTGCGCGAGGCGATCGCGCAAGGCACGCGCGGTCTTTAGCGAAACCATGAAGGCGAAAGTTTTCTTCGCGGGGAATGAATCGAGATGGCCCCAGCGGACGAGATTTTCGTCTTCGCCCCACCAGGCGGAGCGCTGATTCTGCGCGTAGCTGATGATTCCGGCCGCACCGAATTTATCGACGGCAAGTTTTTGCACGGCGCCGGGCTGGGCCGCGACGAGAACGAGTTTGCCGGTGACATCTTTTCCCGCGTAATCGGAGTCGTGCGTGCCATCGCCGACGTCGATCAATTCGGAAGTGACGTCGGCGCTCTCGCTGTCTTCGGCGAGAGAGACGGGCATGGCGTCCCAGCTCGCGAGACGAATCGATGGCTTCCATGCGCCATTTTCGTTGCGGAGTTCCCAGAGCTCGGCGAAATCAGCATCCCACGCAAGGCGAGATTTCTGCGTGCCGTAGAAAGTTTTGCCGTCGGCGGGAAATTCCAGGATTTGCGCGTCGGCCAATCCGTAAGCCTTGGCGCGGTCGCGCACAAGCTCGGCGGCGGCGCGGAAACCGCGCGAGCCGCGAAC
>DASTCZ010000329.1:0-13642 GCA_035710585.1 Candidatus Acidiferrales bacterium | reverse complement strand
ATCGTCGAATTGGACGATTTCCTTGATGGAGCGCGTGCCCTTGCGGAGATCGTCGCCGATGGTCAGCAGTTCCTTCAAAATGATCGGCGAACGGGTGATCGTTTTGAGCACCAGCAGTTGCCCGCGCTCGATGCGCTTGGCGATGGCGACTTCGCCCTCTCGAGTGAGCAGCGGCACGGTGCCCATTTCGCGCAGGTACATGCGGACGGGATCGTTGGTCTTTTCGAGAGCGCCCGGAGTTAGATCCAGCTCGCTTTCTTCGCCGGCGCCGGCCGGTTCTTCCTTGCTTTCGCCTTCAGCAGCGCCCTCCGCGCCGTCTCCGGCCGCCCGTGCAGCTTTCGCCGCGGCAGCATCCTCGTAGATATCAATGCCGTAGCGCTCGAAGGTCGAAAGCAAATCGTCGATTTCCTCCGAGGTATGCACTTCGGCCGGAAGGATATCGTTGACCTCGTCGTAGAGCAGGTAGCCGCGCTCCTTGCCGAGGTTGATAAGCTGCCTTACCTGATCGTATTTTTCTTCTAGTCCCAGAGCCAAAACTTGCCTCCCGCAGCGGCGCATCCGCGCCCGCCGGGTCAATCTATTTTCCTGATCTCGTTCTCACGCTGCGGCGCTCAACGGCGCCGAGGACACAGACACCTGCGCGCCTCAATTTCGACCATTCAAATTGGTGGAATTCTCCGGTGAGATGACTCTTCGCCTGCGCCGCTCGAAATCCGAGCCCATCTGCCGGGCCGACTGCATCAGGCAGAATGAAAGCCACACCTCGGACCCGTGCCGTCATCCTATTGGATGCAAGCCGTCACCCGCCAGTTACCCCAAACCCTGTAAGGTTACAGGCAAGCAAACGATGCGTCAACCAGCGCGCGCCAGAATGTAACGTGCTTCGATTACGGGCCGTTACAGCCGCAGAGTTTATAGAACGAAACAGTTATTAGATTCAGCGAGACCTACGCGAGATTCGGGAGCGCTTCCGGCCGCGCGACGTCGATTTCCGGGAAGACCCCTGACCCGACGTTGTGCCCCGGCTCCGTGCGGTGCGTCGCGATACCCGCTTGCGCGAATTCGGGGCGCGACGTGCAGGGCGCGATGCCCGGCGGGCAGGCGCGGAGGGCTTCACGGCGGCGGAAATTCGATCCTTCGCGATTTCGGCGCTGGCGGCCACAGCTCCCAGCGTCGAACCGATTTTCTCCGCAACGGCATTCAATACCGGGCTATTCGCTTGCGAATGAGAATCGCTCATGGAAGTCACTTTCTCCGCGCTCCGATCGCGCGGGCGGACAAACGAACAGAGATCTCCAAACAATCGAAGATAGTCAATTCTGAGCAGCCGCGTGAATAGGTGAAATCACGTATTCCCCCTGCGAATTTGTCCTGGCGGCATTCGCCCAGCGGCCAGCGCCGTGAATCGAACGAAGCGGCGGTCAATACACTCGAGGGAGATCCGCGATGGCAGACAAGACTAAGAAGTGCGCGCATCCGGCGTGCACCTGTGAAGTGTCGAACGAAAAGTATTGCAGCGCGCAATGCGAAGCTTTGGAGAAAACTCCGGATATCGATTGCCGTTGCGGCCACCCAGGATGCCAGGGAAGAGCGCACTAGGGCGCTGATTCGCCGCATTGGCGGCCGGATACGCGCTTATTTTTTGCCGCGAAGGGCTTCCCCAAAGACGTCCATCACCGGGACGGGCGAACCATTCGCGCCGGACATGACGAATTCGGGCAGGTGGCCATCCCACTTGCCCAGCGCGACCTGCTGCATTTCGATCAGGCGCAACTGAAGCAGTTCGGGCGTCACCTGCTGCTTTTGCAAGCTGAGCGCTTCCGCTTCGGCTTTCGCCTGCTCAACCTTTTGCTGCGCTTCAACCTTGATGCGGTTCAGGTCGTTCTCCGCCTTCAGCGCATTTTGCGCGGCGGTGACCTTCGCTTCGATCGCGTGATTGAATTCCTCGGAAAAATTGAAATCGGTGATGCTCACCGCGTCGACATTGATGTGGTGCGAGGTGAGCCGTTGCCTGACGTACTGCTCGATTCCCTCCCTCACGGTTGCGCGCTGATTGATGAGTTGCTCGGCGTCAAACTTGGCGGTCTGCGCCTTCACGGCTTCCTGAATGGCGGGCATGATGACACGCGTGACCGCGTCGTTATTCAATTCCGACCAAATGTCGCCGACACAGCAGGCGTCCTGATAGTAGGCGAGTGTGACTTGAGTATGGACGACCTGCAGATCGTGGCTCGAAGCTTGCGTGTCGAGTTTTTCGATCTGCACTTGCACAGAAATCGGCTGGACGGTCTCGAGGAACGGAATGATGAGATGGAGACCCGGATTGAGCGTGCGTCCGGTGGTGGCGTCGAACCGCAGAACTACGCCGCGATTCCCGGCAGAAACCGTGACGAACGAAAGGTAGAAAATGAAGATGGCGACCGCGCCGAGGAAATAGGGCAGCCCAGACCGGAGAGAAAGTTTGAAGGGCCGTCCTTCAAACGGCGATTTGCTGACGGACCGGACGAGTCCAACGATCAGCAGAAGCAGAATGATGAGCAAAAGAAGAAATGACATTGAGTTTCTCCAAGAATGTTTGCAGGGAGTGAAGCTGCGAAGGCGGATACTACAGCAATACGATTAATCGCGCGAATGAAAACCAGAGCCGGACATGTGACTGGCGCGGACCAGGCGCGTTCGGCGCTGTGCTAAAATGAGCGGAATTGTAGGCCCGTAGCTCAGTTGGTTAGAGCGCTTCCTTGACACGGAAGAGGTCAGAGGTTCGAGTCCTCCCGGGCCTACCATCCGCGTCTTGGCATATCTCTACATTCTCCAAAGCCTGAGTTCCTCTCGGTATTACATAGGCTCTACTGCTGATCTGCATCGCCGAGTTAGCGAACATAATCGCGGGCATTCATTTCTACTGGTGATTCCCCACTTCCTTTGCTGTTACCGTCGTGCCCAATCCCGCATAAATGTAGTGATCGCCGAAAGCCTTCCTTAGCGCTGCGAATGCTGGTTCTCCCGTGCAGTGACCGGGCGCGACATATTCGACCCTGAATCGATCACGCAGAGCGGTAACAAGCTTTTCAATTTCCGAATCGGGCGCGACAACAAGATGAAAGCCGCCAGCGATGAAATGAATGCGCGGATTGATCGCGGTGGCAGACTCAACGATTTTGTCTACTCCGGGATGCGAACAGCCAACCACGATGACCAATCCTTCTGAGGTATTGATCGCCAGTGACAGTTCGTGCAGTTCGAGTGTGCCCGGCTTATCGGAGACGAGTGAAATCAAGTGAATGTTCGGAGCGATCTCGGCGTTCTTGTCCACCAGCCGAAAATTGGCGCTCGGCCACGCCGAGCCAAACCGCATGATCTCCGGCGGTGAGCCGTTGTAGTAGCGCTGTTCCGGAGCAAGGGCTGGGTCTTTGCGATAGAACGTGCCAGGCAGGTCCGCGCCATACACGCCGAAGCTCTCCTTCGGCGCATAGATAGGCACCTGGGGATTCACGCTTAAGACGTAGACCAATCCTCCCATGTGATCTCCGTGACGGTGCGACAAGATTGCAAGATCCAGTTTGGAGAGGTCGATTCCCTTTGCCTTGGCGTTGCGCGCAAGAACGTCGGGATTATTCCCGGTATCAAACAAAATGCGCTTGCCGCCATATTCGACGAGAGCGGCATAGCCCCAGTCTTTCTGCATCGCGGAGTCTTTGCCGAAAGCGTCGTAGAGCACCGTAATTTGGACCTTCGCCGAATCTTCCGTTGGGCTTGCAGCGAATGCGTGCGCGCCGTTTGCGGTCGAAATCAGCAGAGCTGCAAGAGAGGTGAGAAGCCAGGAGTTGGTTGTCATTTTCTTGCACCTCGTGAAGCTGATATCAGGCCGCGAAATAGCCTAGTGATTCGCCGTCGAAGTAGTGGCCCTGCGCAAGAACTCACCTACCGCATCGAGGAACATCTTTGGCTGATCGACAAATGTCATGTGCCCGCTCTTGGGCAGCACGACGAGCTTCGAGCCCGCGATTTTTCCTTGCATCACGCGCGACATCGAAGGATCGGACTCGTCGTGATCGCCCGCAGTGATCAGCGTGGCCACGTGAATCGTGGAAAGGCGATCCGTGTATTCGACCGACGCCAAGTTGCCATCGATCACATACTCCCCGTGCGATCCCCACATTTCGCGGTAGAGATCCCACGAGGTGACGCCCATGGCGATCGGATCGAAATTCGGGTCAGGATGATTCTGATAAAGGTAGGGGAAATAGCCTTCGCCCCACGCCGCGATCATGTAATCGTTGGTGTAGCGGTTCTTTTCGTAGTCCTTGCCGTGTCCGAAGAGACCTTCCGCTTCCATTTTGTTGATGCGGTCGCGAAGCTCGGCCGGCATGTTATCCTTCATTTTCACAAACACGTCGTTGATCGCTTTCGTGCTGGAAAATGTGCTGCACAGAATCAGGTGCGTGAGGTTGTTCTGATATTTGAGCGCGTATGCCTGGGCGAGCACTCCGCCGTAAGAATGGCCTAGCAGAGAAATTTTGCCGAGCCCGAGCGCCTGCCGTACGCTTTCGACATCTTCCACCATGTTCTCGACGGTATAGCCCGCGGGATCTTCGAGCTTTTCGGAGCGGCCCGATCCCCGCTCGTCAATGAAGATCAATTTATTGTGCCGCGCCAGGGGCAGCAGGTAGGGCAGAAAATAATCGTGGGAAGCGCCCGGCCCGCCGTGGACGATCATCAGCGGAGCGCCGCGCCCGATGATCTTGTAGTAGATCAGGACGCCGTGCGCATCCACGAAACCTTCTTGAATGGGAAAGATGGACGTCGAAGCTGGCGCGCCAGAGGAGCTCTTTGCGGGAGCAGGCGCCTGCTGCGCTGAGACGCATATCGCGAGGGGGAGCAAGAAACAAAGTATGCGAAGACACGGCTTTAGCATCTGAAAGTTTCTCCTATCAACAACGGTTTCAAGGGCTTGCAAATCATTTTGCAGACATGCAAAGGATGCGATAGACTCCGCCCCCGCGTTTCGCTTGAGCGGCCCGTCGCACGCCCAAATAACCGAAACCGGCTATTTGAGCGCCGCGTCAAATGAGTGAATCCTTACGATCGGGAAACTACCTACATGAAAATGCCTGATATTGTCCGAAACCATAAACTTGCGTCCGCACTCGCCGTGCTGGCCATCATCATCGTACCCACGGGGTACGCGCTGCGGGGCCGCGGCAGCGAAGTGAAATACATCTCTTCGTCGATCACGCGCGGAAACATCACCGCCGTCGTGCAGGCCACGGGAATCATCAATCCGCTGACGACCGTGCCGGTGGGCTCGTTCGTGTCGGGCACCGTACAGTATGTGTTTGCGGACTACAACACCAAAGTAAAGGCCGGCCAGGTGCTGGCGCAGCTGGATCCGACGCCCTACGAAGCTCAGCTCATCACGGCACAGGGAAATCTGGATAATGCCATCGCCAACCAGAAGAATCTCGAGGCCAACATCCAAACCGTGCAGGCCACCATTCAGGCGGATCAAGCGAACATCGCAAAATTGCAAGCGGATCTCGACTACGCCAAGGTAAATGGCAAGCGTCTGCAGGATCTGGCCGCTCAAGGCGTGATGTCGAAAGACCAGGGCGATCTCGCGGTTTCGACGACCGCGCAAGCGCAGGCATCGCTGCAGGCCGGGCAGGCGCAGTTGGCGCAGGCGCGATCGCAAGCGAATCAGGCGCAAGCGCAAGTGCAGCAGGCAAAAGCTCAGGTGGAAGCCAATCGCGGTAACGTGGAGCAGGCGCAGGCGAATCTGCGCTACAGCACGATTCTTTCCCCGATCGATGGCACTGTCGTTGCGCGCAACGTGACTGTAGGGCAGTCGGTGGCTGCTTCGTTACAGGCGCCGCAGGTGTTCATCATCGCGCAGGATTTGAAGCGCATGCAGCTCTATGCCAAGACCGACGAATCCGACACCGGCGCGATCAAAGTCGGCGCGGACGTCACCTTTCAGGTCGATGCGTTTCCGAACGAGCAATTTCACGGGCGCGTGAGCTCGATCCACTTGAATGCGACCACAGTGCAAAACGTCGTCACCTACGACACGATCATCGACTTCGAAAATCCCGACGAGAAGCTGCTGCCGGGTGAAACTGCGTACGTGACAATTCCCACGGGACGCGCGGAAAATGCGTTGCGGATTCCCAATGCAGCGCTCTCGTACACGCCCGACCTGCCGTTTTCGGATCTCCAGAAACTTTATAAGGACAACAACATTCGTCGTGAAGCCTTCGCATCGCACTTGGGCGGCTGGCAAGTGGTCTGGACGCAGGAGGGTCAGGACAAGAAGTTGACGCCTCACGCCGTCCGCGTCGGCATCACCGACTACAACACCACGGAAGTGAAGGAAGGCAACCTGACCGAGGGTGAGCAGCTCATCACTTTGCAGGAAGGCGGCAACAAGTCCGCTTCCGGCGGCCGCAACCCCCTGGCTCCCGGACAGCAAGGTCGAGGCGGACCTGGTGGACCGGGCGGCGGCGGACGGGGAGGCCGGTAGGCGGGATGAATCCTCGCGAGGTATTGCGGATCGCGCTTCGATCGCTGACGCGCAACAAAATGCGCACGGCGCTCACGATGCTGGGCATCATTATCGGCGTCGGCGCGGTGATTTGCACGGTGGCCATCGGCGAAGGCGCTTCGGATCAGGTGCAGCAGCAGATCGCGGCGCTTGGCGATAACCTGATTTACATCACGGCTGGCAGCATCAATCAGGGCGGAGTGCGATTGGGCGGCGGCGCGACCAAGACGCTTACCGTGGACGATTCGAAAGCGGTGCTCGAAAACGTTTCTTCGATCGTGCGCATTTCTCCCGGCGTCAATTCCGGCGTGCAGGTGGTCTATCAGAACCAGAACTGGTTCACTCGCGCCAGCGGTGTGGGCGCCGATTACCTTCAAATCCGCCATTGGCCCGTCGTGCGCGGCGCGAATTTCGGGCAACACGACGTGGACACAGCTTCCAACGTCTGTCTGATCGGGCAGACCGTCGCCACCAACTTGTTTGGTGCCGAAGACCCGGTCGGGAAAACGATCCGCGTATCGAACCTGCCGTTTGAAATTATCGGGCTGCTTTCACCCAAGGGCCAGTCCGCAGCCTTCGGCAACGATGAAGACGACACGCTGATCATGCCGTACACCACAGTCCAGAAAAAGATCAGCGGCATCTACTGGATCCAGAACATTGCGGCATCAGCTGCCTCCGAAGACGTGATGGACGCGGCTGAAAAGCAAATTGCTTCTCTATTGCGCCAGCGCCACCATCTCCGGTTTTCGGCGGGAGATGACTTCATCATTCGCAGCCCGCAGGATTTGGCGCAGACGCGCGAAGAAACTGTGCGCGTGATGGAGTTGCTGCTCGCCGCAATCGCGTCCGTATCGCTGGTCGTCGGCGGAATCGGAATCATGAACATCATGCTCGTCTCCGTCACCGAGCGTACGCGCGAGATCGGCGTGCGCATCGCGGTAGGAGCGACGGAGCAGGATGTGCAGCGGCAGTTTTTGAGCGAGGCAGTCGTGCTCAGCATGTTTGGCGGCGCGATCGGAGTGATCTTCGGATTTTTTGCGTCGAACATTGTTTCCTCAGCGTTGAAGTGGCCCACAACGATTCCCCCAATGGCGGTGGGGGTTGCGGTCGTCTTCTCGGCGTTGGTGGGAATTACCTTTGGCTATTACCCAGCGCGGAAGGCGGCGTCGCTGGATCCTATCGAGGCACTTCGCTATGAATAAGATGAATCGGTTGTTTGCAATTGCACTAGCCACAGGAACATTGCTGGCCGGCGTTTGCGTGGCGCAGAGCAAAGCCCCAGGAAAGGCGTCGGATGAGTTTTATCTGATTTCCTCCGTGGACCGTCCGCACAATATGTTGGTGCTGATGCATCCGTGGCAGGTGACGCAGACGGTGAGCGTGACGGACAAGACGCAATATCTGGACGATCAGGGCAAGCCGATAAAGCTGACGGACTTGCGCGCCGGCGACACCATCTTCGCGACCACGCACGCCGATAAGAGCAACGTCGTGGTCGATAAGATTCGCAAGGGCGTGATGACCGTTTCGGAGCTGCGCAAGCGGTATTTGCCATATCTGCCGGCGACGGCGGGAAACGCCAAGATGCCGGGCAGCGGCAGCTAGGCTGGCAGACCGGTTCGAATAGCCGGATTTTCACCCCGGGTAGTACAGAAAACGGAGGCGTCGCAACGGACGCCTCCGTTTTATTTTTCGCGGAATCGCTCAGCGGCCTCTTAGTGCCCGAGCGAATTCAGAAGCGCCGAGAGGTACGTCTCGTAGAGCGCCGGCCGTGTGTGCGTGCTGTGCCCGCGCGTCTGATCGCTGATGGGAATCAACACGTACCGGCCGTTTTTCACCTTCTGGATTTCTTTCTCGGCCAGCCCGATTTCCGGTGGATTGATCGTGTCGTCGGCGGAATTTATGAAGAGCACCTGCGCCTGAATTTTGTCGAGGTTGGGTTCCGGATTGTAATTTCTCGACGCGTCCACCTGATAGAGAGTGTCGTTTGCGTCGTCAAGCGGGATGCGCTTGCGATGCTGCTCGTCGAGGTAGGCGTCCGCTTTATCGCGCGTCGAATAGTTTTTCTGCCAGAGGACCGGCGCGCTCCCCATTAGCAAGAGAATGTCCACCGCCTCCTGCAGGGCATGCGGTTCATGCTTGGGGCTGTAGTTTCCGTTCTTCCAGTCCGGGTCGCTCGTGATCGCTTCTTCGATCATTCGCCGCATGATGCGGTTGCGGCCGGCGATTTCCACGGGCTGGCACGCGAGCGGCACAAGACCGTCCATGAAATCCGGATACGTTTCGCCCCACACCCACGCATGCATACAGCCCATCGAAGTGCCCATTACCAGAAGAAGATGATTCAGGCCCAGACCCTTCGTAACCAGCGCATACTGCGCCGCGACCATATCGTCGTAATCATATTTCGGGAATTTCATCCGCAGGCCGTCGCTCGGCTTGCTCGAATGCCCGTGCCCGATTCCGTCCGCCATGATGATGTAATACTTTTGCGCGTCCAGGATCTGGCCTGGACCGAAGGCAACGCCGGAAAAATAGCTGACGAAAAATTGCCGCCCCGAGCCGCCCGTGCCGTGCCCGATCAGCACCGCATTCGTGACCTTGCCGCTCGAATCCCGCTGCGGCGAGCCGAGCGTGTAGTAGTGAATGCGCAGGTCCTTCATTACTTCGCCGTCTTTGAAATGAAAATCGTGAATCACATAATCGGCCGATTTGAGTGTCGCCGCCCACGGCCCGCTCGGTTCCGCTCGCCCCTGAACCAGCGCTTCATCCTGCGCTACTTGCGCGGCGTCCTGCGTTGTCTGGCATTGCGCACTACCGGGTAAAAGAGCAGCTCCGCAAAAAATGGCAACACACGTAAAAAGGCGTGAGATGCAAATGTTCATCTCGTCTTTCTCCGTCAGCTCGGTTGTGACAGCAGGTTAGAGACTACCAGATTCGGCAGCGCTGATTGGCCGGCGTCGCCAGCGGGTCGCCTTCTTTACACGAGAAGGCTTCGGCAAAAGCCGGCAAGTTCGAAAAGGCTCCATTCACGCGGAATCGCGGAAGCGGGTGCTCGTCCGTCGTGGCAAGCAAGCGCTCATATTCCGGCCGCGCATTTTCCGCCCATACCCTCGCATATCCGATGAAAAATCTTTGTTCCGGCGTGAATCCGTCCACCGGGGCCTGCGACTGGCCCTTCGTAGCCTTTTCGAACGCCATGTGCGCGATCACCAGGCCGCCCAAATCGGCAATGCTTTCGCCCAAGACAAGTTTTCCGTTTTCGTGAACGTCGCCGACGGCGTACGCGTCGAACTGCTTCTGGATGCACGCCGCGCGCTCGTCGAAATTCTTTCCGTCTTCCGGAGTCCACCAATCGCGCAGATTTCCTTGCGCATCGAATTGCCGCCCTTCATCGTCGAAGCCGTGCGTGAGCTCGTGCCCGATTACCGCGCCCATCGCGCCGTAATTCAGCGCATCGTCGGCCGCCGGATCGAACGCAGGCGGCTGAAGAATTCCCGCTGGAAACACGATCTCGTTGAATTGCGGATTGTAGTAAGCATTCACCGTCGGCGGAGTCATGATCCACTCCGCGCGGTCCACCGGCTTGCCTACCTTGTCGAGATCGCGCCGAACTTCGAACTGGTTGGCGTGAAACACATTCAGCACATACGGACCGCGGTCCACCTTGTAGGCTGAGTAATCGCGCCATTTATCGGGATAGCCGATCTTGAGCGTGATGGCGTTCAATTTCCCGAGCGCCTGCACCTTCGTCGGCGCGCTCATCCACGGCAGTGACTCGATATCGGTGTGCAGCGCGTCGATCAGGTTGTGCACCATCGTTAGCGCGCGCGCCTTCGCTTCCGGCGGAAACGCGCGCTCCACGTATTTCTGCCCGAGCGCTTCGCCCAACGCGCGATCGGCCGCCGCCACGCAGCGCCGCCAGCGTGGCTGCTGCTCCTTCGTGCCCTGCAGCGTGCGGCCGAAGAAATCGAAGTTCTCGTCCACGAACGGCTTCGAAAGATAGGGCGCCGACGCGTGCAGCAAATGCCAGCGCAAATAAATCTTCCAGGAATCGAGAGGCAAATTCTTGTATTGCGCGTCGAACTCCTTGAAAAAATCCGGCTGCGAGAGATTCACGACGCGAATGTCCGGATAGCCAACCTCCTTGAAATACGCGGGCCAATCGAAATCCGGCGTCGCCGCTTTCAACTCCCCTAACCCCATGCGGTGATAGATCGCGCTGGGGTCGCGCATGTCCGCGCGCGTCATCGAAGCGCTCGCCAGCTTGTTCTCGATGTCCATCACCGTCTGCGCTTCGGCCGCGGCCTTGTCTTCCGCGTCGCCCGCCAAAACCAACATCTTCGCGACGTGCCTCTGATAAGCCGACTTGATGTCCGTCGATTTCGGATCGGTCTTCGTGTAGTAATCCCGGTCCGGCAATCCCAATCCGCTTTGTTCGGCGCCGCCCGTCTGTTCCGAACTGTTTTTGAAATCGATCGTTGAGCCGAAATTGAAAGGCGCATGCACGTTGAAGCTCTGCAAGCGGGCGATCTCCTCCCGTAGCGAGGCGCGATCCGAAATTTTCGCGATCCGCGCGAACTCATCGTCCAGCGGATGCAATCCCGCCGCATCGATCTTCGTTTCGTCCATGCACGAGCCGTAGAAATCGCCGATCTTCTGTTCCACCGAGCCTGCCGGATTCGTCTTCGCCGCCGCTTCCTCCAAAATCGCGTGCAGCACATCGCGATTGTGTTCCGCCATGATGTTCAGCCGGCCCCACGTCGGAAACGCCGCCGGAATGGCGTTTTTCGCCATCCATCCGCCGTTCACAAACCGGAAAAAGTCCTCGCACGGTTTGCACGTGTGGTCGAAATCCGCGGCATCGAGCTTGCCGCCCGTTTGCGTCTGCGCAGTCTGCGCTTGGCGCGGCGCAGCCAACGCCGTCAACATCAGCGCCGACACGACGGCCAGCGCACAGCGAATCGCATACTTCATTCTGGATTTCCTCCTCAGGACGGCTGTTCGGTCAGCTTCGGATGCCGCAAATGGAATCCCGTCGCTTCCTGATACGCGCGCGCCAGCGTCAGCACCTTCGCATCCCCATACAAATTTCCGATAAACGTCAGGCTCACCGGAGTCCCCGGCCCGCCCGGTCCGTCTTCCGTTCGCGGCTTCGGCGCGTCGTCTCCGCGGAACCCATTCGGCAAAATCACCGCGGGATGCCCGGAAAGATTCGTCAAGCCCAATTGCCCGCCGTTCGTCGGCGCCACGATCACATCGATATCCCGAAAAAGTTTCGCCATCGCATCGATCAGCATCATCCGCGCACGATTCGCCTGAATGTACTCCACCGCCGGCATGAATCGCGCCGTGCGAAACACGTTGGGCCAATCCTGCGGCCCTTGTTCGGTGAGAAGCTTGTCGCGTCCGCTTCGCGTCAAATCGTCAAACGCCGCGGCCGCTTCCGCCTGCAGCAGCCCCGTCATCGCGCCGACCGGCAGATCCGGAAGTTGGACCGGAGTCATCTTCGCGCCCATCTTGTTCAGTTTCTCGATCGCGTCGGTGTCGAACTTGTGCTCGTAGGCGCGTGTGGTCTCTTGTCGCGCGCGGCCCTCTTTGCGCTGCTCCCAGGCTTTCTTTTCCTCATCGTTCATTTCCGATTCGGGCTTTGCCGGCTTCAACTCATCCAGCGGCTGAAGCTCGAAGTCCTTCTTCAAATATCCGATACGCAAAGTGCGCCAGTTTAGTTGCGCGTCCCAGTTGAACGCCGCCGCCTTCACCGTCCGGTCGCGGTCGTCCGGCCCGTAAATCGAATTCATCACGATCGCGCAATCTTCCACCGCGCGGCAGATCGGCCCCAGCTTATCCATCGACCACGAAAGCGCCATCGCGCCAGTCCGCGGCACGAATCCAAAAGTCGGACGCAGCCCCGTCGTCCCGCAGCGCGTCGAAGGCGAAGAAATCGATCCCAGCGTCTCCGAGCCGATGCTGAACCCAACGCATCCCGCCGCCGTCGCCGATGCCGGCCCCGCCGACGATCCGCTCGAGCCTTGCTTCGGATTCCACGGATTGCGCGTGATGCCGCCATACCAGTGGTCGCCCTGTGCCAGTGCGCCGAGCGTCAGCTTCGCCACCAGCACAGCGCCCGCTTTGTCGAGCCGCTGCACCACGGTCGCATCCTGGTCAATCGTCTGGTTTTCGAAGCCGCCCGCTCCCCACGTTGTCGGATAGCCCTTCACGGCGAGCAGATCCTTCCCGCCCCACGGAATTCCGTGCAGCGGCCCCCTGTATTTTCCCGCGGCGATGTCGCGATCGGCCTCTTTCGCCTGCGCCGTCGCGCGATCCTCCGTTACCGTGATCAAAAATTTCAGCGACGAGTTATATTTTTTCAGCCGCGCGACATACATCTCCGTCAGGTTCGCCGAGGAAACTTTTTTTGTCTTCACCAGCTCCGCCAGCTGCCGCACGCTCGAAAATGCCACGTCTTCGATATTCTTCGGAGCGCGCGTCGCCACCGCGGGAGCCGCCGAAATCACCATCGGCTTTTTTACCGTGTTCAACTTCCACCCGCCCGGCAGCGGATCAAAGATCAGCGCCGGCGCCACGCCGTTTTCCATGTGCAGCTTGTAAATCGCGTCGTAATCGCCCACGCGCCGGTTGAGCGTCGTCATCATCATGTCTTTGTATTTGTCGTCGATGGTGACGTCCGCAATCCGCGCGGCTTCGTCGATCATGTCTTTGGTAATCGCGGACTTGTCCTCCGCGAGCACCGCCAGCGCTCCGGGAAAAAGGGTCCCGGAAACTCCGGCAATCGAGCAGACACTCAGAAAGTGACGGCGATTAATCACGATATGTCCCCCTGAATTGAGCGAACGGATGGGAAGTGTATTACATCCGCGGCCGTGGAAAATGCCGGAGTGAAATTTTTTGCAATTGAGCGGCCCGGTGCGCGGCTGGTCCGGGAGCCCCGCTCAGGGGTGCGTCATCGTCTCGGGTTTGACGAGCTGATCGAACTCTTCGCCGCTCAGATAGCCGAGCTTGATGCACTCCTCGCGCAGGCTCGTACCGTGCAAATAGGCGTCGTGCGCCAGCTTCGCGGCCTTGTCGTAGCCGATG
>DASTCZ010000328.1:0-22499 GCA_035710585.1 Candidatus Acidiferrales bacterium | reverse complement strand
AGCGCTTCGTAGGGAAGGCTGCCCGCTCCGGGAATATGGCCCTTGCGCTGGCCCGAAGGTTTTTCGGCGCCTGTGAAATAGCGAGCCTCGCGTGCATCAACAATCGCGAAGCCCGGCTTCTTCACCGCGGACTTCACTTCGTCGAGCGTTGCGAGCACGTCGGCCGTGCGCGGGCAGGACTTCAGCGCTTGCGGCGCAGCAGCGGCCGGCGCGTCTTTTGAAACTGGACGCTGCTCGCGCGCCCACTGCTCGAATCCGCCGTCAAGAATCGAAGACTGCGCGCCGAGGCCCATCGCGTCGAGTTCGAGATAGATGCGCGTCGTCGGCGAAACCATGTCGCTGCTGCGATAAAGCACGACGCGCGAATTATTGGAGACGCCCAAGCCGCCGAAGAGCTTTTCGAGCTTCTGCATCGTGGGCATTTCGAGTGAGAGCCCATTCAATTCCATCTCGTGCGTGTCCATGTACTCGAGCGGGCGTGCGCCGGGGATGTGTCCGGTGGCAAATTCGGCTTCGGAGCCGACCGCGAAGATCTGCAAGTTCGGATCGTGCAGGTGATCGGACAGCCACGCAGTTGAAACCGACATGTTCGCGCGCGTGCCAAGCTGGCCGCAAGTCTGCGCGGCGGTAGCTGCGGCGAACGCGAAGCAGTACGCAGCGATAATTAAGCAGCGGATCGTATTCATTCTGCGAGCGGCCTTTCGAGTCATCTGTGATCACGCATCAATAAGAATCTACTGATGCGCTTGCGCGCCGGTTTCGATGGGCATGTCTTTTTTGGTCCATTCCTGCCAAGAACCATCGAAGAGCTGCACGTTGTAGCCGAGCGTTCGCGCCGAAAAATAGACCGCCGTCGCTTGCTGGCCGATGTGGCAGTAGACAATCACGCGATCGCCTTTTTTCACGCCGGCGGTGCGGAACATGGACTCAAGGGTGTCCGGTGATTTCAGCTTGCCATCTGCGTCGAACACAGTGGTGAAGGGCAAACTGCCCGCGCCGGGAACGTGGCCGCCCTTGTCGAAGGATTTTTTCTCGCCGCTATAGAACTCGAAGTCGCGGCCATCGACGATGGCGACTCCGGATTTTTTGATGTTGGACTGTACGTCGGAGATGGTGGTGACGACGTCGGAATTCGCGCACGGCTTTATGGTGCCGGCGGCGGGATGCGGAACATCCTGTGTGACTTTCCGGGACTCTTTCGTCCACGCCGGTAGCCCGCCATCCAGGATGGAGGTTTGCGCGCCGAGCCCGATGGAATCAAGTGTGAGATAGATACGCGTCATCGGCGAAAACCAGTCTTTGCTCGGGTAGAGAATGACGCGCGAATCGTTGGAGATGCCGAATTTGGCGATGGCTTCGGCGGCTTTGTCTGGTGGCATCAGTTGCAGCGAAAGGCCTTCGGCATCCTGGCGCTGGTTCACGTCTTGCATTTGGATAAATTGCGCACCCGGAATGTGCGCGGCATCGTAATCGGTCTTATCGCCGATATTTAGGATCACAAGCTTGGGATCGTTGAGATGCGCGGCGAGCCAATCGGTGGTGACTAGCATCGAGGCGCGAGTGCCGTGGGGTCCACAGGCGGCTTGCGCGTGAATTGAGCAGACCGCGAGTGACGCGAACGCAAAGAATGCGATAGCTCGAAAAGTCTTCATTTCACTTCCTCCCAAAAGCATTCACGACTTGAACTGTAATTCTGGTGCAGCACAGCCTATTCGGACCGCAATGCCTGAATCGGATCGATGGCCATCGCACGGCGCGCGGGAACGTAAGACGCCGCGATCGCTGCGAGCAGGAAAACGACCGCGACACCAACATATGTGAACGGATCGCGCGGCGGCACGCCAAAAAGCAAAGATTCAAAGAGCCGCGTCAGCGCGAGCGCCCCGGCGCAGCCGAGCACGAGTCCGATCGCAACCATACCGAGCCCTTCGCCCATCACCATGCGGAGGATCTTGGTGCGCTCGGCGCCCAAAGCCATGCGAATGCCGATCTCGCGCACTCGCTGGCTTACGGCAAGAGCGAGGACGCCGCCTACGCCTGCAACGGCGATAACCAGCGCCAGCGCGCCAAACGTGACGAGAAGTTCAGCGGTCACGCGCGGCGAGGCAAGCGATTCGCGGCGCGCGTCGGTGAGCGAAATGACGCCGCTGATGGCAGTCTCCGGATCGACGTCGCGAATGGCTTGGCGAACCGCGGCTTCTGCAAGATTTGGCGCGCCGGACGTGCGGACCATCACGGTGACGGGAAAAGCGAATTGCTCCATGGGACCGAACACGGTGCGTTCGGGAGCGTGCTCGATTCCGAAGTCGCGCACGTTTCCGACGACGCCGACGATCGTCTCCCAGTGGTCGTCGTTATTCACCGCAAGTTTTCTGCCAATGGGATCCAGATTCGGCCAGTATTTGTCGGCAAGCGCCTGGTTGATCACGACGACCGGAGCCGCCTTATCCGTGTCCGATTCAGAAAGGTAGCGTCCGCGAATGAGGGGAATGCCGAGCGTGGAAAAAAATGCCGGGCTCACCGCGCGAAAGGTCGAATTTGGGACGGTTTCACCGGCGCGAGTGGTGTACCCATCGATTTTGATCGAATTTTGATTTGGACCTGACTTCACGCTATCGGGCGCGAGGGGAAAACCGGACGCGACGGCAACGGAAACCATGCCGGGCAATTGTTCCAGGCGCGAGAGAAGGCGGCGCGAATAGATGAGGCGCACGGTTTGTCGATCGGCGCCGGTCTTATCTACCGTGCGCTGCCAATTCAGGCTGAGATTCATCGCGAGCACGCGTTCTGGACGGAACCCCGGATCAACTTGCGATAGCTGATAGAACGAACGGAGAGTCAAGCCGGCGCCGACGAGCACGATAAACGAGAACGCGACCTGCGCGACGATCAGCGCGCCGTGCATCCGGCGGCCGGCGCTGCTCGTCGATTGATTCGTGCTTTCCTTCAAATCCGTGGCCACGTTTTCACGCGAGCAAAACGCGGCAAGCGAACCGAAGACGATGCTGGTCACGATCGCCGCAGCGATTGCGAATGCCAGCACCCAGATGTCCATGCGAATTTCGCGCGCACGGGGAGTCATGCGTGAAGTGAATTGCGTGAGCAGCTTGAGGCTGCCTCCGGCAAATGCGAGCCCGAGCAGGGCTGACGGAAGCGCGATGAGCAAGCCTTCCGTGACGAGTTGACGAAGCACGCGGCTGCGGCCCGCACCCAGCGCCGAGCGGAGCACCAGTTCGCGTTCGCGGCGCGCCATGCGCGCAAGCGTCAGATTGGCGACATTGGCGCACGCGATGAGCAGCACAAATGCGGCGGCGACGAAAAGCAACATCAGAGTCGGGCTGGCCGTTCGCGTCAATTGTTTTTGCAACGCGGCGTCGGTGGCGATGTAGCGCGCTTCCAGCGGATATGACTTCGGATAAGCCTTTTCAAGCCGGGAGGCGATGGTCTTAAGTTCCGCGTTTGCCTGCACGACCGTGACGCCCGGCTTCAAGAGCGCGAATGCCGACATCATTCGTGAATCGCGATCAGCGATAAAAGTGGGCTTCGAACGGAAGGGGCACGCCGACACCGGCATGTAGACGTCGTTCTCGTCCGGATATTGCGGAACGGGTGGCAAGACGCCGATCACGGTGTGAATCTTGTCGTTCATTGTGAAAGTCTTGCCGACGATATTCGGATCGCCGTGTTGATTCTGCTGCCAGTATTCGTAGCTGAGCAGAAGGACCGGCGGAGCGCCCATTTCTTCGTCGGCGTGAACGAACGTGCGGCCGAGAATAGGCGTGACGCCAAACACGTCGAAGTAGCGCGCGGAGACTACGCCCGTCTTGACGCGGTCCGCATTGTCCTTGCCGAACAGGATGAAGTTCATGCCGTGATACTCGACGAGATCGCTGAAAGAACTTGCTGCGCGGTAATCATTCAGTTCTGAAACCGAAAAGGGCACATTCTGAAAATTCATCCCGGGCGCGCTCTGCTGCACGACAACGAGTTGGCTGCCATTCCGATAGGGAAGCGGGCGGAGCAGCACGGAACGGATAACGCTGAAAATCGCCGTGTTCGCGCCGATGCCCAGTGTGAGAGTGAATATCGCCAGGAGCGCGTAGATCGGATTTTTGCGCAACATTCGCACGCCGTACGTGATGTCTTGCCGAAGCATAGAGAGATGTTCGCTCGGTGCGGTGCGGAAGATTCCGGTGAGCGTTTCCCACCACACTCGCATGACGCCGGCGCTGCCGCGGGCGCGATTTGCTTCCTTCTGCTGCTCGCGAAATACCTGCTCCATTTCGCGCCCGTAATCGCCGCGGAAATCAGCGGGGAAAAGCCGCAACAAAATTCGGAACGCGCGCTCGGCAAATGAAGTCGTTTGAGGGCTCATGGGTAGCTCCAATTAGGCGGATACGGGCCGCTTATACAGGCGTTTTGCGTGAGCGAGCTCGAGCATTTCTTCCAGGCGGCGAGCTTCGGCCTGCGCGATCTTGCGGCCGTGCTCGGTGAGGCGGTAGTAGCGGCGCCGCTCGTCGTCGAGCTCTGGCGATGGGCGCTCGTCTTTCTCCACAACCATGTCGTCGGTCACGAGGCGGCGGAGAATTCCGTAGAGCGTGCCGGCGCTGAGCGAGACTTCGCCGTTTGTGGCGCGCGAGACTTCCTTCATGATCGCGTAGCCGTGCTTATCGCTATCGGCGAGCGCGAGCAGCACATGGAACATTGCGGGAGAAAGAGGTGCGCGCGGCTCGGAATCTTTTTTCGTCTTCATAGCAATCTTTCGAATTCGGAATCGCTCCCAGGCGCATGGCACCATCGGAGCTCGGACTGCTTCTGAATGTAAAGACGCACGAGCGACTATAAAGTTCCGCGATATAGTTGGATTTTTTGTAAATTTCCTTCACGCGCTGGCTGGCAGCAGCCACGTTGCGAGCGGCCGCCCGCCGGCTAAGTGCTTATAGCAGAGCGGTTTAATTCAAAGAAGAATCCCGCGGCGAGGAGCAGCCGCGGGATCAAATGGACTTGGCTAGTTGACCGGTTTACTGGGCTCGAGGCACAAGTACGTGCTCTGGAGCGTGGAGCTCAACCCCGGACTGCTCGGAAGTTACTTTCAGACGTGAAAGTTCACTTTTCGAATTTGCGTCCGCCATGAAAGTGAGCAGGTATTGCTGCCCCAGCATTCCGGAGAAGTCCTGTAAGAAAGGTTGCAGAGAGACTGGAGTGCTCAAGCCCTGGAAAAACGCGTGGCCTCCAGTTTCGCTGGCCAGCCGCTCAAGGCTGCCCTGGCCGTTTGTGGTCAGATAGTCGTTGCGTAGAGCGCGCGTATCGCCGGCGGCGAAGATGGTATAGACGACCGCATTCGCGCGTTGCGCCGATTCGATCGCATCGCTTAGCGGAAGATTGCGGTAAGGGTTGGTGTCGCCAACGCCGTTCGTGAGATCGATGCCGCTGGAAATCAGAAGCAGCACGCGGCGGTTGCCGTCATTCGGCCAGTGCTTCACCAGCTCGCGGACGGAATCGTAGGTGCCGTTGGAAGTCCCGCGAATGGCCGACGGGATGCGAAGCGCTTTCGCGGCGAGTTCGTGCTCGCTCGTGAAGTCGCGCTCCATCTGGACCGCGCCGTAATTCGCATAGGCCACGGCGACCCGCGTGTCTGAATTCTGCGCGCGGACAAATTCTCGCAATTCTTCGAGATTCGAGGCCAGCCGTTGCGAGGCCTGGTCATCAACCAGAATTGCGAGATCAAGACCGGATCCGCTATGAGCCGCCGGCTTCCAGGAAATCACTTGGCGGACATCGCCATTCTGGCGCACGACGACTTCATTTTCCGGAACGCTCGGCGCCGAAGTTTTGTGAGACGTAGCCGTAACAAGAACTGTAACCGGTACACCGGTGCTGGACGTTTTGCTGTCTGCCCGCAGGGTCATAACGCCTGCAAATGCAAGAGCCACGGTGATCGCCAGCGAGATCAGCGGAGTTCTGAGATTTTCTGCACGCTTCATGGTGCCTCCCTCCCCAGAACACCCCCTAAAGGACTTAGATGCGGCTGCGGCAGGCCGAGTCGCTGCGCTATTGGCTTGCAGGGCAAAGGGTTGCAAGCATTGCAGCCGGCGAATTCGCCGAGGTGTTAGCATCGCAGGATGCGCGTGCGTGATTTGGCTTATCGGTTGCAGCTACTCGCGGCTTTACTTGCGGCTTGCCTGATGTTCGGCGGTGCACCTACAGCAGCACAGCAAACCGGCTCTCTGGACTTCACTGCGCACGTTTCGCCGACGGATGGCCAGGCCGAGCCTGCGCGAGGCATGACGGTTTATCTGCTGCGCAAAAGTTTCACGGACATCTGCCGCGAATCGGAAGCCTCTGAGCCCGTGCTGCAAATGGATCCCTTCATCGAAAAGCTGGAAGTCTCGGCTCCGATGAAGGCGTGGATGAAGGAACACCGTCGCGTGGAGCTTTCCGGCACAGATTTTCCGAAGCTCATCTCCCCGCAAGACATTTTCGACGTGCCGGAATTTTCAGACGCATTCGCAAAGCGAAGCGAACTTGACCCAAGCGTGAAGCTCCCTCCAGCGAAATACCTTTCGATCGACAAGAAGAAGCATCCGGACAAGTATCAGGCGGCTCTCGATCAATATCACGACGCACTGCGCGAATACATCAAGAACCACCCAGAGATGCTCGACACGATGTACCTCGCGCTTGAACCTGTCGATCCCGGGCCGCGCTGGACAAAGATGCAGCATGACCGGAAGGAGCACATCCGGCGTCACGCGCTGGAACTCGCGGGGCTGCGGTACTTGGCGGCAAAGACAGAAACGGATCTCGAGGGGCGCGGGCATTTTTCCGGTGTCGCGCCTGGAGCGTATTGGCTTTCTACGCTCGAATCGCAGGCCGCCGCCGGTGACGTGCGAGTGCGGTGGGATTTCGCTGTCAGAGTGACCGCGGGCAGGGTCTCAGCCGCGGAACTATCCAACCTCAATGCAGTGGAGCCGCGCGCCCCTTAAACCTTCGACCCGCCATGCCGCGCTGCTTTTCATTCGCCTGACCGCACACTAAACTTCCTTCGTGGGAACCACAGGGCTGTGGATCGGCTTCAATGTTGTGGTCCTTTTGCTGCTGGCGCTCGACCTGGGAGTGTTCCATCGCCGAGCACACGCGGAATCCCTGCGCGCATCGATCGGCTGGAGCGTTTTCTGGGTGGCGCTCTCGCTGGGGTTCAACGCATGGGTTTATTTTACGCGCGGGCATGAAGCCGGCCTGCAATTCTTCACGGGATACCTGATCGAAAAATCCCTGAGCGTCGACAATATTTTCCTCTTTGTCGTGCTCTTCAAATACTTTCAAATCGAGCCGCAATATCAGCACCGTGTGTTGTTCTGGGGCATTCTCGGAGCGCTCGTGATGCGCGGCATCATGATCGCGGTCGGTGTCGAGCTGATTCAGCGGTTCGAATGGATTCTCTACGTTTTTGGCGTGTTCCTGATTCTCGCCGGCGTACGAATGTTTTTTCACAAAGAGGCGGATGCAGCGCCCGAAAAAAATCCCCTGGTCCGCGCGGCGCGAAAACTAATTCGCGTGAGTGATCGCTGCTTCGGGCAGCGCTTTTTTATTCGTGAAGGCGCTCAGTGGGTCGCTACGCCGCTCTTTCTCGCTCTTCTGGTCATCGAAAGCACGGACATCGCCTTTGCCATCGATTCGATTCCCGCGGTCTTCAGCGTCACTCGCGATCCATTCATCGTTTATACGTCAAACGTTTGCGCGATTTTGGGATTGCGCGCGTTTTATTTTCTGCTGGCCGGCGTGCTGCCATATTTCCGCCACCTGGGCCGGGGGCTTGCCGCTGTTCTTGTGCTGGTCGGCGGGAAAATGCTGGCCGCGCGATGGGTGGAAGTTCCAACCGGAGTTACGCTCGGCGGAGTGGCGCTGATTTTGACGGTTGCGGTAATGGCATCCGTCTTCGAATCGGGACGCGAAGGAAAAAAAACGGCGAGAAGAAAAGGTGGCGCGATGAGCGCTCTTTCGGAAGCGGAGCTGATTGCGACCCTCGCGTCACCCGACCGAGGTGGAGATGCGCGCTATCACGCCGCGCGCCGTTTGTATGAAATGGGAAGGCAGCGCGCGCTTCCCGCGCTCGATCGATGGCGATCTGAGCCAGAATTCGCCTGTTTACTTTCCGGCGGGCGAAAGTCATTCCCAGTGGTTCAGCTCGAACTTGACGACGATCCGCAGCCCTATCCAGCCGTCGCAACAGTCGGAATTGCGGTGAAGCCGGACACTTTTGAGCGGATTCGCGTAGCGGCCGGCAACAAGCCGCTCTCCGATGTCCCGCCCGATCAGGACGCCATGGAATTCGAGTTCAATTTCATGGCGCGCGCGAAATCTGGCGAACCCCGAGCGGTCACGGTTCAGCTCGACATCCTCACAACGAAAGACGGCGGCGGCGCAATCGCAAAATTCCTGGCGAAATTCGGCGAAGGAATTCAGCAAGTGGAATTTGACGTCACGGACGTTGATCGCGCGACGCAAGTCCTGGCGGAAAAACTCGGTCAGGAAGGAATTTATCCTGCAACGCGGCGGGGCGCCGACGGAACGCGAGTGAATTTCTTTCTAGCGGCCGGCGCGGACAACAGGAAAATCCTGATCGAGCTGGTCGAGCATCCTCAAACAGCCCGATAAGCCGCGTCACAGATTAAGTGCGGCCGTAGACGGGAATCGCCGCGCCGTGAATCACGCGCGCCTCTTCCGAACACAGAAATAGAACCACTTTGGCGATATCTTCTGTCTTCGGCCATTGTGCGAAGTCCGCCTTCGGCATAGCGCGGCGATTCGCGGGCGTATCCATGATGCTGGGCACGATGGAATTCACGTTGACGTTGTACGGTTTCATCTCCTCCGCGAGAGAATCCCACAGCGCGAGTGCGCCTGCTTTGGAGGCGGCATACAAAGCTGCTCCGGCCGCGCGGCCATAGCCTGCGCGCGAAGCAACATTAACCATCGTTCCGCGATTCTGTCGAATCATGATCGGAGCAACTGCGCGCGACATCGCCCACGCCGCTCGAAGATTGAGATTCATCATCAGATCGAACGCGGCTTTATCGGTTTCCCACAAATTCTTCCCGCCGGCGTAGCCCCCGATCGTCACGATCAACGCGTCAATCGAGCCGTGCCTCGCAATTTCGTCGGCAAAACGCTTCGCAGCCGAATCATCCGTCGCGTCCAATTCGGCCCCAGTCAGATTTGCGCCGGCGGTGCGAGCAAACTCATCGAACTCGGATTTGTTGCGATAGGTAACGACAACGCGAGCGCCATCGGCCAGGAATGCAGTCGCCACCGAACGGCCCAGCGCTCCGGTACCACCTGCGACGATCACGGTTTTCGATTGGCTGCCCATCTCGACTCCTCTGAAGTGAAGATTGAGCGATCGCCCCGCTACTCCCCGTTTTGTTCCAGCAATTTTGCCACGAGTGAAGTCCAGCCCGTCTGATGGCTCGCGCCCAGGCCGGCGCCGTTATCCCCATCGAAATACTCATGAAATAGGATCAAATCTCGCCAGTGCGGATCATTTTGAAAGCGGGCAAGTTTGGCCATGCCCGCGCGCGTGCCATCGGGCTGCCGCTGAAAGAGGCGAGTGAGGCGATGGGACAGCTCCGCGGCAATCTGCCACAGGTTGGTCTTTTGGGCCGCGCCTGTTGGATATTCAACCTGCAGCGAATCCTTGTAATACCAGTGAAATTTCTGAAGCGCTTCGACGAGCAAGTAGTTCATCGGCATCCACACGGGCCCGCGCCAGTTTGAATTCCCGCCGAACATCCCGGATTGCGATTCCGCAGGTTCGTAGCCGACGCGGCGCTCAATGCCATCCAGCTTCAGCACGTACGGATGAAATTTGTGGTATTTCGAAATCGACCGGATGCCGTGCGGCGAGAGAAACTCATTTTCGTCGAGCATGTAGCGCAGCACGCGCGGCAGGCGATCGCGATTGACGAGTGAAAGCAGGATGCGCTGCGCGCCATCGGACGTGGAGGAAGTGTCCATGTATTCGCAAAATGCCGGCTTATTCTGGATGAACCATTGCATACGCGCGCGAAAGCCGGTCAATCTCTTGATCGCTTCGGGTTCCAGCGTTTCCACTGCGAGCAGCGGAATCAGGCCCACCATCGAACGCACCTTCATGAAGTGGCGCGTGCTGTCGGGAAGGTGAAGCACGTCGTAATAGAAACCGTCCTCATCATCCCAGAGCGCCATGCCTGCTCCGCCGCGATTATTCATGGCTTCAGAGATGTAGACGAAGTGTTCGAAGAATTTTGTCGCCACATCTTCGTAGGCGATGTCATGCTTTGCGAGCTCGATCGCCATCGCGAGCATGTTCAGGCAATACATGGCGACCCAGCTCGTGCCGTCGGATTGCTCGAGATGGCCGCCGATGGGCAGCGGCGCGGAGCGATCGAACACGCCGATGTTATCGAGGCCGAGAAATCCTCCTTCAAAGACGTTCATCCCTTCGGGGTCTTTGCGATTCACCCACCAGGTGAAATTCAAGAGCAGTTTGTGGAATGCCCGCACAAGGAATTCGCGGTCGAGCCTCCCACGCACCCGGCCTTCGATCTTGTAAACGCGCCACGCCGCCCATGCGTGGACGGGCGGATTCACGTCGCTGAAGCCCCACTCGTAAGCAGGAAACTGCCCGTTTGGGTGCATGTACCACTCGCGCATCAACAGGATCAGCTGTTCCTTGGCATAGTCAGGATCGACCATCGCGAGCGGAATGGTATGAAACGCCAAATCCCACGCTGCGAACCACGGAAATTCCCAGTTGTCCGGCATCGACATCACATCGTGAGTGAAAAGCGTCGGCCAGCGGTGATTGCGCCCGTTCAATCGCTCCGCTGGTGGAGGAGGCTGTGCCGGATCGCCTTGGAGCCAGGTGTGCACATCGTAGTGGTAGAACTGCTTGTTCCACAGCAGACCGGAGAATGCCTGCCGCATCACGTTGCGCGCGTCGTCGCTCAAATTGCGCCGCGACTGATTGCAGACGGCGTAGAACTCGTCCGCCTCTGATTTCCGGGACTTAAAGATGGAATCGAATTCGTCGCCGAACAGCCCGAGCATGCTGGGAGACTGCGGGAGTTTGTCCGTGAAGCGCAGGCGAATTGTCGAAGTTGCCCCGGCAGAGAGGTCGAGGCGGTAGAGCGCCGCTGACTTCGTGCCGGTTTCCGCCGGATTTACCGCGCCATCTTTCCGCTCGATGACGTAATCGTGAAAAGCGTCCTTCACGTGCGGCTTGGCATTCGTTACGCCGAACAACTTTTCAAAATTCGTTTCGTTTTCAGTGAAGAGAAGTTCGGGCCGCCCTTCCGCAAATAGCCATCGCTTTCCATACATCTGCTCTTCAAGTTCGATGGCGACGACACCGGCATCCTGAGGAAGTTGTGCACGCAAGACGCGCGCCAGATCGGAATCGCGGCCCCAGGCCCAGCGATTGCGGAACCACAACGTCGGCAATAGAACCAGCCCAGCCGTGTCTGGGCCGCGGTTGCTCGCCGTAATGCGGATCAGGATGTCGTCCGCGGAAGCTTTCGCGTATTCGACCACAACATCGAAATAGCGATTCTCATCGAAAACTCCGCTGTCGGAGAGATCGAATTCGGGCTCGGTGCGGCTGCGTTTGCGATTTTCGGCGACGAGACGCGCGTATGGAAATTCGGTCTGAGGATATTTATACAGGAATTTCATGTACGAATGCGTGGGAGTGGAGTCCAGAAAAAAGTAGTACTCCTTCACGTCTTCGCCGTGATTCCCTTCGTTCGCCGTCAGGCCAAACATGCGCTCTTTCAAGATAGGGTCGCGGCCATTCCACATGGCAAGCGCAATGCAGATGCGCTGGTTGTCGTCGCACAGACCCGCAATCCCGTCTTCGCCCCAACGATAAGCGCGCGACCGAGCGTGCTCATGAGGAAAGTAGTCCCATGCTGTACCGCTGGAGCTGTAGTCCTCGCGAACCGTGCCCCACTCGCGGTTGCTCACATAGGGGCCCCAGCGCTTCCAGTGCACTTTTCCGTTGCGATATTCCTCAAGGCGGAGATGCTCTGCGCCGTTTCTTGAAGAATGAACTTTCGCGCGAGGGATGGAGGAGGAATTGGACACGGGCAAAAATTGTATAACGCGAAAATCTTTATACTGAAATCGCGGATAGGAAATCAGCGAATTCCGGACGCGATTTTACAAGACCAGGACAAACTTGATGCAAACACTGCCGATTGCCACGAAGCTAGAGGGAATGACTATTTCCTTTTCGACGGATGCTCGTTCCATGCCGGAGGGTCGCTCGCGGGAAACGATTCGCGCGATGACTCATCAACATCGCTGTCGTCCACTTCCGGCACTTCCTCGTCACCCGGCTGATCCGGCGGCCGCTGGGCGGGAACCGGCTGGACAGGACGCTTTTCCGTTTTGTCATTTGCGTCTTTCGGCGGCTCCGTTTGGGGCGCTTTTCTAGGATCGGTTGCAGACATGATTTATTCCTCCGATTCAACCTTTAGATGTGGGGCGGGTTCGCGGCGGTGTATTTTTCGGAGGCAAATCGGCCCGGAGGTGCGCGAGCCCTACCGAGCTATTCGTTTCTCAGCGCGATGATCGGGTCAACGCGTAAAGTTCGCCGCGCCGGAATGTAGCACGCGAGCAGGGCGACCACAGTGAAAAGCAGCGCCACTCCCCCGAAGGTGACCGGATCAGTCGGCCGGACGCCATAGAGAACTCCGGCCATCAATCGCGAAACGATAACCGCGCCGACCAGGCCTACGACCGTTCCCGTGAAAGCAAGCGCCAATCCCTGCCGGAGAACCAGGACAATGACGTTACCGGGACGCGCGCCCAACGCGAGGCGAATGCCGAATTCGTGTGTCCGTTCGCTGACGATATACGACATCACGCCGAAAATTCCGATCGCAGCGAGAAGCAATGCTGTGATCGCGAAAAGCGTGACCATTTCCAGCGCGAACCGGCGCTCGGCAAGCGAAGCGGAGACCGCTTCGGACACCGTCTGCGGCGCAAACACGGGGATCGTCGAATCGACGGCCTGGACTTGTGCTCGCACTTGCTCCGGTATCGCGGCTTCGTCCAAGTTTCCGCGAAGAAATATCGCGAGGTGCTTCCCGCTGAGCTGATTCAAACTGGCGAAGACGACTGGCACGGCTTCGTTCTCAATGGACTCGGTCCGCGCATTGCGGACGATGCCGACGATCGTGATCCATGACGTCGCCGAGCGGCGGAGCTTCACGTGTTTGCCGATGGGATCTTCGCCGGGCCAGTACGTGCGCGCCGCGGCTTCGTTGATTACGGCAACCGTCGTGGACTTATCTGTATCGAAGTCGTCGAAAAAGCGGCCCCGCGCGATGCTCATGCCCATCAAGTGGAAGTACTCCGGGGTGACGTACGCATCGTCGATGAGCGGGGTTGCGTTGATACGGTTCTCGCTGCCTTCGATGATCAGCAGTACCGGTTGATTCTGATTGTTTCTATCGTGAGCAAGAGGCAGCGCCCCCAGCTCGCCCATAGCTGCCTCCTCGACGCCGGGAAGATTCCGGACTCGGCGGAGGACTTCATGCAGGAAAGGCGCTTCCTGCGTGGCGGTGGCGTACGCATCCATCTTGGTATCGTTGGGATAGGGAAGCCGCGTTTTGATCGTCATCACTTTTTCGGGGCGGAATCCGAGGGAGGCATTGAGCAAGCCCCAGAAGCTGCGCAGTAGCAATCCCGCGGAAATCATCAGAACCAAAGAGAGAGCGAACTCAGTGACGACCAGCACGCGGCGTGCGCGCGCCTGCTCGCCTGTGCCCGTCGAACCGCGCCCCTCGCGTTTGAGAGCGGAGGCGACGTCCACGCGTCCTGCATGAAGAGCCGGAACCAGCCCGAAGACGGCGCCCGCAACAAGAGACACGACGAATGCGAAAGAGAGAACGCTCCAGCTGATCGAAACACTGCTGAAGCGCGGCAGTGACTCCGGAATGATCCGCACCAAAAACTTCTGCGTCGATAGCAGCACCGCGAGCCCGACCACGCCGCCAATCAACGAAAGCAACAAACTTTCGGTGAGCAATTGACGCGCGAGACGCCCCCGCGCGGCCCCCATCGCTTGTCGAATCGCCATTTCGCGCCCGCGCGCGCTGGCCTTTGCGAGCAACAGATTCGCGACATTAACGCAGCCGATCAACAGAACAAGCCCGACTGCGCCGAGGAGCAGCAGGAGCGACTGGCGAAGATTTCCGACGACCGTGTCCTTCAGAGGAACAATTTTTATCCGCCAGCCGCTCTGCAGTGGGTAGTCGTTGGGAAATTGTTTTTGCAATGACGCGACGAGTGCGTCCAGTTTGGCTTGCGCGGCGTCGATCGTCATGCCTGGCGCGAGCCGCGCGATAGCGGTTGGCAGATTGCGTCCGCTCCGCGGCGGATGATCCAGCATCGGCGGACCGTAAAAGCTTGTCGCCGCCCAGACTTCGATGTTTCGTTCGCGCAGGCTCGTGCCGGGATCGTGAAAGTCCGGCGGCATCACTCCGACAATGTGGTAGAGGTCCGTGTCGAGCCGAAGAGTTCTCCCAAGCACATTCAGATCGCCGGAAAAATTGCGCTTCCATAGCCCGTCGCTGATGACAACTTCATAGGTAAAGCTGGGCGAATGATCCTCTGGCGGGAAAGTTCGTCCGAGCTCGGGATTCACTCCCAACACCGCAAAATAGTCGGGCGCGACGCACAGCAGGCTGACGCGCGCGGGGCGTGACGCGCCCGTGAGGTTATTGTCGTCGTACCACGCGGGAGAGGAGTATTGAAAAATTCCGGAATGCTGCAAGTCTTGCCATTCCGGTTCGGACATCCCCACATCGCGCGAGCCTATCCCGGAGAGGTCGTCCTCAACGCGAACCAGTTGCTCGGGATGCGGATAGGGCAAAGGATGAAGAAGCGTCGCGTCTACGACGCTGAAGATCGCGGTCGTCGCGCCAATGCCCAGCGCGATTGTGGCAATGGCCACCGCAGCGAAGCCGGGCGATTTCCGCAGGGTGCGAAGCGCGTACCGCGAATCCTGTACGAGTTCGTCGAAAAATGGCCAGCGGCCTTCGGCGCGATATTCCTCTTTCACGGATTCGACCGCGCCAAATTTCAGCACCGCTTGGCGGCGAGCTTCCGCCGGGGAAAGGCCCGCGCGAAGATTCTCCTCGGTCTGCGATGCGATGTAGTGACCGATCTCGCGATTCAAGCGCTCGTCTTGCTGTTCCGGTCTCGGATGCAAGAGACGCGCGAAGAATCGCCTGAGAGTTCTCATCTCGTTTCTCCCACTTCACCCAGGGAAGCAAATCATGCCCGACGAACGAAGTAGATGGTTAAACTCCGTTATGAAGACGCGCGATCCACAGAAATCATTGCTCCCACAAACGACGATTCCATATTGAATCGGCTCACGCATCGCGAAGCGCCTGCATCGGATCAACTTTCGTCGCGCGCCGCGCAGGCACATAGCAGGCGAACAGCGCGACGATCACAAAAAGCAAAGTGGTAGCAGCAAACGTTGCCGGATCAACCGGCGGGACTCCGTAGAGCAGACTCGAGAGCAAGGGTGACAGAACGAGTGCGCCGGCCAACCCGAGAACGATGCCGAAGATCGCTAGCTTCAATCCATCTCGCAGAATCATGCGCAGGATATTTCCGCGATGCGCGCCCAGCGCGAGACGAATCGCAATTTCGTGAGACCGCTCCCCCACGACGTAGGAAATCACGCCATATATTCCGATCAGTGCGAGCAGCAGCGCCACTGATCCGAAAAGCGCGATCATTTCCATCGAGAAGCGGCGCTCGGCGAGCGATTCGGACACTTTGCCCGCGAGCCATGCAGCGCCAAACACGGGAAGTTCGGGATCCACAGTTTGCACCTGCTGGCGCACTTCGATCGGGATTGCCGCGGCATCGAGACGACCGCGGAGAAAAATCGTCAGGTCCTTCGGCCGCCGCTGATAAGCGCAGAGATAGACCTGGGGCGCAGGCGCTTCAGCGAGCGATTCGGTCCGCGCGTTTGCTACTACGCCGATGATCGATGCCCATGCGATCGTTGTCAGGGACACGTTGATGCGCTTCGCGAGCGGATCGGCATTCGGAAAATACATTTGCGCGAAAGCTTGATTTACTATCGCGACGTTTTGAGCCGTCTCGTTGTCCATCTCATTGAAGAGGCGCCCCGTTTGCAAAGTGATCCGCAAGAGATGGAAATACTCGGGCGTGACGAGCGTGCGATCGACCAACGGCGGCTGGCCGTTCGCGTTTGCGCGGCCATCGATGGTCAATGGATTCGGATTCAGGTCGTTGCGTATTCCGCGCAAAGGAATCGATTGCAAATCGCCAATCGCGGCCTCTTCCACTCCCGGCAGCGCGCGAACACGCCGCAGCGCTTCGCGCAGCAACGGCGCTTCCTTCGCCGGAGTTCCATAGACGTCCGTGGACGGATCATTCGGCACCGGCAGCCACGTGCGTATACACATGACATCACTTGCCGCGAAGCCGAGCGGCACATGTTGCAACATCCAGAAGCTGCGAAGGAGCAATCCGGAAACAATCATCAGAACAAGCGACAGCGCGAATTCCGTGACGACAAGCGCGCGCCGCGTTCGGGCCTGCTCCGATGAGCCGGTGGATCCGCGGCCCTCCTGTCGGAGCGCGTGGATCAAATCGAGCCGGCCGGCGTGAAGCGCCGGAGCCAGGCCGAAGATCGCGCCCGCGATGAGTGAAACGAGGAGAGCGAAAAGCAAAACCGGCAGATTGATCGAGACTTCGTTCAAGCGAGGCACGGTGTCCGGCAGCACGCGCAGGAGGAAACCCTTAAAGCAGAGCACCAAGATGAGCCCCCCCGCGCCGCCGATGATCGAGAGCAGCAGGCTTTCTGTGAGCAGCTGCCGCACTAGTCGCGGACGCGCTGCGCCAAGGGCCTGGCGTACCGCCATCTCGCGCGCTCGTCCACTCGCCCGTGCAAGCAGAAGATTCGCAAGGTTCACAGAGCCGATCAGCAGCACCAACCCGACGGCGCCAAGAAGCAAAATCAGTGAGCAGCGAACGTTTCCAACCACGGCGTCCTTCAGCGGCGTCAGCCGAATGCTCCAACCACTCTGAAGTGGATACTCAGCCGGAAATTGTTTTTGCAGCGCGGCGACCAGTGCATCCACGCGCGTTTGCGCGACGTCAATCGAGAGCCCCGGCTTCAGCCGCGCGATCGTTCTTGGAAGCAGCCGCGTGCTGCGAAGCGGCGGCGGCGCGGGCGGGCCGGCGAAGCCCGAAGCCGCCCAAAGATCGACATTTCTCTCTTCGGCTGTGCGCCCAGGATCGTGGTACCCCGGCGGCATCACGCCGATCACGCGGTAAAGATCGTTATCCAACCGCAAGCTCTTGCCGATCACCTGCGGATCCGAGGCGAACACACGCTTCCACAGCCCGTCGCTGATCAGCACGTCAAGCGTGAATCCGGGAGTGCGATCTTCGGGATCAAAAGTGCTGCCGAGCTGCGGTTTAAGGCCGATCGTGGCGAAATAATTCGGCGGAATATTGAGGAAGCGGATTCGCGTGGGCTGCGACGCGCCAGTGAGATTCACATCGCCGCCGGCGATCGGTGAGACGTATTCAAAAATGCCGGAGCGCTGCAAGTCCTGCCATTCGGGCACGGACATTCCGACGGCCTGCGCGCCGATGCCTGGAAGATCGTCTTGAATGTTTACGAGTTGCTCGGGATGCGGATACGGAAGCGGATGAATAAGCGTGGCATCCACGATGCTGAAGATCGCTGTGGTCGCGCCGATGCCGAGCGCCACCGTCAATATCGCGACGGCCGCGAACCCAGGCGATTTGTGAAATGTCCGCATCGCAAAGCGCGCATCCTGCGCGAGCGTCTCGAAGAGAGGCAGTGCGCGCTCAGAGCGATAATCTTCAGCGATCGACTCGAGAACGCCGAATTTCAGCACCGCGTGGCGGCGCGCTTCCGCTGACGGAAGACCGGCGCGAAGATTCTCCTCAGTCTGGAATGCGAGGTGCTGCTCCAGTTCTCTCTGCCAGCGGTCGTCGCTTCGCTTGCGGCCGAAAATGCCCGCAAGACGATGGAAGAACCGGCGCGTGGCTCTCACGAAGGCTCACCGGTTTTCGCCGCGAAGAAGCGTTGGATGATTGCCGAAGTCTGCTCCCACTCGCGGGTTTCCGCCTGCAGCTGTTTGCGCCCAGTTCGCGTCAGGCGGTAGTAGCGTGCCTTGCGATTGTTCTCCGACGTGCCCCAATCGGAAGCGATCGCGCCTTCGTTCTCCAGCTTCAAAAGCAGCGGGTAGAGCGTCCCCTGGTTCACGGCCAGCAGATCGCCGCTGATCTGCTCGATGCGGCGCGCGATTCCGTAGCCGTGCAAGGGTCCGAGTACATCCAGCGTCTTTAGGACCATCAACGCAAGCGTGCCTTGCTGAACGTCCTTCTTTTCCTTCACTACGCCTCCATTAGGTTTCCAACAGGAAGATGCCACAACTCGTTTAGGAAAGCAACAGGGAACCTGGTTGGAACAGTTTTGGCTCGCGAGCAGATGTGCAGACGGGCGCGCGCCGTTCGTGGCATCATTCTGCGAGAGAACGCAAATGCACTCGAGCGAAAACGGGAACGCAATGACGCTGCCGGGCCGGTATTACACGGATGCAGAGATATTCCGGCGCGAGATGGACGCATTTTTCCGCGGCATGTGGTTTTGCGCCGGACGGGAAGGGCAGATCGAGAGCGCGGGAGACTACTTTCTGTGCGAAGCGGCGGGAGAAAGCCTCATCGTGACTCGCGACACAAGCGGCGCGATTCAAGCGTTCTACAACGTCTGCCGGCATCGCGGCACGCGCATCTGCCGCGAAGTGACAGGCGAATTCGCCGGCCGCATCCAGTGCCCGTACCACGGCTGGACCTACGCGCTCGATGGCAGCCTAACGGGCGCGCCATTCATGGAGGAAGGGTTCCGCCGCGACGATTTTCCGCTTCATTGCGTGAGTAGCGCCGTCTGGGACGGCCACATTTTCTTAAACATGTCCCCCGAAGCGCCGCCCCTTTCGGAGCAGCTCGGAGAACTTCCCGAGAATTTCGCGCCGTGGCAAATGCGCGATCTACGCATGCACAATCGCATCGAATACGACGTTAGCGCGAATTGGAAGCTGATCATTTCGAATTACAACGAATGCCTGCACTGCCCCGTGCTCCATCCGCTGCTGTGCGAGGTAAGCGATCCGATGAGCGGAGATAATGAGGCCCCGCAGCCCGGCTACATCGGCGGCTCGATGGAATTCCGCCGCGGCGCGCAGACCATGAGCATGGATGGAACCCGCAAGCGCGATTATTTGCCCGGACTGAGTGACGAGCAACGGAAACGAGTGTTTTATTACGCGATTTATCCCAACCTGCTCTTGAGCCTGCATCCCGACTACATGATGGTGCACCGCTTGTGGCCGCAGGCTGTGGACCGGACAAAAATCGCATGCGAGTGGCATTTCCATCCCGCGGAATTGGCAAAAAGAGATTTTGTCGCTGAGGACGTGATCGAGTTTTGGGACACCACGAACCGCGAGGATTGGGATATTTCCGAACAATCGCAGCTCGGCATCAGTTCCCGGGCCTACCAGCCAGGGCCGTATTCGACGAGAGAAGGACTGCTGAGCGCTTTTGACAAGAGAGTTTTGGAATTAGAAAAAGCGCATAAAGCGCATACTGGCGGCGATGAACTAAACCGCGGCAGCTCTTAGCGCGAGCCCTGTTTCCTGATCAGGAAAAAATAGAGCGGATAGGTGAGCGCGATCAGGATCAGTGTGAAAAGGCTGTGCCGTAGATCGCCGAATACCGATGCGATCAGAAATCCCGCGGATGCTAAGAGCACCGCAAGATTCGTCCACGGATAGCCCCACATCTTGAAGTGATCCTGCGCAGCATCCGCAGCCGGACGCGAACGCAGAACGAACAGCGAAGCGAATCCCGAAATATACGCGGCCACATAGAGAAACGAACAAATGGCGATCAGCGAATCGAAATTTCCGCTCAGGATGAGGGCGCCGCTCGCGACGGTGCACAGCAGCAACGCCGCGGCTGGCGTGCCGCCGGGATTGACGGCGGTGAGCCAGCGAGGCAGAAGGCCTTCTCGGCTCATGCCAAACAGAATGCGGGGCGACATCAGAATTGTGGCGTTGACCGTGCTGATGGAGGTGATCATGGAAATGATCAGGATGATTTGCTTGCCATGGCTGCCGAAGACGGTGCGAGCTGCATCTGCCGCGGGCACTTGAGAGGTGGCGAGCTGCGGAATCGGCAGAATTCGGAGCAGCGCAAAATTCACGAGAACGAAAATCACAACGCACGCAAGAGTGCCGATCAGAGAAGAACGCGGCATGTTGCGCGACGGATTCTTGTCTTCTTCCACGAAATAGATCGCGCTGTACCACCCGTCGTAGGTGACGATGACGGCCTGGAACGCGATAACGAACGCAATGAACATGCTTTCGGTTCGAGCGGGTAGGGCTGTAGCTGCCGGAGCAGCGCTCCCGCCTGAAGGCGAAAGAAAAAAGCAGCCGGCGACAAACAGAATCAGCGAAAACGCTTTAATGAAGCTGGTGATTTCCTGCGTGCGGCTTCCTGCGCGCAGCCCGATCCAATTGAGCGCAGCAAGAACGAGCAGACAGCCAAGCCCGATGCGATTGACGTAAGGCGTAAGGCGAGGCTGCAAGCCGGCGGCAAATTCTCCGAAAGCCACCGACAGATAAGCGATCGCCGTCGATTGCATCATCCAATCGCAGCAGCCGACGACAAATCCGGCGTACTTTCCAAACGCACGGCGCGAATAAACGAACCAGCTGCCGGCGACGGGATAAGTGGTCGCGAGTTCGGTGACGGCAAGAGTGCAAAGAACCGCGTAGAGCCCGCCGAGGAGCCAAACGGTGATAATCAGCCACGGCGCGCGGAGTTGTGCGGCCACTTCACCGGGCGTCCGAAGAATTCCCGAGCCGATGGTGCCACCGATCACGACCGCGACCCCGAACGTCACCCCCAGAATGCGGAGGAGATGCCCGCGTGGCCGCGCTGAGCTGGCAGAACTTGCAGTGGCGGAGTTTTCCGTGCGCGCTCCTTGGCGTGGCGAAATCCAGTTCTATCGGTGATCGCGGCGAAGCTTACAACTTTCGGAAGGTAATTGAGAACGACTATCGAGATCGCATTGCGCGCTCGCCAAATGCGGCTACGGCTGCATCGCTGCGGAGGCGGCTCCGGCAGCGGGTCCTTGAAGTGAGGCAAGTTGCTCATACACGCTGCGACGAAATTCGTTGGGGCGCGCAATCAGCACGACCGGCTCCGGCGTTCCGCCGGTGCCGCGCACAATCACGGTTCCGTACCCGAGCATGCGGCCCAGAATCGTCTCGCTGACCGAGATACTCTCCACTTTTGCAAGCACGATTTCGAGCGTGCGCCGGCCGCCAAGGCCCCACTTGATCAGGACGCGGCGGTTCGTCACGGCCATTTCAGTGGAATTGCGCTTTGCGATTCCGTAAAGAATTACGAGAAACGCGATAATAAAAGTCAGGGCGGCCGCCAAAGCCCAAAGTTTCGCCGAATTGCCGGGCTCGCCGCGGTGCTTCTCAGACTCCATCGCGCAGAGGGCGCCCGGGACACAGATGAGTAGGGCAGTGAAGATAGGACCGATGAGAACGATGGAATGCAACCGAGTGCGAAAGAGGATGCTCTCGCCCGGAATGAGATTTTTTTCGACGTATCCCATAGGAGCGCCGCAATCGGCGCAGCATCCCGCAAACATTACAGGCGAATCGATTCGCTTGTCCAGCACAGGGAAGCGCCGCCGCTTCGATGCTAAGATTTGCCGCGATTCGACACATGGTGGAGACAAACGAAGTTAACGCGAGCGTGGACGAGAAATCGTCGCTGCCGCGATTGGAATACGCCAAGCGGCTGATCGAGCGCGAGGGTGCGTCCGCGCGAAAAGAACGTTCGCACGTTCGCATGGGCTATTGGAAGGTTGCGGTCGCCGGAACTGCGGTCGCTTTCGCGTGGCTGCGCTACGTGAGCCATAGCATTTCGGGATACTGGCTCCTGGGCGCGCTCGTGGTCTATGCGGTGCTTGCCCTCCTCCACGAACGGATTCTGCGAGCGAGAAGCCGTGCCGAGGCGGCGGCCAACTTTTACCGGCGCGGAAACGCGCGAATCGAAGACCGATGGGCCGGCAGCGGCGAAACCGGCGAAAGATTCCGCGATCCAATGCACGTCTACGCAGACGATTTGGATATTTTCGGGGGCGGCAGCTTGTTCGAGCTGCTCTCGATCGCGCGAACAGCGATGGGCGAGGAGAGGTTGGCGAGCTGGTTGCTCGCTCCCGCCCGCGCTGAACAAATCCGTGAGCGGCAGGCGGCCGTCGAGGAATTGCGCACGCAACTCGATTTGCGCGAGCAAATCGGCGTTGTCGGCTCAGAGCTGCGCCCGCGAATCCATCC